>NZ_JBFBJB010000024.1:0-142597 GCF_040685895.1 Streptomyces sp. NPDC088124 | reverse complement strand
GTGCGGGCGGGGCCGCCGGGCCCGCGGCGGGCGCGGGGGGGGGCCCCCCCCCCCCCGTCCGGGCGTGAGAGCGCCCCCAGCGCGTGCCACCCGTCACACTGGGGGCGCTCTCCGAAGGGGCCGGTGCTTGCCCGGGCACCGGCCCTCGGCCCGGGGCCGGTCGTGGCCTAGGGTCTGGCCGTCGTGACGCCGTCCACGGCACCGGTCAGGCCGATGCCGAAGGCGAGCGGGATGAGTCCGCGTGCAAGATGGCCGAGAATTGAAGCGGAATTGGCGCTTCCCGCAGAGATGTCGTTGTCCACGACGGGGCTCCCTTCACGGTGTGCGGGTGTGCCGAGTCCCAGCGACCGTTATGTACCCTCACCGGCGCGCGACGCACCTCTACGCGTGAGTAAATTCACTCTGCGGGCAAGGAAGTTGACGGCTTCTCAGGGTTTGAGGCCGCGCCCTCTCGGGGTGTGGGGCCGCGCGGCGCCGTGGCGCGGATCCCCTAAGACCGACCGGCGAATGGGGGGTGGGAGAAGGAGCGGGGCTGGGGTGCGTGCATCGCAAGGCGGAGGATCGAGGCATGGCGGAGCCATGGTGAGTGACGACAACGCCGCGAGGTGCGCACCCCAGCCCGGCGACGCCGCCCCCCGTTCGCCGGTCGGTTAAGTCCCGCCCGCTCTCAGGGGATGACGACGACGGGGCGCTGCGCGCGGCGGGCCAGCCGCCCGGCGACCGAGCCGAAGATCCGGCCGACGAGGCCGTGCGTGGAGCCGACGACGATCGCGTCGGCTGAGTATTCCTCGCCGACCTCTTCGAGTTCGTGGCAGATGTCGCCGCCGCGCTCGACCAGGATCCACGGCACCTCGGTGAGGTAGTCCGCGCAGGCCAGTTCGAGGCCGAGCACCTCGGTGCGGTGGTCGGGGACGTCCACGAAGACGGGGGGCTCGCACCCCGCCCAGACCGTGGTCGGGAGGCGGTTGGCGACATGGACGATGATCAGGCCGGAACCGAGGCGCCGGGCCATGCCGATGGCGTAGGCGAGGGCACGCTCGCTGGACATCGAGCCGTCGAAGCCGACGACCACTCCGTGCCGGAAGGCCGGATCACAGGAGGCGTGCGTCTGTTCCGCCGCTCGGAGGCCTGCCAGGGGATCGGCTACCTGCTCGCGGTCTGCGGGTTCTGGGATTTCGTGACCGGCCATGTATGTCTCGGCGAAAGAAGTCCTCTTGAGAAGGAGCAACAAGTGGCGGGGTGGACGGAGCTGTGTCCGGGAATCATCTTCCCAACCCCATACCCCAAAGGGTACGGCGACACTCCTCTCATGCCCAGAGCCCACCGCGTCACACGCGGCGTTCCAGGGAGCATGCACGAGGCGGTGCCGGATCGCAATGCCGGGTGGCCCCTACAGGCTTCCCGGACGGTGCCGCCACACCCCTCGGAGACCCGGGATCACCCCCACGAGTGAGCGGGCGGTCCGGCCCGCCGTTGACCGTCGGCCACGGCGCCGCCCCGGGGAGCCCCGCGTCCCCCGCACCTCCCGGCACCCGGCCCTCAGGAGCGCCACGCGCCACGGGGCACCCGGTCGGCGCGGCGCGGCCGGGGCGAGCGTCCCGGCGCCGGCTCCGGGGGCCCCGCGGCCCCGGGCGCCGGCGCCGCACGGAATACTGGGAGCGGTCCCACGAGCCCGCCACAGGCCGCCACAGGCCCGCGACGGGCCCTCCGGGAGCCCTCCCCGGGCGCCTCGTGGGGCGCGCTCCACCGAGGGGCCGACCGCCGTCGGACGCGACGGCGGTGTACGTAAGGATGTACGGAACGTACGGACCGTCCGGAAGCCGTCACTCGTGGAGGGTTCAACCAGATGGACAGGGGGCGCGGGAGGTCTCACGCGCGTACGAGGGTGGTGCGCCGGGACACTGGGCGCATCGCACAGACGAACCCATCGCTTTTCAGCCAACTTCGCACTTGGGCCCAACCTTTGATGAAATGGCCTGCCAACCCCCTTGCCACCAGGGAAGAAAGGACCGCTACGGCCTTCCGCACCCTACGGGGATGGGCCATGCGCGAGAGGCCCACTTCCACTCTCGGCTCGCGAGTGGAACGCTTCGTGATCGAATGCTTCGCGCCAAGTTGCCTTGTCGACATAGCGCCGGTTGGAGAACTTGTCACGCCGGCACCACGGAACACAGTAGATTCGATCATGAGGATCGACGGCTGGGGACCCGTGCAAAACCGAGGGGAATCGTGCAGGAGCGAAAGGCCCGACAAGAACGGGGAGACGAGAACACCGAGGGGGGCTTAGCGCCATGAGCCAGGACTCCACCGCCGTGCCGGAGTCAGTACGGAAACTTTCCGGGCGTCGACGCCGGGAAGTCGTGGCCGTGCTGCTCTTCAGCGGCGGCCCCATCTTCGAGAGCTCCATTCCGCTCTCGGTGTTCGGAATCGACCGCCAGGACGCCGGGGTTCCCCGCTACCGCCTGCTCGTCTGCGGTGGGGAGGACGGCCCGCTGCGCACCACCGGCGGGCTCGAACTGACCGCGCCGTACGGCCTGGAGGCGATCAGCAGGGCGGGCACCGTGGTGGTGCCGGCATGGCGGTCCATCACATCACCGCCACCACCGGAGGCACTGGACGCGCTGCGCCGTGCCCATGAGGAGGGCGCCAGAATCGTCGGACTGTGCACCGGCGCGTTCGTACTCGCGGCGGCCGGACTGCTGGACGGCCGCCCGGCCACCACGCACTGGATGTACGCGCCGACGCTCGCCAAACGCTATCCGTCCGTCCACGTGGACCCGCGGGAGCTGTTCGTCGACGACGGGGACGTACTGACCTCCGCCGGGACAGCGGCCGGAATCGACCTGTGTCTGCATATCGTCAGGACGGACCACGGCGCGGAGGCAGCGGGGGCCCTGGCCCGCCGGCTGGTCGTACCGCCGCGTCGCAGTGGCGGTCAGGAGCGCTATCTGGACAGGTCTTTACCAGAGGAAATCGGCTCGGATCCGCTCGCGGAGGTCGTGGCCTGGGCGCTGGAACATCTCCACGAGCAGTTCGACGTGGAGACGCTCGCGGCGCGCGCGTACATGAGCCGCCGTACCTTCGACCGGCGGTTCCGGTCGCTCACCGGAAGCGCGCCGCTCCAGTGGCTGATCACCCAGCGGGTGCTCCAGGCACAGCGGCTCCTGGAGACCTCCGACTACTCGGTCGACGAGGTGGCCGGCCGGTGCGGCTTCCGCTCCCCGGTGGCGCTGCGCGGGCACTTCCGGCGACAGCTCGGCTCCTCCCCGGCGGCGTACCGGTCCGCCTACCGGGCCAGGCGCCCGCAGGGCGATCCCATGCCACCGGGAGTCATGGAGTCGATGGTGCCCGCCCAGGCGTCCGCGCACTCCAGACGGGCGGCGGCGGCCTCCAGTGCCCCCGGTCATCCGGCGGCGTCGGCGGCCCTGCCGGACCACGGCAAGCCCGGAGCGGACCTCTACGCGGCAGGTCCGGGCCGTCCGAGTCTGCCCGGCCAGCGGAGCGCCCCGTAGGGTAAGGCGCATGAACGATCGAATGGTGTGGATCGACTGTGAGATGACCGGGCTCTCGCTGGTCGACGACGCACTCATCGAGGTGGCCGCCCTGGTCACCGACTCGGAGCTGAACGTGCTCGGTGAAGGGGTGGACATCGTGATCCGCCCGCCGGACGCGGCGCTGGAGACCATGCCCGAGGTGGTGCGGCAGATGCACACCACCTCGGGACTCCTCGACGAGCTGGCGGGCGGCACCACGCTCGCGGCCGCCGAGGAGCAGGTCCTGGCGTACGTACGCCAGCACGTGAAGGAGCCCGGTAAGGCACCGCTGTGCGGGAACACGGTCGGCACCGACCGCGGCTTCCTGCTCCGCGACATGGCGACGCTGGAGGCCTACCTCCACTACCGCATCGTCGATGTCTCCTCGGTCAAGGAACTGGCCCGCCGCTGGTATCCGCGGGCCTACTTCAACAGCCCGGAGAAGAGCGGCAACCACCGCGCGCTGGCCGACATCCGCGAGTCCATCGCGGAGCTGCGCTACTACCGGGAAGCGGTCTTCGTACCGCAGCCGGGGCCGGACTCGGACACGGCGAAGCAGATCGCCGCGAAGCACGTCCTGCGCGCGGAGTAACCCCCCTCCCAGGGCTCTGAGCCCGCCCCCGCACCCGCCCGCTCGGGGCCCGCCCCGGGCCCGCGCGGGCCCGCTGTCACGGCCACGACAACGCGGGTGCGAGCACCCTCGCGGACCCTGTACACTTTTTCTCGGCCGGTCAGGGAACGACGAAGACCGGTCGTGGTGGGTATAGCTCAGCTGGTAGAGCACCTGGTTGTGGTCCAGGATGTCGCGGGTTCAAGTCCCGTTACTCACCCTTACCGACTAAGGCCGGACCTGCGCAAGCAGGTCCGGCCTTAGTCGTACCCGGGGCTCGGGAACAGTACGGAGCGCCCTCCTGGCCCCTGGCCTCGTTCCGGGTCGGGAGCCCGCGGGAACCGCCCGGCCGATCGCCGGGTTTCCCCGGGCGGGATGAATCCGCGCCGAGTCCAGCCCTGTCCCTTGACACCCCTACGGGGACCCGCGACGCTTCAACACAACACCTGTGGGAGCGCTCCCACCGTACCTGACCCATACATGCCCCGCACGTGGCCCGACCGCGCCGGATCCCCCCTCGCAACGCGGACAGCGGCACGCGGCACGACGCACGCACGCGGTCGGCCGGAGGCCGGCGACGTCGGTGGCACTAGGAGGACGTCATGCGTACACGTACTCGCCCGTCCCGCAGGTTCGCGGCCCTCGCCGTCGTCGCGACCCTGGCCGCGGGCGCGCTGGCCGGCTGCGCCTCGGACGACGCTCCCCCTGACAGCGCTGCCGGTGCCGACAGCGCGAGCAGCGGCGGGGCCGTCGGGGGCAAGGGGAAGACGACGCTCACGGTGGGGGTCTTCGGCGCCTTCGGCCTCCAGGAGGCCGGGCTCTACGACCAGTACATGAAGCAGCACCCCGATGTCGTCATCAAGCAGACCTCCATCGAGCGCAACGAGAACTACTACCCCCAGCTCCTCACCCACCTGGGCTCCGGCAGCGGGCTCGCGGACATCCAGGCCGTCGAGGTCGCCAACATCGCCGAGGTCACCGCCACCCAGAGCGGCAAGCTCGTCGACCTCGGCAAGGCGCCCGGTGTCCGGAAGGACAGCTTCGTGCCGTGGAAGTGGGCGCAGTCCACCACCGGGGAGGGCAGGACCATAGGGCTCGGTACGGACATCGGCCCGGAGGCCATCTGCTACCGCAAGGACCTCTTCGCCCGGGCGGGACTGCCCACGGACCGCGCGGAGGTGGGCAAGCTGTGGGCGGGTGACTGGGGGAAGTATCTGGCGGCCGGGAAGACGTTCAAGGCCAAGGCTCCCCGGGGGACGGCCTTCGTGGACTCGGCGAGCGGCGTGCTGGCCGCCATCACCGGCAGTTCGGCGGAGCGCTACTACGACCGGGACGGCAAGGTCGTCTACAAGACCAACTTGGCGGTGAAGGGTGCCTGGGACGAGGCCGCCGCGTTCGCGAAGGAGGGGCTGACCGCCAAGCTCCAGCAGTTCACGCCCTCCTGGGACCAGGGCTTCGCGAACAGCACCTTCGCCACGGTCTCCTGCCCGCCCTGGATGCTCGGCTACATCCAGGACAAGGCCGGGGCCGCGGGCAAGGACAAGTGGGACGTGGCCGCCGCGCCGAAGCCCGGCAACTGGGGCGGCGCCTTCCTCACCGTGCCCGAGGCGGGCAGGAACAAGGAGGCGGCCGCCAAGCTCGCCGCCTGGCTGACCGCGCCCGAGCAGCAGGCGGTCCTCTTCGAGAAGCGGGGCAGCTTCCCCAGCTCGCAGGCCGCCTACGCGCTGCCCGCGGTCTCCGGCGCCAAGCACCCGTACTTCGGCAACGCGCCGATCGGGCAGATCTTCACCCGGGCCGCCCAGGGCGTCCCGGTGCAGATCCTCGGTCCGAAGGACGGCATCATCGCGCAGAACCTGGCCGATGTCGGCATGCTCCAGGTCGACCAGAAGGGGACCTCGTCGAAGGACGGCTGGAACGCGGCCGTGAAGGCGATCGACAACGCGCTGGACCAGTGACCCATGGCCAGTGACGCACCCGCCGCCGCGCCCTCCGGGGAGGAGGACGCGGCCCCGGCCGCGGCGCCAGGCCGGCGGACCGCCGGCTCCCGGAGCACTGGCCGCCGGAGCCCCGGCTCCCGGAGCCCCGGCCGGCCCGGGGATGAGCGCCTGGAGCGGCGGCGGGAGCGGCGCAGCCGGTGGTACCGCCGCGACGTGCGGTGGAGCCCGTACGCCTTCGTCGCGCCCTTCTTCGTCTTCTTCCTGGCCTTCGGTCTCTTCCCGCTCCTCTACACCGGCTGGGCCTCGCTCCACCGGGTGGAGCTGACCGCGCCCGGCGACATGGAGTGGGTGGGACTGCGGAACTTCTCCCGGCTGGTGAGCGACGAGTTCTTCTGGAACGCGCTGAAGAACACCCTCACCATCGGGGTGCTGTCGACCGTCCCGCAGCTGCTGATCGCGCTGGGCGTCGCCCATCTCCTCAACTACCGGCTGCGCGGCTCGATGTTCTTCCGGGTCGCCGTGCTCACCCCGTACGCCACCTCGGTGGCCGCCGCGACCCTCGTCTTCGTGCTGCTGTTCGGCCGCGACTACGGGATGATCAACTGGGCGCTGGGGATGGCGGGGATCGATCCGGTCGACTGGCAGAACGGCGCGTGGACCTCGCAGCTCGCGGTCTCCACGATCGTCATCTGGCGCTGGACCGGCTACAACGCGCTGATCTATCTGGCGGCGATGCAGTCGATCCCCGACGACCTCTACGAGTCGGCGGCGCTGGACGGGGCCTCGCGCCGGCAGCAGTTCCTCCATGTGACCGTGCCCTCGCTGCGGCCGACGATCCTGTTCACGGTCGTGGTCTCGACGATAGGGGCGACCCAGCTCTTCGGTGAGCCGCTGCTCTACAACGGCGCCGGGGGCGCGAACGGCGGGGCCGATCATCAGTTCCAGACGCTCGGGCTCTACCTGTACGAGCAGGGCTGGGTGAATCTGCACCTCGGCCGGGCCTCGGCGATCGCCTGGACGATGTTCCTGATCCTGCTGGTCGTCGGCGCGGTGAACTGGCTGATCAGCCGCCGTCTGCGCACGAGCTCGCAGGGCCGGTGAGGGAGACACATGTCCACGACGACAGAGTCGCACGCACCGTCGCAGCCACCGTCCCGGTCCGGGCCCCCGGGGGCGGCGCGGCCGGGCCGAGAGGCACGGAAGGCGGCACGGAGGGCGGCGCGGGGAGCGGCCGGGCGCGGCGCCGGGCGGCAACTGCACGGCGGCCGGATCACCTACGCGGTGCTGACCGTGTTCACCGTCGGCTCGCTGTTCCCGCTGGTGTGGACGGCGATCGCGGCGTCCCGCAACAACACCCGGCTCGCGCAGACCCCGCCGCCGTTCTGGTTCGGCGGGAACCTCTTCAGGAATCTGGAGATCGCCTGGACCGACGCCAACATGGGGACGGCCCTGCTCAACACGGCCGTGGTCGCCGGGTCCGTCGCCGCCGGTACGGTGCTCTTCTCGACGCTCGCCGGGTTCGCCTTCGCCAAGCTGCGCTTCCGGTTCAAGAATCTGCTGCTCCTGCTGGTCATCGGCACGATGATGGTGCCGCCGCAGCTCAGCGTCGTGCCCCTGTACATGCTGATCGCCGAGCTGTCCTGGACCGACCGGCTCCAGTCCGTCATCCTGCCCACCCTGGTCAGCGCCTTCGGCGTGTTCTTCATGCGCCAGTACCTGACCGGGGCGCTGCCCACCGAGCTGATCGAGGCGGCCCGGGTCGACGGTGCGGCCAGCTGGCGGGTGGTGTGGCACGTCGTCTTCCCCGCCGCGCGGCCCGCGATGGCCGTCCTGGGGATGCTGACGTTCGTGATGGCCTGGAACGACTTCTTCTGGCCGATCATCGCGCTGACCCAGAACGGCAGCCCCACCGTGCAGGTGGCGCTGACCGGGCTCGGCCGCGGCTACATCCCCGACCAGTCGGTGATCATGGCGGGCGCGCTGCTGGGCACGCTGCCGCTGCTGATCGCCTTCGTGCTGTTCGGCAAGCACATCGTCGGCGGCATCATGCAGGGCGCGGTCAAGGGCTGAGCCCCCTGCCGCCACCGGGCGTCCCGCATCTCACCCCCCACCACCCATCCCTACGGTCACTGGGAGTCGCACCATGTCCGAGACCTTCCCGCCGGGCTTCCTCTGGGGCACCGCCACCGCCGCGTACCAGATCGAGGGCGCGCCGCAGGAGAACGGCCGTACGCCGTCGATCTGGGACGTCTTCAGTCATACGCCCGGCAAGACGGCGAACGGCGACACCGGCGATCTCGCCGTCGACCACTTCCACCGCCGGGCCGAGGACGTCCGGCTGATGGCGGACCTCGGTCTGAACGCGTACCGCTTCTCGGTCTCCTGGCCGCGCGTGCAGCCCACCGGGCGCGGGCCCGCCGTCCAGCGCGGGCTGGACTTCTACCGCGCGCTCGTCGACGATCTGCTCGCCCACGGCATCGAGCCGGTCCTCACGCTCTACCACTGGGACCTCCCGCAGGAGCTGGAGTCGGCGGGCGGCTGGCCGGAGCGCGAGACGGCGTACCGCTTCGCGGAGTACGCGCGGGTCGTCGGCGAGGCGCTCGGCGACCGGGTGGAGCGCTGGACGACCCTCAACGAGCCCTGGTGCAGCGCGTTCCTGGGGTACGGCTCCGGAGTGCACGCGCCGGGCCGTACGGACCCGGTGGCCGCCCTGCGCGCGGCCCACCACCTCAACCTCGGCCACGGTCTGGCCACTCAGGCGCTGCGCGCCGTGCTCCCGGCGCGGGCGCAGATCTCGGTGAGCCTCAACCCCGCCTGCGTACGGGCGCGCACGCAGGCGCCCGAGGACCTGAACGCCCGGCGCCGGATCGACGCCCTCGCCAACCGGATCTTCAGCGGGCCGATGCTCGCGGGCGCGTACCCGGAGGACCTCTTCGCGGACACGGCGCGGCTCACGGACTGGTCGTTCGTCCACGCGGGCGACGCGGCGGTGGCCCGCCAGCCGCTGGACTCGCTGGGCATCAACTACTACCAGCCCGCCGTCGTCTCGGCCGCCAAGGAGGGGGACGCGGAGCGGCACGACGGCCACGGCGGGGGCGACCACTCCCCCTGGCCGGGCGCGGACGACATCGCCTTCCACCTGCCGCCGGGCGAACTGACCGACATGGGCTGGTCGGTGGATCCGACCGGGCTCTACGACCTGCTGCTGCGCTACACGCGGGAGGCGCCGGGGCTACCGCTGTACATCACGGAGAACGGGGCGGCGTACGAGGACAAGCCGGCCTCCGACGGCTCGGTCCACGACCCGGACCGGATCCGCTATCTGCACGGCCACCTGTCGGCGGTACGGCGCGCGATCGGGGACGGGGCCGACGTGCGCGGCTACTTCCTCTGGTCGCTGATGGACAACTTCGAGTGGGCGTACGGGTACGGCCAACGGTTCGGCGCGGTCCACGTGGACTTCGAGACGCAGCGCCGTACGCCGAAGTCGAGCGCGCGGTGGTACGCGAAGGTGGCGGCGACGGGGGAGCTGCCGGAGCCGCCGGTCGGCTGAGGGGGCGGGGGCGGAGGCAGGGCGGGCGCGGGCGCGGGCGGGCGCCCGGGTTCACGCCTCCGCCGCCTCGGAGGTGCGCGCTCCCCGGCGCGGCAGCCGCGGCCAGTTGCCGCGCCCCCGGCCCCGGCCGCGCCCTCGCCCGCGCGGCCGGTGGCCGCGCCGTTCGTCCGGGGAGCGCCAGCCGTCGAGGCCGATCCAGATCCGTATCTCCGTGCCGCCGAGCACCGAGCGGCCGATCCGTACGTCGCCGCCCGTCGACTCCGCGACCCGGCGCACGATGTCGAGGCCAAGACCGGTGGAGCCCTCCCGGGCGCCGCTGTTGCCCCGGGTGAGCGCGGCCTTCGGGTCGGCGATGCCGGGACCGGCGTCCGAGACGAGGACGATCACGGCGTCCTCGCCGTTGTGCACGTCGACCGAGAAGGCCGTGCCCTCCGGGGTGTGGCGGAAGACATTGCCGAGCAACGCGTCGAGGGCGGCGGCCAGTTCGGTCCGTACGACCGGGGCGCGCACCGGCCGGCCGATGCCGGCGACCCGTACCGTACGGTCCTCGTCCTCGGCCAGCGCGGACCAGAAGTCCATCCGCTCCCGGACCACTTCGGCGACGTCGCAGCCACCGGCCGGCCCCGCCGCGACGGTCTGCGGCTTGGCCTCGCGGGCGGTGCGGATGATCGTGTCGACCTCGCGCTCCAGCTGCGCGACCGCCGACCGGGTCTGGTCGGCGGCCGGGCCCTCGCCGAGCGAGGCCGCGTTGAGCCGCAGCACGGTGAGCGGGGTGCGCAGCCGGTGCGAGAGGTCGGCGGCGAGTTCGCGTTCGTTGGCGAGGAGCTGCACGACCTGGTCGGCCATGGAGTTGAACGCGACGGCGGCGGAGTGGAGTTCGGCCGGTCCCTCCTCGGGGACGCGGGCGCCGAGCTTGCCCTCACCGAGGGCGTGCGCGGCGCCCGCGAGCCGCCGCGCGGGCTCGACCATCCGGATGCCGAGCCGGTCGGCGACGGCGACCGAGCCGACGATCAGGGCGGCGCCGACGCCCGCGAGGACCAGCCAGGCGGTGGTGACGCCGTTGGTGACCTCGTCCTGGGGGACGTAGATCTCGACGATCGCGATCCGGCCCGAGCCGAGTGCGGTGGGCTGGAGCAGCACGGAGCCGCCCGCGACCTCGGCGGTGGCGGCGCGCGGGGTGTTCCGTACGGTCTCCAGGTCCTTCCGCTCGGCCCGGCGGGAGCCGATCTCCAGGGCGCCCGCCCGGTCCTCCTCCCCGGCCGGTACGTGGACGGCCATCCGCCCTTCGGCGCCGGCCTGGGTGGAGGCGACGGCGCGTTCCAGTTCGGCGCGGTCGGTGGTGATGGAGAGGGTGGGGCCCATGGCGGCGGCCTGCCGCTCGGCATTGGTGAAGGCGCGGTCCCTGGCCATCTCCTTGATGACGAGGCCGAGGGGTACGGCGAAGGCGACGACGACCATCACGGTGACCGCCAGGGAGACCTTGACCAGGGCCCATCTCATGAGAGCGGCTCCCTGCGGGGCCGCGCGGGACGGCGCCCCGCGGGCGGCTCCAGTTTGACGCCGACGCCGCGCAGCGTGTGGAGATAGCGGGGCCTGGCCGCGGTCTCCCCCAACTTCCGCCGCAGCCAGGACAGATGGACGTCGATGGTCTGGTCGTCGCCGTACGACTGCTGCCACACCTCGGCGAGCAGTTCCTTGCGCGGTACGACGACGCCGGGGCGCCCGGCGAGGAAGGTCAGCAGGTCGAACTCGCGGCGGGTGAGATCGAGCGGTGTGCCGTCCAACTCGGCCTGGCGGCGCAGCGGATCGATGGCGAGCCCGCCGACCCGCAGCACCCCCGGGGACGGCGCCTCGCCGGCGCCCGCGCGGGAGCGGCGCAGCACGGCCGCGATCCTCGCCGAGAGGTGCGCGACGGAGAACGGCTTGATGAGGTAGTCGTCGGCGCCGTCGTTGAGCAGCCGGACGATCTCGGTCTCGTCGTCCCGCGCGGTCGCGATGATCACCGGCACGTCGGTGATGCCGCGCAGCATCTTCAGCGCCTCGGAGCCGTCGAGGTCGGGGAGTCCGAGATCGAGGATGACCACGTCGAACCGGAAATGGGCGACTTCACGCAGCGCTTCCAGGGCCGTGCCGACGCTCCGTACGGTGTGGGAGGCCTCGGTCAAGTGCCTGATGAGGGCGGAGCGTACGAACTGGTCGTCCTCGACCACGAGCACACTGGGCATGGGCGGCACCGTACGCCATCGGGGCGGCGGAGGCGGGCGGGTCAGGATGCTCGGGGCGGTGGACGGTGGTGAGATGGGCGACGGACGGTGGTGACCGGCGGGACAGGGGTGGCGCGGGTGGTGCACTATGGCCCCGATGCGCAGAGGACTCGTACACGCGATCGCCTGGCTGCTCGCCACCGGCGCGGCGGTGACGCTGACGTGGTGGGGCGTGCACACGGTCATGGCCGGGACGGCGTACGACCCGCCCCGCGCGCTTCCGCTGCCGGTGGACGGGGTCCGGGAGCGGGACGTCTCGGCGCTGGACTCCTCGACGCGGCGGCCCCGGAGCCCGTCGCCGGAGCCGTCGGCGTCCTCGGCCGCGCCTTCGGAGCCCGCGGGTGCGGAGGAAGACCGTACGTCACCTGCCGCGCCCGCGCCGACGGAGTCGGTGACCGGCCCCGCGAGGCCGTCCGGGGAGAGCCCGGAGCCGTCCGCGGGCTCCGGTTCGGGCCCGGGTTCGGGCTCGGGCGCCGGCTCCGGCCAGGTGAAGAGCTATGCGGTGGACGGCGGCCGGGTCGTGCTGGAACTGGGCGATACCTCGGCCGAGTTGGTCTCCGCGACGCCGAACGCGGGCTGGCAGGTGCAGGCGTGGACGGAGGAGTACTGGATCCGGGTGACGTTCACGCGGGACGGCCGGGAGGTCTCGGTCTTCTGTACGTGGCACGACAGTGCGCCGAGGGTGGAGTTCGACGACCGCTGACGGGCCCTGTGGTGCGCGCGATTCAGTCCGCGAACGTACCGGCCGGGGGCAGCGGCGACGCCTTCGCGCCCGCGTCCGTGACGACGGCCGCGCCACCGGTGAAGTCGGCGAGCGCGCGCCCGTGTTCGACGCGGCCGGGATGAGGATCGCTCGCGACCCGGCGGGTCAGCTCGGCCACGGGCAGCGCCCGGTCCGCGGCCAGCAGGACGGCGTTGCCGAAGCGCCGGCCGCGCAGCACGGCCGGGTCGGCGGCGAGCGCCAGCCGCTCGAACGCGCCCGCGGCGGTGGCGATCTGGCCCCGGAGGTGGCCGAGCGGCGGACCGTCCGCGATGTTGGCGGCGTACCAGCCGCCCGGCTTCAGGGCCCGCCGTACGTCGGCCAGGAACTCGGCGCTGGTGAGATGGGCGGGGGTGCGGGTGCCGCCGAACACGTCGGCGATCACCAGATCCGCCCAGCCGTCGGGCACCTTGGCGAGCGCGGCGCGGGCGTCGGCGGAGCGGACGCGGATCCGCGCGGCGGGGTCCAGCGGCAGGTGCTTCCGTACGAACTGGACGAGGGCCGCGTCCACTTCGGCGATCTGCTGGGTGGAGCGGGGCCGGGTGGCGGCGGTGTAGCGCGCGAGGGTGAAAGCGCCGCCGCCGAGGTGCACGACCTGCAGGGGCCGCTGGGCGGGGGCGACGAGGTCGATGGCGTGGCCGAGCCTGCGCTGGTACGCGAAGGAGAGGTACGCGGGGTCGTCGAGGTCGACGTGGGACTGCGGGGCGCCGTCGATCAGCAGCGTCCAGGCGCGGGCGCGCTCGCGGTCGGGGGTCAGCTCGGCGACACCGGCGTCGACGTTCTCGACGACGGCCTCCGCCCGGTCCCGCCTGCTGCGTGCCACACCCTCATTATCGGGGAGGCGCGGGCGGCGCGGAGAACCGGGCCGGTGCGGGGGCCACGGCCGGTGCGGGTGCCGGGGCCACGGCCGGTGCGGGTGCCGGTGCGGGTGCCGGGGTCGGTGCCGGTGCCGGATGGCGCGCCGTCGGTCAGTGGCACCGGTCGGCGGCCTCGATCAGCCGTGCCGCCTCCCCCAGCGCCGCCCGGAGCACCACCGGATCCGTGACCGGCCCCGTCGCGTCGGGCGGCAGCAGCCAGCCCGAGCCGGTGACCGGCGGCTCCGAGGGGACGCGTCTGCCCCGGCCGAGCGTCTGCGTACAGGAGCTGCCCGGCAGGTCCCAGCCGGCCGCCGTGCCGGGCGGCACGAGGAAGCCGAGGGTGTCGCAGGAGCCGTCGTGCAGCACGGGACCGACCGCCGGGACGGCCCCGGCGGGCGCCGCGCCGCGGCGCAGGATGTCCACCGCCTCCAGCCCCTGCCGCGCCGGGACGGTCACCAGGTCGGGCGCTTCGCCGACGTCGTAGGGGCGCGCGCTGGACTCCTGGTGATGTGCGTGCTGAGCCGTCGTGCGTGAGCCACGGCTGGTCTCCATACCGACCTCCCACTCCAACTCCGACAAGGCGGGTCCTCCCCGTCGAAAGCAGACACGTTGAGCGTCTCCGTCAGGTTCAACGCGGGGCGGCGTCAACGGCTACGGCGAAACGCCGCCGCAAAGGATGGCAGTTCATGGCGGATCGTGGGCGAGAAATCCGATTTGTAGCCAAACCCTGCGTATAAGCACCGTCACGGACGGTACGTTCTTGCTGCGCCGGGGTGACCGGCCGTGAACCGGCGGAGGGTGGGCCTGTCCTGTCCGTCCATCGGCCGTACCAGGAGAGGGCTCGGCCATGACGTCGTCTCGGGCAGTTCCCAACCTCGCCTTCCGCCGGCTGCGCGGACAGCGCTCGCCGGGGGAGTTCGCCGCCGCCGTGCGCAGGGCCGCGCGGGAGATCGGTGAACACGTGGCGTGCGACGCACGTTATATCGGTCGGGTGGAGGCCGGCGAGATCCGCTGCCCCAACTACGCGTACGAACGGGTGTTCCTGCACATGTTCCCCGGGCTGACCCTGCGTGACCTGGGCTTCTCGGCCCGCGAGGACGTACGCGGCAGAGCGGCGCGGGTCACGTCCCAGCGCCGCCCCCCGTCCGGTCCCGGAGCCCCCCTCACCCCACCGCCGAGACCCCCGGCCGGGCCGGCACCGAAGAACCACCCCAGCGACACCAGCGAGGAGAGCGACGTGCTGCGTCGCGCATTCATCATGAGCGGCCCCGCCTCCGCGATGGCCGCCTCCCTCGGGCCCGGCGGTACCGCCGCCGCCTCCGTGCCGGCCCCCCGGCGGGTCGGCGAGGCCGAGGTGCACGCCGTCGAGGAGGCCGTACGGCGGATCCGGCTGCTCGACGACCGGCACGGCGCCGACGGGCTCTACCGGAGCGCCGCCCAGCCGCTGCGGGCCGCGTACACCCTGCTCGACGCGGGCACGACGACCCGGCGGGCGACCGCCGACCGGCTCTACTCGGGCGCGGGCGAGCTGTCGATCTCGGTGGGCTGGCTCGCCCATGACTCCGGCCGCTTCGACGAGGCGCGCTCGCACTACGCGGAGGCGCTGGCCACGGCGCGGATCGCGGGCGACCCCGCCCTGGAGGCGCACGCCTTCTGCAACACCTCGTTCCTGGCCAGGGACGCGGGCCAGTACCGGGAGGCCGTACGCGCCGCCCAGGCGGGCCGGCGGGCGGCGGCCAAACTCTCCTCGCACCGGCTGCTGTCGCTGCTCGCGCTGCGGGAGGCGGGCGGCCGGGCGTGGCTCGGCGACCGTACGGGGTGCGCGCAGGCGCTGTCCCAGGCCCACGGCTACTTCGAGCGCGGGCCCTCGGACGCCGACCCCGAGTGGATGTCGTTCTTCGGCGAGCCCGAGCTGGAGGCGCAGGAGGCGTTGTGCCACGCGGCGTTGGGCGACTGGGCGCGGGCCGCGCGCCACGCGTACCGCGCGACGGTCCTCCAGCAGCCGCACTTCGCGCGCAACCTCGCCCTCTACCGCGCGGAACTCGCCACCGACCTGGCGCGCGCGGGGGCGCCGGACGAGGCGGCGGCCGCCGGGCACCAAGTGCTCGACCTGCTGGACGACATCCAGTCGTCCCGTATCCAGACGAAGCTCGCCGCGGCGGCGCGGGTGCTGCTGCCGCAGCGGCGGCTGCCGGAGGTGGGCGCGTTCCTGGACCGCCACGCGTCGGTGAACGCCCGCGGGTGACGGAACGCCGAGGGGTGACGGAACGTCAGGAGCGGCGGGCTCAGGCCACCAGGTGCCCGGTGTCGTTCCAGACCTGGATGGCCGGCATGTCGTACGCCCAGCTCAGCACCGAGATCGACGTCGGGTCGAGCCGGATGTGGGCCGCGAACGCGATGTCCTCGCCGAGCCAGCGCGCCCCGATGGCGCGCAGGATGTGGCCGTGCGCGAAGACCAGGACGTCGCGGTCCGCGGAGCGCGCCCAGTCGACGACCTCGTCGGCGCGGGCCGCGACCTGCGCCAGGCTCTCGCCGTCCGGCACGCCGTCCCGCCAGATCAGCCACCCCGGGCGGCCCGCCTTGATCTGCGCCGGGGTCATCCCCTCGTACGCGCCGTAGTCGAACTCCATCAGCGCGTCCCAGGCCTCGGCGCGCCCCCCGAACCCGGCCAGCTCGCAGGTCTCGCTCGCGCGGGCCAGCGGGCTGGTGCGTATCTCCGCGCCGGCCAGCCCCGACCAGGGTTCGCGGTGCAGTCGCTCGCCGAGCAGCTTGGCACCGCGGCGGCCCTCTTCGAGCAGGGGGACATCCGTCCGGCCCGTGTGTTGTCCGGACAGCGACCAGGCGGTCTGGCCGTGCCGGGCGAGCAGGATGCGCGGTGCCATGAAGATGCTCCCTGAAGTTCCCATTGATGCCGTTCCATCATCGCGCACCTGAACGAACAGCGACTTCCAGGGGGCAACCTCCTGACGCGTACCAACGTCCCTCACTACGTCGAAGGTGATGTTGTCGAACGCGGATTCCTGGGTACACCCGGCCGAAGACGTCGATCGCGTACACCGTACGGTTGAACGTCGGCCGAAAGCTGCATGAAAACGTGATGGAGACCGCCCGGATGTCGTACCGCGCCAGCGCCAGCGCCGCCCGCGCCGGGGGGAGAACGACGCACCCCCCGCGACTCCGGCCCCGCTGGTGGACCGAGCTGGCGCTCCTCGTCGTGGTGTACGCCGCTTACTCGGCGGGCCGGCTGCTGGCACGCGGGGACGTGTCGACCGCGGTCGGCCACGGGCTGGCGATCCTCCGCGTGGAGAAGGCGCTGTTCCTCAACGCCGAGCATCCCCTCAACCGGCTCTTCACCAGCACTCCGGCGATCGGGATACCCGCCGACTTCATCTACGCCTCGCTGCACTACCTGGTGACACCGGCGGTCCTCGTCTGGCTCTTCCGCCGCCGTCCCGCCCGCTACCGGGCGGCCCGCACCTGGCTGATGATCTCCACCCTCCTCGGCCTGGTCGGCTTCACGCTCGTGCCCACCTGCCCGCCCCGGCTGCTGGACGCGGGGCACGGCTTCGTCGACACCATGGCGCAGTACAGCTCGTACGGCTGGTGGGGTACGGAGGCCAGCGCGCCGCGCGGGCTGGGCGGGATGACGAACCAGTACGCGGCGATGCCGAGCCTCCACGTGGGGTGGGCGGTGTGGTGCGGGGTGCTGCTGTGGAAGCACGCGCGCACCCCGCTGGTGCGGTGGCTGGGCGTCGTCTATCCGCTGGTCATCACCGTGGTGGTGATGGGCACGGCGAACCACTACTTCCTGGACGCGGTCGCGGGCGCCGCGGTGATGGGCGCGGGCGCGCTGCTGACGCGCCCCGCGACGCGCGCGCTGGAGCGCGTACGGACCATGGGCGCGCTCCGGCCGGCCGGGACGGAGCCGGCCGACGGGCCGTCACGGACACCCCTCACGGCCCGGGCCGCTCCCCCGGCACACGCGGCCGACCCGGCCCGTCCGGCCCGCTCGGCCCCGATTGTCAGCGGTGGATGCGAGACTTCGGCGGGTGAGCGATTCCCTGGGCAGCGGACCCGCAGCAGCACCAGCACCTCCTCCGCAGACGACACTCCGGCGACGGCTCGCTGAGCTGCGCGGCCCCACCGTCGCGCCGCACCCGCTCGACGCCCGCGCGCTGGCCGCCCTCGCGGCCAACCCCGGCTGCCGGCGCCGCGCGCTGCTCGACGGCGCGGGCGTCGACAAGGCCGCGCTGGCGACGGCGCTCGGCTCGCCGGGTCCGTTCGGACAGTCGCAGTTCGCGTTCATGCGCGGCAACGCCTTCGAGGCCAAGGTGAAGGCCGACGGGGGTACGGAGCTGATGCGGCTGGTCGCCGAGCGGCTCGGCGGCGCCGCGCCACCGCCCGTCCCGGGCGAGGTCCTCGTGCCCGACCTGTCGGCGGCCGGTCCCGAGGGCCGGGTGGCCCGTACGGCGCTGGCGCTGCGCGAGGCCACGGAGGCGGGCGCGTGGGCGCTGCTGGACCATCCGCTGCTGGCCCTGGAGGTCGCGGGGTCACCTGCGTATCTGGAGCCGGACGCGGTGGTGGTGCGGCCGGACGGCCTGTGGACGGTCGTGGAGATCAAGTCCTTCCCGATGATCGACGGTTCGGCGGACGCGGCGAAGGTGGGCGCGGCGGCCCGGCAGTCGGCGGTGTACGCGCTCGCGCTGGAGCGGGTCGCCCTGCGCACCGAGGGCGCGGAGGTGGGCCACCGGGTGCTGCTGGTCTGCCCCAAGGACTTCTCCAACCTGCCGACGGCGTCCGTGGTCGACGTGCGCAAGCAGCTCTCGGTGACGCGCCGGCAGCTCACGCGGCTCACCAGGATCGAGGAGATCGCGGCGGCGCTCCCCGAGGGCACCACCTTCGATGTGGAGCGCTGCTCGGGCGCGGAGCTGACGAGCGCCGTCGAAGCGGTCTCCGCGGCGTACGCCCCCGAGTGCCTGGCCGCCTGCGAACTGGCCTTCCACTGCCGCTCGGCGGCGCGCGCGGACGGCGCGGTGGAGGCGCTGGGCCGTGGCGTACGGGGCGAGCTGGGCGGGCTGACGACAATCCCGGCGGTGCTGGCCGCCGCCCGCGGTGAGGCGGGCGACCCGGCGGACCCGACGGTGGCGACGCTCCGGCGGGCGGCGGCGCTGCGGGCCGAGGCCCTGGCGGCGGCGCGGCGCCCCGCCGCCGGGGATGCCGGGGACGCCGCCGAGGGTGCCCGGGAGGCGGTCCCGTGTCGCTGATCGGTACGCTCGCCCGGCTGGAGGCCATGGAGAGCGGGCGGGCCCAGCCACTGACGACGGTCCGGCACCGCCGGATCTCCGACCGGCCGCTCGTGCTGGTCCCGCTGACGACAGCGGGCGAGGCGGGCGCTCCGCTCGGCGCGCTCGTCGGGACGGACCGGGACGCGCCCCGGCTGCTGACCGTCGCGCAGCCGCGCGACCGCGATCTGCGGTTCGCGTTCCTCGGCGAGCTGGCCGAGGCGGTCCTGCCGCATCTGGACGCGTACGCCGATGTGATCGAGCCCGCCGAGCGGAACGAGACCGACCCGGAGACGGGGAAGCGGGTCAAGGTCGAGGTCGAACTGTGCGCGGACGCGCCGCAGCTGATCGTGCCGAACCGGCCGGGCGTCGACTTCGTCCGGCTGCTGGGCCGGTCGATGCGGTTCCGGCGGACGGCGGAGGACGACCCGGACGCGCCGTACCCCGCGCCGCCGCGCGTGCCGCTGCTCGGCCGCTGGCTGACGCACTACGGCGAGCGCGCCCGGGTGCCGGGCTCCTCGCTGCTGCTCGCGGTGACGGATCTGCTGAACCGCCACTGGGCGACGGGCCAGTCCCATCTGGAGGACCAGCACCTGGGCGCGCTGCTGGCCTGGCTCGACCCGCCGGACGGGATCCCGGGCGCGGAGGCGGCGCTCCGGGCGGAGCTGGGGCGGGACGGGGAGGGGCAGTTGGTGTGCCCGCCGGCCGGTCCGGCGACGGATCCGGCGTTCGACAACCGGCTGCTGGCGCCCGCGATCGAGGCGTACGACCGGGCGCGCGGCGCGCTCGCGGCGGCGGAGGACGGGCCGGGCGCGGAGGAGCAGCTGGCCCGGCTGACCGCGGCCGAGCGGCGGATCCGCGAGCTGCTGGAGTCGGTCATGCGGCCCACGTGGGACGCGGTCTGGCACGGTCTGGACCTGCTGAGCGCGCTGCCGGAGGGCGAGCGCGTCGACGGCCGCTGGACGCGCGACCGCTGGTCCTTCACCGGCCACCGCGACCGGGTGCGCGCCGGGGAGCCCCCGCAGCCCCGCAGGGACGACGCGGTGACGGCGGCGCAGAAGCTCGCCACGCGGGAGACGGCGCAGGGGCAGTTGGAGGCACAG
Source organism: Streptomyces sp. NPDC088124 (assembly GCF_040685895.1). Classification (NCBI taxonomy): domain Bacteria; kingdom Bacillati; phylum Actinomycetota; class Actinomycetes; order Kitasatosporales; family Streptomycetaceae; genus Streptomyces; species Streptomyces sp. NPDC088124. Next base: position 122,698 of record NZ_JBFBJB010000024.1, on the reverse strand, counting down.
GAGGCGCTGGACGACCCGCTGGTGCTGGCGGGGCGCCGACTGGCCGGGGAGGCGTTCCTCGGGGAGGTGACGGAGGTGGAGATGGCGTACAGCGAGAGCAAGCGGCCGAGCCCGCGCCCCCTGGTCACGCTCCGCACCGACGACCGCCCGCAGCTCGGCGCGGGGGTGAAGGTGTTCCGCTCGCTGGACGGCAGACCGCAGACGGCGGAGTTCGTACGGTACGAGGCGGCCGGCCCGGCGCGGGAGGAGGGCGGCCTGCTGGTGGTGCGGCTGACCGACCGCATGGGCAGGAGCAAGGAGCCCGCGCCGGGATCCGTACCGGAGAAGGGCGACCGGATCACCTGGACGCTCTTCGAGCACGACCAGCGGGGCGGCCCGAAGCTGCCCGATCCGGAGCAGACGCCGTGGACCCACGGCGGCCCGCCGGCCGGCCCGGAGGGGACGCTCGACGGGGCCGTGCCCGGACCGGCGCCGGACCCGGTGACCGAGGAGGACTTCCTGTGAGACCGCCCCGGCCGCACCGCCCCGGGCCCCGCCGCCGATCCGGCCGCCCCGGTCCCACCCGGCGCCGACGCCACCGCCTCCCCCGATCCCCGGAGCCCCGCCGATGAACGAGCCCACCACCCTGGACCCGGGCGCCGCCGCGACGCGGGCCACCGACGCGATCCTGCGCGACACGCTGCACGGCGCGCACCGCGGTGTCGTCGTCGACTCTCCGCCCGGCGCGGGCAAGTCGACGCTCGTCGTGCGGGCCGCGCTGGAGCTGGCCGCGGCGGGCCGCCCGCTGATGGTGGTCGCGCAGACGAACGCGCAGGTGGACGACCTGGTCGTCCGGCTCGCGGAGAAGAATCCCGAGCTGCCCGTCGGCCGGCTGCACAGCAACGACCCCGACCCGTACGACAAGACGCTGGACGAGCTGGCGAACGTACGGAAGTCGGCGAAGGCCGCCGACCTCGCCGGTCTCGACATCGTCATCTCGACGGCCGCGAAGTGGGCGCACGTCCAGGGTGTCGAGCCCTGGCGGCACGCCATCGTCGACGAGGCGTACCAAATGCGTTCGGACGCGCTGCTCGCCGTCGCCGGGCTCTTCGAGCACGCGCTGTTCGTCGGGGACCCCGGTCAGCTCGACCCGTTCAGCGTGGTGGGCGCGGACCAGTGGGCGGGGCTCTCGTACGACCCGTCCGCGAGCGCCGTCTCGACCCTCCTCGCGCACAACCCCGAGCTGCCGCAGCACCGGCTGCCGGTGTCGTGGCGGCTGCCCGCGTCGGCGGCGCCGCTGGTCTCGGACGCGTTCTATCCGTACACCCCGTTCCGCAGCGGTACGGACCACGGCGACCGGCGGCTCGCGTTCGGGGTGCCGTCCGACGGCTCGGGGCCCGACCGGGTGCTGGACGAGGCCGCCGCGTCGGGGTGGGGGCTGCTGGAGCTGCCCGCGCGGCGCACGCCCCGGACGGATCCGGAGGCGGTACGGGCGGTGGCGCTGGTGGTGCGCAGGCTGCTCGACCGGGGTGCGGCGGCCACCAGCGAGCGCGCCCCCGCGCCGGTGCCGGTGACGGCGGACCGGATCGCGGTCGGCACGGCCCACCGCGACCAGGCGGCGGCGGTCCGGGCGGCGCTCGCGGAGCTGGGGGTGAGCGGTGTGGCGGTGGACACGGCCAACCGGCTCCAGGGCCGTGAGTTCGATGTCACGGTCGTCCTGCACCCGCTGTCGGGGCGCCCGGACGCGACCGCCTTCCATCTGGAGACGGGCCGGCTCTGCGTGCTGGCCTCGCGCCACCGGCACGCCTGCGTCGTGGTCTGCCGGGCGGGCGTGGCGGAGCTGCTGGACGAGCATCCGTCCACCGAGCCGGTACAGCTCGGGGTGACGGTGAAGTTCCCGGACGGCTGGGAAGCCATGCAGTCGACCTGGGCCCAGTGGTCGGAGCACCGGGTCACGTGGCGCCCCTGAGGCGTACTTGCGGCGGGCGGGACAATGGACCGTGGCCCGCGGGCCCGGTACACGCACGAGCAGGAGGACTGACATGGCGGATCCCGAGCGGAGTGAGCGGCGGCGTCCGCTGCGACCCGCGCCGCTGCTCTTCGAGCCGTCCGAGGCGGTCGCCGACCCCGAGCACTTCTTCGATCTCGAATCGATCGAGGACCCCGCCGAGCTGCTCGCCCGGTCGACCGAGCTGACGCTGGCGTTCCGCGCGGCGACGGACCGGGCGGTGGAGTTCCAGGCGGTCGCCGCGGCGCAGCTCGCCGATCCGCGCCGGTTCGACCGGCTGACGACGGCGGACATCGCGGAGCGCGCGGAGTGGACCGAGGACTACGCGAAGAAGATGGTCGAGTTCGGCCGGGAACTGCTGGCGGGCGACGCACAGCCGGGCCAGTAGCCCGGCGGTGACGTGCGGGCGGGTCACCAGCCCGGCGGTGACATGCGGCCGGGGCAGCAGCCGGGCATATGCCGGGGCGCAGGTTACGCCCCTCTGGACGGTCCTGTCCCGGTTTCCGGAAACTCTGGGGAATCGGTTCATCACTCCCGGTAGACCTTACGGTCATGAGCGCATGGCCAAGAGACGAAGCCCCCTTACGCCCCGGCCCCAGCGAGGACGAGCGCCGCACCGACCTTTTCGGCCTGCTGAGCGACGCGGGCCGCCACCAGACCGCCCGGGTCACCCCGGCCGGCGCGGACTGGCTCGCGTCCGCGGGCCCCTCCCCCCGTTCCCTCCTCTCCCTGTGGGCGGCCCGGCCCGCCACCCCCGGCGTGCTGCCCTGCGGCTCCGCCTTCGACGTGGTGAGCGCGCCGGCGATGTTCGGGCGGCACATGCTCAACCGGCTGTGGTGGGACGGCCCCGGCTCGGGCCCGGTCGCCACGCACCGGGGCCGCACCCTGCTGTTCGCGGCGCCGGGCACCGCCCAGCGGCTGCCGTCGCTGCTCTCCTGGGAGGAGTGGGGCGGCCGGGGCCCGGACGGGCGGGACACCGCTCCGCCGCCGCTGTTCTGCCACGGCGCGGGCGACGCCGTGACCGTACCGCCGCTCACCCCCGGCGCCCGGTCCGGGCCGCGCTGGCTGGTCGCGCCCGACACCCGCCACCCGTGGCTGCCGGGGCCCGACGTGCTGCTGTGGGCCTGTGTCCGGGCGGCCCGTACGGCGGCGCGCACCGCGCTCGGCCGCCTGGGCTGACCTCCGCGAACGCCTCCGGCATATCGATTTTTCTTCGCGCCGATCCGGGTGCTAAGGTCTACGACGTCAGCAGGCGCCGCTAGCTCAGTTGGTTAGAGCAGCTGACTCTTAATCAGCGGGTCCGGGGTTCGAGTCCCTGGCGGCGCACCGACAGGGGAAGGCCCCTCGCTCCGGCGAGGGGCCTTTTCCGTATGCCTGCCCGCTTCGGACGTCCGCCCGCTTCGGACGTCCGCCCGCTTCGGACATCCGCCCGCTTCAGGCATCCGTCCGCTTCAGCCGGCCGGGGTGATCTTGACGGTGAAGGCGCCCGAGGACGTCCGCTCGGCCACCTGCACCTGGGTCCCCTCCCCCGGCACGGTGAACGTCTCGCCGACCGCCAGCGGCGCGTCCGCCAGGGGCGGGTAGACCGACCGCTCCCAGCACGCCTCGCTGCCCGGGTGGGTGTCCACCACCTCGACCGGGCCACCGCCGGACGCCTTCCCGCTCCGTACCCGGTAGATCAGCACCCCCTCCGTACAGGTGTGCAGATCGTTGCCGGTACCGGTGCGCGCCTCGATCGCCAGGGCGGAGTCCTTGCCCGTGCGCACCACCGCGAGCCGGGTCCCGGCGGCGCCCCCGAAGGAGGGCTCCGCGGCGACCGGATCGAGGGTGAGGAGGGTCGTCCCCTCGGGAGGAACGCAGCTCACCTGCCGCCGGTCCAGCCAGCCCAGCTTCCACTTGTGCCAGGCGAAGAAGTCCGGCGCCAGACCGAACTGGCTGCCCATCACGTCCCAGTCGCCGACGTACGTGTCCCAGTCGCCCTTGTCATTGGTCGGCCGGTGGTAGAGGTCCGCCAGGTCGAAGACGTGCCCGGTCTCGTGGGCCAGCACGTTGCGGTCGGGCGGATGCCGCTCGAAGACGGTGACGACGCGATTGATGTCCGTACCGTCGGCGCGCATCGGCTGGTCGAAGTTGACGACCTTCGTGGCGTCGGAGTCGACGCCCGGCGCGTCCGGGTCGGCCACGAAATAGACCACGTCGTACCGGGAGAAGTCGATCTCCGGATCGGCGGCGGCCAGCGCGTCCCGCAGATAGGCGGTGCGCCGGGCCGGCTCCCAGTCGCGCCGTATCCCGTACGAGGTGGAGGGGCGCGGCATCGCGAACCAGCGGAGCTGCGGGTGCGCGCGGAGCGTGAACCTGCCGTACGAGGCCCGCTCGTAGAAACGGCTGGTGGCCGGGAAGTGGTCGGCCGCCAGGGCGTCCGGGGTGGCGAGCGGCCGGGAGTCCGGGAAGGAGAGAAAGATCATGACCGCGTCGAGGGAGCGGACGGGCCGGGGATAGGCGTCGTTCCAGGTGTCCAGGCCGACGGAGTGGTGCGCGGCGGTACGGGGCAGGGCGCACGGCCCCTGCGCGGTCGCGGTCGCGGCGGGCCCGGCCACCAGGGACGTGGTGGCGACCGCCATGAGGGAGGTGAGGGCCGCGGCGGCCCTGCGCAGCCGTGGCCTCTCCACTGCCTCGGGTGGCTGCGGATGCTCCACATCGACCTCCGGCTACGGCAGGGGAAACGGCGGTACGGCGGGTACTGCGGGTACGGCTGTCGGCACGGCGGACGCGGGGCGGCACGCCACCCCCACCTTGTGCCGGTTTGCCGTGGTACGCACTGTTGGGCTGCCCCACGCGGGTGAGGGCGGCCCGACACCCCGGGCGCGGCGGCGATGTCACAGCCGGTCACCTTTGTGTGGCCCGGTGCCACAGCCGTGCAGAAACGATCGCGCGATGCCGTGGGAACGGCTCTTCGGGGCCGCCTTCCGTACGGGGGAGCTGGAATGGCCACCCGGCCTACCTCTATGATCGGCACACTTTCTCTGGCTGATCCGTCTCCACCACACCCCTGTACGACACGACTGCACCGCGGGAGCGAGCCGTGAGCGGAACCTCCGAAGGGCCGCCCTCAGCGGCAGTCGCGGCAGCGGGCGGCGGACACCCGCCGAACACGGAGCGTATGGATCGTACGGAACGTCACTCCGTGGGCAGGGCCGTCCCCGACGACGACACCGAGCGGCACGACCGGACCACCGCAGAACAGACCGACCGCACCGAGCAGCGCGCGCCGCACGAGACGAGCGAGGCGCGCGACTACCGCGCCGCCTTCCATGTCTCCCGGCTCGCCATGGCCCTCCTCGACCGCGAGGGCACGGTCCTCGACGCCAACGACGCGCTCGGCGAACTCCTCGGCACCGGGACCGACGCGCTGGCCGACCAGGCCGCCGCCGACCTCCTCGACCTGGCCTCCGACACCCGCACCTGGCACGCGTACCACGAGGCCCTCGACAGTCTGCGGGCCCGTTTCCGCTGCACCCGCCGGCTCAAGCACCCGGACGGGCGGACGCTGTGGGCCGAGGTCGCCGTGGCCCCCGTACCGGACACCGACCGCGTGCTGCTGTCGGTCACGGACATCAGCGACCGCCGTGAACTCCAGGCGCGGCTGCGCCATCTCCAGCAGCACGACCCGGTGACCCGGCTGCCCAACCGCACGCTCTTCTTCGAGCGGCTCGCGGCGGCGCTGGACTCGTCGGCGCGCGGCGACGGGCCGTTCGAGGGCGGGACGTACGGCAGCAGGACGTACGCCACGGGCGCGGCGGCGTACGGCACGGGCATCGCGTACGGCGTGGCGTCGGCGGCAGCGGCGTCGTACTCCGCGCGCGGACACGACCGCGGCCCCGGGCGGGGAAACGGGCGGGGAAACGGCAGAGTGGATGGCAGAACAGGGCGGATCGGCCTCTGCTATCTCGACCTCGACGGTTTCAAGGCCGTCAACGACACCCTCGGCCACCGCACCGGCGACCGGCTGCTGGCCGCCGTCGCGGGCCGGCTCACCGAGTGCGCCGACCACGGCGGGTACACGCGCAGCGGCGGCCACCTCGTGGCCCGGCTCGGCGGCGACGAGTTCGCGATCCTGGTCGAGGACTCCACCGGTACGGAACAACTCGCCGACCTCGCCCGCTCGGTGCTCGCCGCGCTCCAGCGGCCCTTCGACCTCGCCGGGCAGCGGCTCTCCGTGTCGGCGTCGATCGGGGTCGTGGAACGCACGGTGGAAGGCACCACCCCGACCGGGCTGATGCAGGCCGCCGACACCACGCTGTACTGGGCGAAGGCGGACGGCAAGGCCCGCTGGACCCTCTTCGACCCGGAGCGCAACGCCCACCGGATGACCCGGCAGGCGCTCACCTCGGCGCTGCGCCCGGCGGTCGAGCGCGAGGAGTTCGTCCTCCAGTACCAGCCGCTGGTGGGGATGGCCGACGGGATCGTACGGGGCGTGGAGGCGCTGGTCCGCTGGAACCACCCGCAGTTCGGCACCCTGTCGCCGAATCGGTTCATCGGCATCGCCGAGGAGGACGGCTCGATCGTGCAGCTCGGCGGGTGGGTGCTCCGTACCGCCTGCCGCCAGGCGCGGCGCTGGCAGCTCGACCACCCGGGCGCCCAGCCGCTGTTCGTCAGCGTCAACGTGGCCGTACGCCAGGTGTGGGACTCCGACCTGGTCGGGGACGTGGCCGGGATCCTGGCGGAGACCGGGCTCTCGCCGCACCTGCTGCAGCTGGAGCTGACGGAGTCCGCGGTGATGGGCTCGGCGGGCCGCCCCCTCCAGGCGCTCCAGGCGCTGAGCGACATGGGCGTGCGGATCGCGATCGACGACTTCGGCACCGGCTACTCCAACCTGGCCTATCTGAGCAGGCTGCCGGTCTCGGTGCTGAAGCTGGACGGCTCGTTCGTCCGCGGGTTCCGGTACGACGAGGGGGTGCACCCGAGCCCGGCGGACGAGACGATCGTGGAGGCGCTGATCCAGCTGGCGCACCGGCTCGGGCTGACGGTCACGGCCGAGTGCGTGGAGACCTCGGGCCAGGCGGCGCGGCTCCAGCGGATCGGCTGCGACACCGGGCAGGGGTGGCTCTTCTCCCGCCCGGTGGCGCCGGAGCGGATCGCGGAGATGATCGCGGCGGTGAGCCCGAACGGCGCCTGACGGGCCGCCCGGGGGCCCTTGATCCCCCGGGCCGGAAAGGCCGCGCCACGATCCCCTGCGACGGGGACCCGTCAGCTCGTCAGCGCCGCCGCTATTCGCTCCGCCATCCGGCCCTGCTCCGCGTCGCGCCGTACCGGCGTGTAGGACCAGACCATCCGCAGCTTCCGGTCACGCGTCCCGAACGCGCCCGAGTTGTATCCGTACCGCTCACCGGTCTTGCCCCAGAAAGGGACACCGTTGACCGTGACCGTCTGGAGCCCGGCCGAGTAGCGGGCCGGGGTGCCATCGACCATCAGCACCTCCGGGGGCGGCAGGGTGAACATGTGCTCCAGGAGGGATGGCGGCAGAAGTTCGCCCGCGAAGAGAGCGGCCAGGAACGTCTCCAGATCGCGGGTCGTGGAGACCACCTCTCCGCTGCCGTACGCGGCCGACTGGTTGTAGACGGTGGCATCTTCCAGCCTGCCGTCGCTCATCTCCTGATAGCCATGGACATGGGGACCGTGCAGATACGGATCGTCGCTCGCCGGTACGGACGTGCCGGTCAGCCCCAGCGGCCGGGCGATCCGGCGGTGGATCTCCGCACCGTACGAACGGCCGGTGACCCGCTCGACAACCATCGCCAGGAGAAGGAAGTTGGTCCCCCGGTACTCCTGCCTGGCGCCCGGATCGAACTTCATCCCCTTCGTACGGGTGACCCTCGCCAGCAGGCGCGCGGGCGTCAGGCGGTCGTACCGGTGGGCCAGGATCTGCTCGGGAGTGCTCAGGTCCGGCTGATCGGGGCCGCTCGCGTCGGGCAGGCCGCTGGTGTGCGTCAGCAGGTGCGAGAGCCTGATCTCCGGATACTTCGCCGGCAGCAGACCCGGCAGATACCGCTGGACGGGGCCGTCCAGGCGCAGTCGTCCCTCACGCACCAGTTGGAGCACGACCGTCGCGATGAATGCCTTGCTGATACTGCCCGCCCGGACCTGGTCCCCGGTCCTTATCGCCCGTCCGCTGCGCAGGTCGGCGACACCCGAAGTGCCGTACCAGCGGCCGGCCGCGCCACCGACGCGGAGCTGCGCGCCCGTCGCCCGCGGGTGCTCCAGGTCGTCGATGGCGGCTTGCAGGGCCTTGGTGTTGAGGGATGGGAGGGATGGAAGGGATGGGAGAGGCAGAGGAGATGGGCGGGATGGGAATGACCCGGGGGCGGGTCTTGCGTACGCCCGCGCGGGAACCGCTGCGGCGAGCGCTGCGGTCACCGCGCCGCCGACGAGGGCCCGGCGGGAGAGCCGACGCGGCGACGAGGGACGTAACGAGGACTCGGAGGTTTCGGTCATGTCTCCAGACTGAGGCTCCGCGCTCCCCACCGGATCAGGGCAGTCCCCGATCCAACCCCGACGTTCCCCTCACCGGCCCCCAGATGTCACCCCTGAGACGTGCGCCCCGACAGGCCGTATCCGTCCGCGATCAGCTCGTAGCTGCGCAGCCTGGCCGCGCCGCCGTGCGCGTTCGCGGTGATCATCAACTCGTCGGCGCCCGTGCGCTTCTGAAGGTCGTTCAGCCCGTCGACGACCGCGTCCTTCGTGCCGTGCACGATGTTGCCGAGCCAGCTGTTGACGAACTCCTCCTCCATCGGGCTGAACCGGTACGCCTCCGCTTCCTCCGGCGTCGGGACCAGCCCCGGCCGGCCCGTCCGCAGCCGGACCATCGAGAGCGCACCCGTCATCACCTGGCGGCGGGCCTCGCGTTCGTCGTCGCTCGCCAGGGCCGCGACGCCGATCAGGGCGTACGGCGCGTCGAGCACGGCGGACGGCTTGAACGACTCGCGGTAGAGGTCGAGCGCCGGGATGGTGTTCTGCGCCGAGAAGTGGTGGGCGAAGGCGAACGGCAGCCCCAGGACCCCGGCCAGCCGGGCGCTGAAGCCGGAGGAGCCCAGCAGCCAGATCGGCGGGCGGGCCGCGGGACCCTGGACCGGTCCCGGCACGGCGTGGATACGGGAGTACGGGTGGCCGTCGGGGAAGTCGTCGTCCAGGAAGCGGGTCAGCTCGGCGAGCTGCTGCGGGAAGTCGTCCGCGCCCTCGTTCAGCCGGTCGGTGCGGCGCAGCGCGGCGGCCGTCGCGCCGTCGGTGCCGGGCGCGCGGCCCAGACCGAGGTCGACGCGGCCGGGGGCGAACGCCTCCAGCGTGCCGAACTGCTCCGCGATCACCAGCGGCGCGTGGTTGGGCAGCATGACGCCGCCCGAGCCGAGCCTGATGCGCTCGGTGTGGGCGGCGAGATGCGCGAGGATCACGGCGGGCGAGGTGGAGGCGACGCCCGGCATGGAATGGTGTTCCGCGACCCAGTGCCGGTGGAAGCCGCGGCTCTCGGCGAGCCGGGCCAGCTCGACGCTCGTACGGAGCGCCTCGGTGGCGGTGGTGCCGCTGCCCACGGTGACCAGGTCCAGTACGGACAGGGGCACGGGCGCGGTGCCGCGGACCGTCCCCCGGATCGGGTCCGCCGCGGCGGTCTCCGGAGCCGCCTCCGGGGCTGCCCCCCGCGCCGCCCCTGTCGCCGCCTCCGTCGTGCCTCGATCCGTAGCGCCTCGGCTCGCCTCGTCCACCGGTCAGACCCTCCTGCGTGCGTGTCGATATGAAGATTGGTGTGCGCCGACCTCACGTCGCCGCGCACCCACTCAACAGGAGGGTATCTCCGTTTATTCCCCGGCCTGCGGGGCGCTCCCCGGCCTACGGCCCCGTCACGCCGGCGCCGGCCTGCTCGCGAAGAGCGTGCCCAGTTTCGGCTCCCGCACCGTGCGCTCCGCGAGCCGCAGCCCTTCCCAGACCGTGACCTGGTTCGCCGTGAGCACCGGTTTGCCGAGCGCCTCCTCCAGCTCCGGCAGATACCCCGCCGTGTGCAGGGCCGTGTCCGGGAGCAGCACGACCTCCGCGTCCGGGTGGTCGCCCGCGCGGGCCAGCTCCAGCACCTGCTCACGGCCCCACGTGCCGACCTCTGCGGCCGTGATGATCCCGCTCGCCCGGTCGGCCACCACCTCGATGCCGGCCGATTTGAGGAAGGCCCCGAAGTACTCCGTGACGTCGTCCGGGTAGGTCGCGGCGACGGCGACCCGTTCCGCGCCCAGCGCCCGTACGGCGTGGGCGAACGCGAACGACGTGCTCGACGCCGGCAGCCCCGCGGCCCGGGCGAGGGCGCGCGTCTGGTCGTGCGCGCCGTCCCACCCGTAGACGAAGCTGCCGCTGGTGCAGGCCCAGACCACGGCCTCGGCACCGGCCAGCCGCAGCTCCTCCACCCCGGCCGCCAGCCGCTCCCCCGCGCCCATCTCCAGCAGCGCGTCGACGCGGTGGGCGTCCTCCCCGATGTCGGTGTGGACGACCTGCAGTCTGACGTCGCTCGCGAGCAGCATCTCGATGCGCGGGTAGTCGTCCTCGGCGGAGTGGCCGGGGTAGAGGAATCCGACGGTGGTCATGTCCATCCTTCCGTATCGTCCGGCAGCGGCAGGGACGGCGGGACGGGCCCGCCGGGGCCGGCCGGTGCGACGGGTGACGCCGGTGCCACCGATTCCACCGTAGGCACGGACTCGGCCGGCGGCTCGCTCTCCAGGGGCGGCGGGACCGGCACGGTCGGCGAGATCGGAGTGATCTGGATGACCGGGACGACCGCGGGCACCGTCGGCGCCGTCGGCTCCTGCGGCGACGGCCGGTCGAGCAGCAGCGCCTGGTACGGGCCGACCGCGTGCGCGCCGAGCCGGCGCAGCGCGGCCCACATCGTGACCTGGTTGGCGGAGAGCACCGGCATGCCCAGTTCGGCCTCCAATTGCGGAATCACGTCGTACGTCGGCAGATTCGTGCAACTGATGAACAGCGCGTCGGCGGCCCCGACGACTGCCTGTCGCGCCATGTCCATGACCGACCGGTACGGGACCTTCCAGATGTCCCGGGTCAGCCCGAGGAAAGCGCGTCCCGTAACGGCTGCCCCCACCTCCGCCAGATACTCCTCCAGCGCCCGCGTGACGGACTCCGTATAGGGCGTGACCAGCGCGATCCTGCTCACACCCAGTTCCTCCAGCGCCTCGACGAGGGCCCCGGAGGTGGTGAGCGACGGAACCTCCCCGGCCCTGGTCATCGCCTCGCACATGGCCTTCTCGCCGGCCGGGCCGCCGACGAAACTGCCCGAGGCGCAGGCGTACGCGACGACCTCGGGTTCGGAGACGCCGAGGGCCCGGACGGCCTCCCCCAGCGTCTCGTGCTCACTGACCAGCCTGGCCAGGTCGAGGGAGACCTCGACCGGCACGTAGGGCGTCCTGGTCAGGCGCAACGAGATGTCGTCGGGCACCCATCGCCACAGTTCGCGATCAAGTGCGAAGTCGAACGGGGCGACCACACCCACACCACGTTGTGGCTGCGGTCCGCCCAGAAAGGAGACATCCATTGCCGGCCCCCCTCGCTCTCGCTCGTCATGACAGGGCACGTGCTCTTGTTGACGACGGTAGGAGCGAGATGCAAGCGTGGTCAATCAGTACATCTCAGACGTTGCACGGAATTTTCCAACGGGAAATCCCGCTCGGCCCGCGCACCGCTCCCACCTGGTGCAACGGCCCCGGCAGAAGGGCTGCTCCCCATGCCACCACCCACCCTCCTCGTCCTGCGGGCGGACCCGCCGCCGCGCCTCGGCCGGCTCACGGGACGGGCCAGGATCACCTCGGTCGACGCGGACGGCCTCGCCGAGCGGCTTCCGTTCGCGGACGCCCTGCTCGTCTGGGACTTCACCTCGGACGCGGTACGGGACGCCTGGCCGGGCGCGGGCGCGCGGCCCCGCTGGGTGCACACCGCGAGCGCGGGGGTGGACCGGCTGCTCTGCCCCGAACTGGTCGCCTCCGAGACCGTCGTCACCAACGCGCGGGGCATCTTCGAGGAGCCGATCGCCGAGTACGTGGCGGGGCTCGTCCTGGCCATGGCCAAGGACCTGCCCGGCACGCTGGAGCTCCAGGGCCGGCGCCGCTGGCAGCACCGGGAGGGGCTGCGTGTCGCGGAGAGCCGGGCCGTCGTGGTCGGCGCGGGACCGATCGGCCGGGCCGTGGCCCGTACGCTGCGGGCGCTGGGCGTCACGGTGGCCGTCACGGGCCGCACCGCGCGCCCCGGTGTGTACGCCGCCGACCAGCTCGACCGGCTGCTGACCCGGGCGGACTGGGTGATCTGCGCGGCCCCGCTGACCGACGCGACGCGCGGCATGTTCGACGCCCGGCTGTTCGGGCTGATGCAGCCGTCGGCGCGGTTCGTCAACGTCGGGCGCGGCCAGCTCGTCGTCGAGGACGATCTGGTCGCCGCGGTCTCCAAGCGGTGGATCGCGGGCGCGGCGCTCGACGTCTTCGACCAGGAGCCGCTGGATCCGCTGAGCCCGCTGTGGGACGTCCCCGGGCTGATCGTCTCCCCGCACATGAGCGGTGACACGGTCGGCTGGCGCGACCGTCTCGGCGCGCAGTTCGTCGATCTGTACGAGCTGTGGGTGGCCGGAAAGCCGCTTCCCAACGTGGTGGACAAGAAACGTGGGTACGTCCCCATGCAGGACTGATCGCATCGGAGGCCACATGACGAACGGCGGCACCAGGGATCACACAGCTACGGACCGGACGACCACGGACCCAGCGACCACGGACCGGCCGGCCACGGACCGGCCGGCCACGGACGGCCCCAACCGCCTCACCGACCTCACCGCACGCGCGCTGCTCGCGGGCTACGCGCGGGGCGACTTCTCCCCCGTCGACGCGACCCGTGCCGTACTGGACCGGATCGCGGAGGTGCAGCCGCTGGTCAACGCGTTCGTACGGGTGGACTCCGAGGCGGCGCTGGCGCAGGCGGCGGAGTCCGCGGAGCGCTGGCGCAGGCAGGAGCCGCGGGGGCTGCTCGACGGGGTACCGGTCTCGGTGAAGGACCTCTTCCTCCAGCGCGGCGGCCCCACCCTGCGCGGCTCCCGGGCCGTCCGGCCGGGGGGCGCGTGGGACGAGGACGCGCCGGCGGTCGCGCGGCTGCGGGAGCACGGCGCGGTCCTCGTCGGGAAGACGACCACCCCCGAGTTCGGCTGGAAGGGCGTCACGGACTCGCCGCTGAACGGGGTGACGCGCAACCCGTACGACGTCTCCCGCACCTCGGGCGGGTCCAGCGGCGGCAGCGCGGCGGCCGTGGCGCTGGGCGCGGCGCCGCTCTCCCTCGGCACGGACGGCGGCGGCTCGGTCCGTATCCCGGCGTCCTTCTGCGGGATCTTCGGCCTCAAACCGACGTACGGGCGCGTACCGCTCTATCCGTCGAGCCCCTTCGGCACGCTGGCGCACGCCGGGCCGATGACCCGGGACGCGGCGGACGCGGCGCTGCTCCTCGACGTGATCAGCGGCGCCGACTGGCGGGACTGGTCGCAGCTCGCCCCGGCGCGGCCCGCGCGGGACACCCTGGCGGACGGGGTGAAGGGGGTGAAGGGGCTGCGGGTGGCGTACTCCGCGTCCTTCGGCGGTCAGGTCGCGGTGCGCCCCGAGGTGGCCTCGGCGGTACGCGCGGCGGTGAGCCGGCTCGCCGAGCTGGGCGCGTACATCGAGGAGACCGACCCGAACATCAGCGACCCGGTGGAGGCGTTCCACACGCTGTGGTTCACGGGGGCGGCGCGGCTGGTGGCGCCGTTCGGGAGGGAGCAGCGCAAGGAGCTCGACCCGGGGCTGCGGGAGATCGTCGCGGACGGCGAGCGGCGGAGCGCGCTGGACTATCTGGCGGCGGTGGACGCGCGGATGGAGCTGGGGCGGCGGCTCGGCCGGTTCCACACCTCGTACGACCTGCTGGTCACGCCGACGCTGCCGATCACCGCGTTCGAGGCGGGCGTGGAGACCCCGAAGGGTTCGGGGCAGCGGCGCTGGACGGCGTGGACGCCGTTCACGTACCCGTTCAACCTGACGCAGCAGCCCGCGGCGACGGTGCCGTGCGGGGTGGACGGGGACGGGCTGCCCATCGGGGTGCAGATCGTCGCCGCGCGTCACGCGGACGAGCTGGTGCTGCGCGCGGCGCACGCGCTGTACGAGTCGGGGGCGGCCCGGATCCCGGCCCCCGCGGCCGGCTGAGCGCCTGAGCCACCGGACCGGCGGCCCGCCCGCCGGTCCGCCCGCCCACAGGCCGGTCCCCTACGCGCGCCGGAAGCTGAGCGTCTCGCCGATGGCCCCCGCCCGCCAGAGGTCCTGGCAGGCGTCGGCCATCCGGTCGAGGCCGTCGACGACGCTGCCCCAGACGATGCCGGGGATCCACCCCATGTCGCCGTTGATCAGCAGATTGTTGCGCTCGTAGAAGAGGGCGAGGTCCACGACCGTGCGGCGGCCCGCGGTGGCCTTCTCGTCGTAGCCGTACGACGCCGTGCCCAGCTCCGTGTCGGAGAAGGTGAAATAGCACAGATCCCCGGGGATCGGGGTCACGGTCGGATTTTCGAGGGGTGGCTCCTCGGCGGCGAAGGCCGGAAACAGCGCGTAGATCTCGTTGCGCGCGTACTTCGCGTGGTACACGTCCGAGCCCAGCGGCAGTGCCTCCCACACCGCGGCGCAGGTGACCGGGGCGCGGTCGTCCAGGAGTTTCGCGGTGCAGTGCACGCCGCGCTTGTCCAACGACACGGTGACAAATCGATCGGTCATGTCCTCATCGTCCTCGTCCGGTCCGCCGAGTCAAGGGCACGAGGGCCGCACGAGATCGGCTCAAATCCATATGCATAACCCGTATGGAGTCGGGTAGCCGCGCGCCCATGGCTTCACCACCTGAGAACACCATGGAAAGACCGCCAAATCGGAACATACGCCGACGTTCCCTGCTTCTGGGTACAGCGGTGCTGGGCGCGGCGGGGGCGCTCGGCGCCGCCGGATGCGGCAGGGTTCCGACGGGTGACACCCTTGCCCGGCTGAAATCGCAGCGCACCGTACGGCTCGGCATCGCGGGCGAGGCACCGTACGGGTACATCAACGACCAGGGCGATTTCACCGGCGAGGCGGTGGAGCTGGCGAAGGTCATCTTCAAGCGGCTCGGGATCGGCTCGGTGCAGCCCGTCGCGACGGACTTCTCCTCCCTGATACCGGGGCTCAACTCGCAGCAGTTCGATGTCGTCTCGGCCGGGATGTACATCAATGCCGAGCGGTGCGGCCAGGTCGTTTTCGCCGACCCCGAGTACCAGATGCTGGACTCGTTCATCGTCCGCAAGGGAAACCCGAAGAAGCTGCTCTCCTATCAGGACGTGGTGCGCACGAAGGCGAAACTCGCCACGGGTACCGGCTACGCGGAGATCGATTACGCGATATCCGCCGGGATACCCGAGAAGGAGATCGTCATTCTCCAGGACCCGGTCGCCGGGCTGAACGCCGTCGAGTCGGGACGGGTCGACGTCTTCGCCGGTACGGCGCTGACCGGGCGCGAAGTGGTGAAGAACAGCCGCAGGGCCGAGGCGACCGAGCCGTTCGCGCCGCTCGTGGACGGCGAGAAGAAGGTCGACGGCGGCGGTTTCGCGTTCCGTCCCACCGACACCGCTCTGCGGGACGCCTTCAACGTCGAGATCCACAAGATGAAGAAGAGCGGCGAACTGCTCCGCATTCTCAAGCCGTTCGGATTCACCGAGTCGGAGATGACCACCCTGACGGCAGAGGAGCTGTGCGCATGACCGCCGGCCTCTGGACCCACTGGGTGCTGCCGGGTGTCTGGATCACCGTTCAGCTCACCCTGTACAGCGCGGCGCTCGCCACCTTCGTGGCATTCGCCGTGGGAATCGCCCGTACGCACCGTTCGCGCACCGTCCGTTTTCTCGCGGGCTTCTACACAGAGGTCTTCCGCGGCACATCGGCACTGGTGCTGATGTTCTGGCTGTTCTTCGTCATGCCGAGCCTCTTCGGCTGGGCCCTCGTCCCGATGTGGGCCGCCGTGCTGGCCCTCGGCCTGTCGTACGGGGCGTACGGCGCCGAGGTCGTGCGCGGCGCCCTGAACTCCGTCGCCCCGGCGCAGCGCGAGGCGGGCATCGCCCTGAATTTCACGCCGTGGCAGCGCATGCGGCTGATCCTGCTGCCGCAGGCGATACCGGAGATGATCCCGACGTTCTGCAATCTCCTCGTCGAACTGCTGAAGGGCACGGCGCTGGTCTCCCTGCTCGGGGTGGCCGACGTGTCGTTCGCCGCCTATCTGGTGCGGCTGGCCACCCAGGACAGCGCGCAGATCTACTCGATCACGCTGGTCATCTATTTCGTGCTCGCGTTCGTCCTCACGCGCGGCATGAAGGCGCTTGAGCGGAAGACGAAAGCCGGCATCGGCATCACCATGACACCGGGTACGCCGGGGACTGCGGGAGGCGCCCGATGAACAGCTGGGACTGGTCCGCCGTCGCGGACTTCATGCCACGTTTCTGGGACGGGCTGCTCCTCACCCTTCAGGTGCTCGTCCTCGGCTCGCTCCTCTCCTTCACTCTCGGGCTGGTCTGGGCGATCGGATTCCGGGCGCCGACGCGTTTCATCCGGTGGCCGGTCAATGTCGTCACCGAGTTCATCCGGAACACGCCGCTGCTCGTCCAGCTCTTTTTCTTCTTCTTCGTCCTGCCCGAGTGGGGGGTGCAGTTCTCCGGGCTGACCACCGGGACGATCGCGATCGGGCTGCATTATTCGACGTACACCGCACAGGTCTACCGGGCCGGAATCGACGCGGTGCCCGTCGGTCAGTGGGAGGCGGCCACCGCGCTCAGTCTGCCCGTCGGGCGGACCTGGATCGCGGTGATCCTGCCGCAGGCGATCCGGCGCATCGTGCCGGCGCTGGGCAATTACGTCATCTCGATGCTGAAGGACACCCCGCTGCTCGCCGGGATCAGCGTGCTGGAAATGCTCCAGCAGTCCCGGCTGGAGAGCGCGGCCACCTTCCAGTACACCGAGCCGCTGACCGTGGTCGGTGTCGCCTTCATCCTCATCGCCTATCCGGCTTCCCTTCTCATGCGAGCCCTGGAGCGTCGTCTTGTCCGCTGACCGAATCCCCCCGCAGACCGCCTCCGACACCGAGTTGATCCGCTTCAAGAACGTCACGAAGAGATTCGGCGCGAACACCGTGCTGGACGACCTCTGTTTCTCCGTACGGCCGGGAAAGCACGTCACACTGGTCGGCCCCTCGGGATCGGGCAAGACCACGATCCTGCGGCTGCTGATGACGCTGGTCAAACCCGACGAGGGCGTCATCACCATCAACGGCGACCAACTGTTCCCCGCCTCCGAGAAGCATGTGCGCGAAGTGCGGAAGAACATCGGAATGGTCTTCCAGCAGTTCAATCTCTTCCCCAACATGAATGTCCTGCGCAATGTCACCGAGGCACCGGTCCGGGTGCTCGGGCTCGACAAGGACGAGGCGGAGGAGCGCGGCCGGGAACTGCTCGACCTCGTCGGGCTCGGCGACCGCTGCGCGGCGAAGCCGACCCAGCTCTCCGGCGGGCAGCAGCAGCGCGTGGCCATCGCCCGCGCGCTGGCGATGCGGCCGCAGATCCTGCTGCTCGACGAGGTCACCTCGGCGCTCGACCCGGAGCTGGTCGCCGGGGTCCTGGACGTCCTGCGGGACATCGCCCGCACCACGGACATCACCATGCTCTGCGTGACCCACGAGATGAACTTCGCCCGGGACATCTCGGACGACGTGATGATGTTCGACGCCGGGAAGGTCATCGAGTCGGGGCCGCCGGAGAAGATCTTCACGGACCCGGAGCACGAACGTACGCGCGAGTTCCTCGGCGCGGTGCTCTGAGCGCCCGCCGGAGCGCCTCGCTGACCTGCGCCCGGTCTCACACTCTGTTGAAGAAGTATGCCTCTGGCATATGCCAGAGTGGCGCGGCCCAGTACAGCGACCTGGGCCGCGCCGAATTCGGTGGTCAACAGCGCCCCTCTTTCCCACCCTTGACGGCTATCGTGGTGGTGAGCTTGCGGTAACAACCTGCCAAGGGGGGACCGTGGTGCTGAAGCCGGAGCCGACCGCCCCGTTCCATTCGGTGCGGTACGTCCTGCGCGTGCTGGAGACGGTGTCCCGGCACAGCGGCGGGGTGACCGCCGCCAGGATCGCCAGCGAGAGCGGGCTGCCGGCCGGACATCTCGCGCCGCTGCTCGCCATGTTGCGCCGCGAGGGATACGTGGAGCAGGCGGCGGACGGGGCGTATGTGATCGGCGACTCGCTGACCCTGCTCGGTTCGGGCGCCGACCGGGCGCAGGTCCTCGAAACCCGGCTCCAGGACACCCTCGCCGAGCTGCGCGACGCGATCGGCGCGGCCATCTACGTCAGCCGGTACGTCGACGGCGAGATCAGGATCACCCAGGTCTCCGAAGGCCCCCTCACCCCCGCCGTCAACGAGTACGTGGACTTCCGCACGACGGCGCACGCGAGCGCGATCGGCAAGTGCCTGATGACCCAGCTCGACCACGGCAGCCGCAAGGAACACCTCGCCCGCCACAAGATCGCGCGGTTCACCTCCCGCACGATCACCAGCGAGCGGCTGCTGCTCTCCCGGCTGGACGGCCACCCGCCCACCGTCCCCGTACTGGACCTCCAGGAGTACGCGGTCGGCACGGTCTGCGCCGCCGTCCCGCTGACGGCGGGCTCCGCCGTCGGCTGCCTCGCCCTCTCCCTCCCGCTGGAACACGCCCACCGGCTGCGCGCGGCGGCCGAGACGCTGAACCGCAGGGCGGCCCCGGTGGCGCTGGCCCTGACGATCTGAGCCCCGGGAAGGGCGGAAGCGCTGGTGCCGAGCACCCTCGGACACCGGGTATTATTTTCGAGTCAGCAGGCGCCGCTAGCTCAGTTGGTTAGAGCAGCTGACTCTTAATCAGCGGGTCCGGGGTTCGAGTCCCTGGCGGCGCACCGACACGGGAAGGCCCCTCGCGCGAGCGGGGGGCCTTCCTCATGCTCATGTCAGATCACATCAGGTCGGACCGGCCGAGGCTCAGGCCGCGCCCTTCGCGCCGCCGCCCTTCTGTCCGTCCACGCCGAAGATGTCCACCGCGTGGTAGTACGTCCACGCCGTCGCGTCGCAGGACGTCTTCGTCGCACCCGAGTAGGCCGAGCACACCCGCTTCAGGTCCGCGTAGAACGCGGAGTCGAGCCGGGCCTTGTTGGCGTCGAACTGCCCGGCCGCCTTGTAGTTGCGGTAGCCGAAGTCGTGGCGCGCGCAGGAGGTGGCGAACGGGAAGCCGAACGGGTTGTCGGGCGAGGAGGAGCAGTAGTCCGTGGACCAGTCGAAGCCGTAGGCGGACCAGGCACCCTGGTTGCCACGGGCCGCGACCCAGGAGTTGTAGCTCGCGGCGCTCTCCTGGGTCCAACTGCTGAGCACCTGCGGCTTGTCGGCCGGTGCGGCGGTGGCCTGAGCGGCCGTCAGGAGCGTGAGGGGGAGGGCGAGTACGGCTGCTGCGAGAGGAAGTGCCAGACGTCTGCGCATGACGGAAAACCTCCGGGCATATGGGGGGAGACGCTCCATGACTGGGTTGGCACGGAGCGCCCACAGCGTGAACTCCACGGCTGTCGCACGGGTCTACGCGCGATGACCGACGCGGGAATGGTGCCCCAATTCCAGCCACATGAAAACCCCTCTGGCGTTCCCACGCCCCTTGGGAGCGGCGCCTGTTGACGGTCCGTCCGCACTTGCCCGATTGGCTCCCCGGCGACCCGCGCCGCACTCCCGAAGTCTTCACGAACTGACCCGCCGTCGGACCGGGCCAGAAGGCCGGACCGAGCGGCGGGTCAGGTCACGCGTGGATCAGAACCGCCAGACCTGCCAGACCTGCCAGACCTGCCAGACCTGTCAGAACCGTCAGAACCGTCAGAACTGGACGTCGGAGCAGGCGTAGAAGGCGTTCGACGTGTCCGCGATCGTCCAGACCGCCAGGATGACGTGGCGCCCCGACTTCGACGGGAGGGTGCCCGAGTGCGAGAGCGTGGCGGGCGGCTGCTGATTGTTGTACGGAACCGTCAGGAACGGCTGGGTCTCCAGGGCCGCCCTGGTGAGCTTCTGCGACGGGTTCCAGCCGTTCTTGGTGATGTAGTACCGGAAGTCGGTCGTCGCGTGCCGGGCGGTGAACTGCCAGCGGAAGGTGTGGCTCTGGCCGCTCGTCAGCTTGGTGGTGGGCCACGCGCCGCCGCGCGGGTCGTCGAGCTGCGCGAACTGGCCGTTGCCGCCGGAACAGATGGAGCCGTCGGCGGGACCGGCCGCCGGGAAGCCCTTGGGCCCCTCGACGCTCTGCGGTTCCCACTGGATGTTGCCGCAGTCGGCGACGGTGCCGTTTTGGCAGAGCTTCTGCCGGCTGATCGGGGAGTCGGTGTAGCCATGGCTGCTGGCGCTGCCGGTGGCGAGCAGGGAGACGGCGGTGACGGCGAGGCCGACGACGGCCGCGCCCATCTTCTTTCGCATGCTTCGCTCCAGAGAACGTGGGGGAGTTCGGTGAGCCGTACCGCACGCGCGCGCAGAAGGAGAACGACTGTTGGTCTGGACCAAATCCCAGAGTATGGAGGATTTTTGGTCGTGTCCATAACAAGTACACAACGCGGTCCAGACCAATCGACCGATCATCGCTCAGCCGTCTCCCCGCCGTCTCCCACCCTCGTGGCCGGGCTCAGATCTGCTCCGCCGCCCCCTGCCGGCCCGTGTAGAACGCGACGGTGAGGTCCTTCACCAACGCCTTGCGCTCGTAGTCGTCCAGCTCGACCAGGCCGCGCGACGTCAGCCGGTGCACCGTGTCGTCCACCGCGTCCACCACCGACGTCAGTACGGAATCCCGCTGCCGGGCGTCGATCGCCGCGATCCGGCTGCGCTGCATCGCCGCCGCGATCTCCGGCGCGTACTCGATCCGCGTCGGCTGCGCGGAGAAGACCTCGACGCCGACGGGCCGGCACTCCGCCGACAGCATCCGGGTCAGCGCGTCCCCGACCGCCTCCGCGTTGCGCAGGGTCGGCGCCTCGTGGTGGAACGCGTCGGCGGGCAGTTGCGAGAGCACCCGCGCCATCGCCGCCTCGACCTGCTCGCGGAGGTACTCCTCGTGGTCCTGGACACCGAGGGCCGCCCGTACGGTGTCCCGCACCCGCCAGACGACGAGGACGACGACGCGCAGCGCCGTACCGTTCGCGTCGACCGCGGGCATCGGCTCGCTGCGCCAGTGCCGCAGCCGTACGTCCACCCGGCGGCGCAGCAGCAGCGGGCTCACCCAGAGCAGTCCCGTACGGCGCACGCTCCCCCGGTAGTCGCCGAAGAGCGTCAGCACCCACGCCCGGCCGACCTGGCCGCGGCCGAGCCCGCCGAAGGCGAAGAGCGCGACCGTCACACCGAGCGCCAGCAGCGCCCATTCGCCGAGGCCGATGCCGTCGTACGGGAACGAGGGCAGCCGCAGCGCCTCCGTCACCGCGCCCGGCAGGGCCCCGGCCCACCAGACCACGGCCGCGCACCCGAGCAGCGCGGCGAGGCCGACGAGCGCGGCGGCCGAGCCGGGCAGCGCGGGCCCCGGGCGCTCGGTGAGGTGCGCGTCGCCGGGCGGCGCGGCGCGCGCGGGG
Organism: Streptomyces sp. NPDC088124; assembly: GCF_040685895.1. NCBI lineage: Bacteria > Bacillati > Actinomycetota > Actinomycetes > Kitasatosporales > Streptomycetaceae > Streptomyces > Streptomyces sp. NPDC088124. The sequence goes on along the minus strand of NZ_JBFBJB010000024.1, from coordinate 101,013 downwards.
ACGGCGGTCGCCGGCGCGGGCGCGGGAACGTGCCGGATCCGGGGCTGTTCGCCGGTCCCGCGCCGCCGCCCGACGACGGTGGGCCGGGCAGGCCCTCCGGCGACCGGCCGCGCCTGCGGGTGCGTACCGGGCTCGTCGCGGAAGAGGAGGTGGACGGGGATCTCGTGGGTGGCCTCGCCGACGATGAGCGGGCTCCAGCGGGGCCGGTCGCCGGGGTGCGCGGGACGCGCGGACCGTACGGAGACCCCGTTGCCCCGGCCGAAGGCCCCGGGCTCCAGCTCGAACACCGGGCGCGCGGCCCGGGGCGGGGCGAGCCACGTCTCGTCGGCGGCCCGGGGCGGGGACGCCGGGGCCGTGACCTCCGTGACGTCCGGCGTGGGCGCGACGTCCGGCGTGACCGCCGGGCCGGCGGGACCGGCCGGGTCCGCGGTGCGCGCCGGACCTTCGGCGCCCACCGGGTCCTCGGCGTCCACCGGGCCTTCGGCACCCACCGGGTCCTCGGCGTCCGCCTTCACGCTGTCCGGGCCGGTGGTCCTCACAGGGAGGCCCTCCCCCGGCTCACCCGGCCCCTCCGTCTCCGTCTCCTGTACGGCCACAGGCCCGGGCCCGGGCCCGGGTTCGGGTTCGCTCGCCGGGCAGGGCGCCGACTCCTGCGAGGGAGCGGGCGCGGGCTCCGGCAGTGGCGCGGGCTCGGGGCGTACCGTGAACAGCCCGCGCAGGCCGTCCTCGTCGCCCTGCGCGCGCGGGCCCCTCGGGCCGCTCGGGGTGGTCGGGGTGGTCGGGGTGGTCGGGTCGTCGCCGGTCGGGGTGGTCGTCGTCATCGTCACCGTCATCCTCGTGTCCGTCATGCGAAGAGTCGCCGCCAGGTCCCCGGGCCGGGGTAGCCGTCGGCCGCCGCGCCGCGCCAGCCCTGGGCCCGCTGGAACGCCTCGACATTGCGCCGGTCGGCCTCCGTCCACCGCGGGCCCGGCCCCGTGGCGTAATGCCGGCCGAAGCCCCGCTTCACGAGCTGCCGGCCGAGCTGGGCGACGTACGGGCTGGAGCGGCCGGGCCGGAAGTACGCGCTCCCGGGGAACGCCGGCGCGGTGGTCGTTCCGCCGCCGGGCGGCCGTCCGTGGCCACCGCCGGAGGTGCCACCCTGGTGGCGCGGCGGGATGTTCTTCCCGAGGCCCTTCACCAGGAGCCGCCAGGTCCCCGGGCCGGGGGTGCCGTCCGCCGCCGCGCCGCGCCAGCCCTGCGCGAGCTGGAACGCCCGGGTGGCCCGCCGGTCGGCGTCGCCCCACCCCGGTCCCGGCCCCTGGGAGTAGAAACGCTTGCCGCCGCGCTCCACCAGCATCCGGCCGAGCTGGGTGACGTACGTGTTGCGGGCGCCGGGGCGGAAGGCGCCCGCCCCGGGGAAGGTCGCGGACACGCCGCTCGCCGCCCCCGTACCGGCCCCCGGGCCCTTGCCGTCGGGCGCTTCGACGAGGCCCTTGTAGCGGTACGGGATGTAGCGGCTGTTGTTCTCCCAGTACGCCATGGGCGTGGACTGCGCACGGGCGTTCGGCTTGGTCTGCTCGTACGCCCGGTAATAGGTGTGCGTGTAGTCGCTCCAGCCGCCGAAGAGCGTGACGTGCGACCCCTTGTTCGGGTCGGCAGGGTTGTGGAAGAGCAGCATGTCGCCGGGTTGCAGCTCCTCCCGGTCGATCCGTACGCCGAACTTGGCGAGGCTGCCGGTCCATTCGTTGCCCGCGAGGTTCCAGGCCATCGAGACATAGCCGGAGCAGTCCTGGCGATACCCGTCCGACCAGTACTTCTCCATGCTGTACGGCACCTCGGTGGCCACCCACAGCTTGGCGCGGTTGATGATCTCGGCGCGGGTGGACGCGCGCGGCTCCGCCGGCGGCCGGCTGGCGCCCGGGCCCGGCAGGGGGCGCCCGTGGAGGGGCCCGCTGCCGCCCTGCGGGCTCTCCGGGTCGGGGTCGAAGGCCACGGCGGACGCCGCGCCCGCCGCGCGCGCCGGTTCGGCCCCCGTCGCGCCCAGGGCGACCCCGGCGGCGGTCATCAGGACCAGCGCCCGCCGGGCGGCGCCCGCCGCCGGGTGGCCGCCGGACCGTACGGGCACGCCTTTGGCCAGATCACGCCGCCGCTCGGCGCACCCGGCGCAGGGACAGTCGGGAGCGGGCTCGTACTCCTCGAAGGCCGGGACGATCATGCGATCCCCTCCACACTCATCCTCATCACGAATCTCTTCGTTCAAGATCTTTCGACCCGGCGACACAGGCACGGGTGCGTCAACTGTGCGGACAAATCGCATTTTGACGGATCAACGGTAAGAAAGGACAATCCGACAGGCCGTAACGGCCATCAATTGGTCGGAGCCACCCCCCGCGGTCGGGTAGAGTTCTCCAGGTCAGCAGGCGCCGCTAGCTCAGTTGGTTAGAGCAGCTGACTCTTAATCAGCGGGTCCGGGGTTCGAGTCCCTGGCGGCGCACGCAGAGTGGAAGCCCCTTCACAGCTTGTGAAGGGGCTTCACTCATGCCCGCATCGGTCGACGACTCGCGGAATCACGCCAAACTTGGCGCCTGTTCGCCATCGCATCCGTCACACCGAACACACAAATCGCCCAGATGCGCGCTAATCGGCTCTTCTCTCCCTTGCGATCCCGGCGAGGGTCGGACAACCTATCCTCAACTCATCACCACCAAAGGAGCACGCGATCCGCACAGTTGTGCGCGGCGCGCCCATTTGTTCCAACGGTGGTGATGCGGCGGGGCGGGGGCCCGTACGGACGCGGCTTGTGCGGTGCCGTCGGCGACATCGCGCAACCGGACCGGCCGCTTCTCCTGTCCTAGGGAGACAGCGGCCGCACTTCACGCGCCCGGAGTGACGGACGAGGGGCGCCACTCCGGACGCGAACATCCGGGCAGAACACTCGATCAATCACGCAGTACGTATGCGTGCGGGGGGATGACTCATGACGTCGACGCCAGACGGACCGGCCGGACCGGCCGGGGACCGGCGGGAGCCCGACGCGTCCCGGACCACCCAACTCCGCATACCCGCGCACCTGAGAAGGGCCGGAGCGCAGCGGCGGCAGGCCAAGGCCGCCCTGCCCAAGTACGACTACGAGCACTACAGCCGGCTCGCCGGGCCGCTGACCAGGCCCGACGCGGACAAGCCGTACAAGGTGCAGTACCGCTCACTCCTCTCCCAGGAGACGCACCGCATCCGGGCCGCCCTGCTGCTCGGCGCGGCGCCGCTCCTCTCCATCGGGCTCTTCGTCTGGCTGATGCAGCCGCAGCACTGGACCGAGCGCGACCCCAACCTCAAGAACGACACCCTCCTCATCCTCGACATCGTGATGCTCGTCTCGATCGGACTGATCGAGCTGTTCCGCACGATGAACGTGATCTCCAACGCGCACGCCACGCTGGTGGCGCGTGACCCGGTCCCCGTCATACCCGAGAGCGGTACGCGTGTGGCCTTCCTCACCTCCTTCGTGCCGGGCAAGGAGCCCCTGGAGATGGTGACGAAGACGCTGGAGGCGGCGGTCCGGATCCGGCACCGCGGCGTCATGCACGTGTGGCTGCTGGACGAGGGCGACGACGCGGCGGTCAAGGAGGTCTGCGCCCGGCTCGGCGTGCACCACTTCTCCCGCAAGGGCATCGCGAAGTGGAACCAGCCGAAGGGCGCGCACCGCGCCAAGACGAAGCACGGCAACTACAACGCCTGGCTGGACGCGCACGGCGACGACTACGACTACTTCGCCTCCGTCGACACCGACCACGTACCGATGCCCAACTACCTGGAGCGGATGCTCGGTTACTTCCGCGACCCGGACGTCGGCTTCGTCATCGGCCCGCAGGTGTACGGGAACTACGACTCGTTCGTGACGAAGGCCGCCGAGTCGCAGCAGTTCCTCTTCCACGCGCTGATCCAGCGCGCGGGCAACCGGTACGGCGCCCCCATGTTCGTCGGGACGAGCAACGCGGTCCGGATCAAGGCGCTCAAGCAGATCGGCGGTCTCTACGACTCCATCACGGAGGACATGGCGACCGGCTTCGAGATGCACCGCCACCGCAACCCCGTGTCCGGCAACAAGTGGCGCTCGGTCTACACCCCCGACGTGCTCGCCGTGGGCGAGGGCCCGTCCGCCTGGACGGACTTCTTCACCCAGCAGCTGCGCTGGTCGCGCGGTACGTACGAGACGATCCTCAAGCAGTACTGGAAGGGCTTCTCCTCGCTGCCTCCGGGCAAGCTCTTCAACTACACGATGATGATCATCTTCTACCCGATGTCGGCGCTCAACTGGATCCTGGCGGCGCTGAGCTGCGCGCTCTTCCTGGGTATGGGCGCCTCCGGGGTGCAGATCGACCCGACGATCTGGATGATGCTGTACGGGAACGCCTCGGCCCTCCAGATCGGCCTCTACATCTGGAACCGCCGCCACAACGTCTCCCCGCACGAGCCGGAGGGCTCCGGCGGGCTCGCCGGGATGGCGATGTCGGCGATGTCGGCGCCGCTGTACGCCCGTTCGCTGATGGACGCCGTACTGCGCCGCAAGAGCAGCTTCGTGGTGACGCCGAAGGGCGACTCGTCCAGCCCGGACACGCTCTTCGGCACGTTCCGGGTGCACTTCTTCTTCATCCTGATCTTCGGCGGTTCGATGGTCGCGTCGCTGATCCTCGGGCACGACCACCCGGCGATGCTGACATGGGCGACGCTGGCGATGCTGATCACGGCGGCCCCGATCTTCATCTGGCGGTGGTCCATGCGCCAGGAGCGGCGTACGAAGCGCCGGCGCGGGGCGCACCGCGGCGGCGCGGGTGGCGCGGGCACGGCGGGCAGTGCAGGTGCGGCGAGTGCGGCTGGTGTGGCGGAACAGGCCGTACCGTCGCTGGACCGTACGGCGCCACTGCCGCAGATCCCGCAGCAGCAGTACCAGGCTCAACAGCCGCAGCAGCCGCACCAGCAGCAGAACCAGGCAGCACCCACAGGGCAGACAGCACAGACAGCACGGATTCCTCTTGGGGGACGTAAGAAATGAGCGCGATTCCCGTCCGGCAGAATCACCGCAAGAACCGGGCCCGGCGCATCGCGATCGGCGCGGCCGTCGTCGTCGCGGTGGCCGGCTTCAACGGACCCGCGCTCTACCGCTTCGGCTCGGAGCAGTACCACGAGTACAAGATCAACCGCCCGGACTACAAGGCGGCGAACGGCTACTGGGAGTTCCTGGACGTCCCGGCCAATTTCAAGATCAACTCAATCCACGCCTCGCTGCTGCACACCGGCAAGGTGCTGCTGATAGCCGGCTCCGGGAACAACCAGAAGAACTTCGACGCGGGCAAGTTCGAGTCGGTGCTCTGGGACCCGGAGACCAACAAGTACAAGATGATCCCCACCCCCAAGGACATGTTCTGCTCCGGGCACACCCAACTGCCCGACGGGAACCTGCTCATCGCCGGCGGCACGAAGCGGTACGAGAAGCTCAAGGGCGATGTCACCAAGGCGGGCGGCCTGATGATCGTCCACAACGAGGACCCGGACAAGCCGATGACGCTGCCCGCGGGCACGGTGTTCACCGGCAAGGAGAACGGCAAGACATTCGTCTCCAAGGACCCGGTCCTGGTCGAGAAGGCCACCAAGGTCTTCGACAAGCAGACCGGCGCGTTCCTGCGCAACGACCCCGGACTCGGCCGTATCTACGTCGAGGCCCGCGAGTCCGGCGCCCAGTACGAGACCGGCACCGAGGACAACTACCGGGTGCAGGGCATGAAGGGCTCCGACGCCCGCAACGTCTACGGCATCGCGCAGAAGCTGGCCCTCGACAAGAAGGACTTCCAGGGGATCAAGGAGGCCTACGAGTTCGACCCGACCGCGGAGAAGTACATCAAGGTCGACCCGATGAACGAGGCCCGCTGGTACCCGACGCTGACCACGCTCCAGGACGGCAAGGTCCTGGCGATGTCGGGGCTCGACGAGATCGGCCAGATCGTCCCCGGCAAGGACGAGATCTACGACCCGGAGACCCGGACGTGGAAGTACACCGGGATCATCCGGAAGTTCCCCACGTACCCCGCGGTCTTCCTCATGGACAACGGGAAGCTCTTCTACAGCGGCTCCAACGCGGGGTACGGACCGGCCGATGTCGGGCGTGACCCGGGGATCTGGGACCTGGAGACCAACAAGTTCGACAAGATCCCCGGACTGAGCGACCCCGACCTGATGGAGACCTCGGCGACGGTGATGCTGCCGCCCGCCCAGGACCAGAAATTCATGGTGATCGGCGGCGGCGGGGTCGGCGAGTCGAAGGAGTCCAGCGACAAGTCCCGGCTGGTCGACCTGAAGGAGGACGACCCGCGCTTCAAGGACGGCCCGACCCTGGAGCAGGGCACCCGCTACCCGAGCGCCTCCCTGCTGCCCGACGACAGCGTGCTGGTCACCGGCGGCTCGAAGGACTACCGCGGGCGCGGCGGCTCGAACGTACTCCAGGCGCGGATGTACGACCCGGCGTCGGACTCGTACACCCGCGTGGCCGACCCGGCGGTCGGCCGCAACTACCACTCGGGCTCGGTGCTGCTGCCCGACGGCCGGGTCATGATCTTCGGCTCGGACTCGCTCTACGCGGACAAGGCCAACACCAAGCCGGGCGTCTTCGAGCAGCGCATCGAGATCTACACACCGCCGTACGGTTTCCGCGACACGCGTCCCGAGATCACGGACGGGCCGAAGGAGGCCGAGCGCGGCGCGAAGGCGACCTTCAAGGTGAAGGACCCGGGCGCGGTCAAGACGGCGAAGCTGATGCGTCCGAGCGCGGTCACACATGTCACGGACGTCGAACAGCGCACGGTGGCCCTGGACTTCGAGAAGACGGCGGACGGCATCGAGGTCACGGTGCCGAAGAACAGCGCGCTGGTGCCGTCGGGGTGGTACATGCTCTTCGTGACGGACGGGGAGGGCACACCGTCGAAGGCGGTGTGGGTGGACGTGCAGTAGCCCACCTCGGTCGGTCGTACAGTTCGTCGGCCGGCCGACGGGCAGGGCGGCGCGGTGGGGCGGCACGGCGAAGGCCCTGGCCGATGAGCTGGTCAGGGCCTTCGGTACCTGGCTACTTCGTGTTGCGCGCCAGGTCCAGGGCGTACTTCTCGTACCAGTCCCCGGCCTTGGGCCCGCCCTTGCAGTCCCCGTCCGACTCGCCGGGGCGTTTGATCCACAGGTACGCCTTTACCAGCGGGTCACCGGTCTGCGTCGTCGGGTCCTCGCCGAGGGCACGGCCCGGCGGGTTGCACCAGTTCTCGCTCGGATCGCCCTTGGTATAGGGGCCGTTGCCGTTGCGGCTGGTATCGATCACGAAGGGTTTGCCGCCGACCTTCGCGGAGAGCCGCTTGCCGAAGTCCTTGCTCGCGTCGGTCGCGTAGAAGTTGGAGACGTTGACCGAGAAGCCGTCGGCGGCGTCGACGCCCGCCCGCCGGAGCGGTTCGAAGAGCGCGTCGGGGGTCTGCCACCCCGCGTTGCCCGCGTCCAGGTAGACGGTCGTGGCGGGCTGCTGCTTGAGCCGCTCGACCGCGCCCTTCAGCAGGGCGTACCGCTCCTCGTGGAACTCCTGCGGTGTGCAGCCGTCCACCAGGTGCAGTACGGCGTCGGGCTCCAGCACCACCGTCGCCCGGCGCTCGCCGATGCCCCGCGCGACCTGGTCGACCCACGTCCGGTACGTGTCGCCGTCCGCGGCGCCGCCCTTGGAGAACTGGCCGCAGTCGCGGTGCGGGATGTTGTAGAGGACCAGCAGGGCGTCGCGGTCGGCCTTGGTCGCCGCTTCCGTGAACCCTTTGGCCTGCGCCTCCGCGTTGTCGGGAGTGATCCACTCGGCGGCCGGCTGTTCCGCGATCTTCCTGATCAGTGCGGCGTTCTCGGTCTCCCCCTTGCCGGTGTACGCGGCAACCTGGCGGGCCGCGCCGCCGTCGGGGTTGACCCAGTACGGGTCCTCCGCCTTGGGGCGCTGGCTCACCGGCGCCGCCTTCCGGTCACCGTCGTCGTCACCGTCGCCGCCGGACGTACAGCCCGCCAGCAGCAGCGCCGCCCCCGCGACGGCCGCCCCGGCCGTCCTGACCCTCGGTCCCGTGCGGACGCCCCCACGTCCGCCACGGGAATAGCTGCCGTACATCCACTCCCCTTCGAATGCCGCCCGGAGCCACCAATCCTGGCATACCGGGTCCCGCGCCCGGCCCGTTACGCCGTCGGCCCGTCCCGGCGCGCGATCAGCGCACGCCGGTCAGATAGGCCGACACCACCACGTTCGCCGTATAGGCCTGCTCCGTACGGTCGAAGGTGCCGCCGCAGGTGATGAGGCGCAGCTCGGCGCGGGACTTCTCGTGGGCCCCGTAGACCTTCTTCGCGTCGAACCGGTCCCGGTCGACGACCTGTACGTCGTCGATGGTGAACTCGGCGGTCTTCCCGTCGGTCCGCGTGACGTGGACCTTCTCGCCCTGCTTGGCCGAGCTGAGCCCGTAGAAAACGGCCGGTTCCGTCTGCGTGTCGACATGGCCGACGAGGATCGCGGCGCCCTCCGCGCCCGGCCGGACGCCCGCGCCGTACCAGCCGACCGTGTCCGGCGCCGAGTACGGCGGCGGGTCGACCGCCCCGGCGGCGTCGAGCCCGCGCGGCACGACGGGTGCCTCGATGCCGAGGGACGGGATCTCGACGCGCCGCGGGGTCCCCGCCCCGGGCGTGGACTCCAGCGGGGTACGGGACGGCGGCAGCGTGGCGCCCAGCGAGCGGCCGACGGCGGCGACGTCCCCGGTGGAGGGGCCCGACACGGCGCCCGGGACCTGGCCGTCCCGCCCCCAGAGCCAGAGGCCGAGCAGGAGTACGGCCCAGGCGACGCCGGTCATCAGCCGCCCCGAACCGTACGCGTAGCCGCCGCGGTGCCAGCCGTGGCGGCTACGCCAGGAGCAGTGGTCCGCGGAACAGTGCCCCGTCGAACAGAACGCGGAGGAGCAGGGGTCTATGGAACGCCGTCCCGACCAGCCGTGCCCTGGGGGCCGGTGTGCTGAGAACATGTCAGTTCGCGTCCCGCCCGGCCGCCGTGCGCTGCCGCCGTACACTCCTGAAGGCCACGGCGACCGCCGCGATACCGGTCAGGACCAGGCCGATCACGGCGTGCGAGGTGCCGGGTCCGGCCGTTCCGGCGGGCTCGTGCTCCTCCGACCGGCCGACGGGCCGTGCGTCCGCGGGCCGGGTGTCCGCGGCGGGCTGTGCGTCCGCGGCGAGTTGGGCCGTACCGCCGCCGCCGGCCCGGACCGGGCCCCAGGGCTCCCGGCGGTCGTGGTCGCGGCGGTCGTGGTCGCGGTTGTGCTCACCGCGCTCGCGGTCCCGGCGGCCTTCGTCGCCGCGGTCCTGGCCGGGACGCTGGTGGTCCGCCCGGCCCGGATCGGGTCGGCCGGGATCAGGGCGGGCCGGATCAGGACGGGCCGGCTCGGATCGCGCCGGCTCGGGCCGGTTGCGGGCGACGACGTCGAAGCTGCCCGAGCCGGGGTGGTTGTGGCCGTCGCACCGGATGTCGATCTCGTACCGGCCCTCGGTGGCGGACGCCTTCACCCGCGCGTGGCCCCTGAGCGGCAGGGGTTTGCCCGGGTTCCTGGCCGTCTCGATCTGGTCCTGGACGAACTCGTCGCCGAAGGCGCGGCGGGCCAGATTCGCGTCGCCGACGAAGACCCGGGAGACCGCCACGGCCTCAAGGCTCCTGCATCCTTCGGCGTCGACCTCCACCTCTTCGCCCGGGGCGGCGGTGGACGGGATGACGGTGACCCGGACGCCGTCATGGGCGTGGGCGGTGGTGGCGGTGCCGAGGACGGGTGCGGCCACCAGGACGGTGACCACACCCGTGGCACGGAGAGCGAGCAGAGCAGTACGCATCGTGAACCTCCTGATACTGGCAAGGCTCACCCGTGCGCGGGGTTTTCGCATCCTCAACGGCGCGGCGTCACCCCGTACACCCCTCTGACGTGCTCAGACGCGGTCGACGAGATCGGCGATCGAGTCAACGACCTTCGAGGGGCGCCCGGCAGAAGCTCGCCGATGCAGCAGACGGCAAGCCCCACAAGGGACAGCGCGCCTTCGGGTGGAAGGACGCCGAACACGTGGACGAGAAGGAAGCCGAGATCCTCCGACAGGCTCGGAAGGACATCCTGAACGGCAAACTGGTCGCCACTGTTCATCGGGAATGGACGAAAGCAAAGGTCCGTACTCCGCAGACGCCCGCAGACGCCCGCAGAAAAGAGCATCAGCTACAGCAGCGTCAAGTACATCCTCCGTAACCCCCGCCTCTGCGGATACCGTGCCTGTATCCCCCAGGAACTCCGCGAGCGATCCGGGCGGGTGGACCCCGTCGAATACCTGGTGGAACGTACGGACGGTACGCCCGTCGTCGGCAAGTGGGAGACGATCTTCACGCCCGAGGAGTGGCGGGAGCTGGTGAACGTGCTCGACTCCCGGAAGAACACGGGCAAGGGCCGGAAGTCCGGAACGACGGTCACAAAGCGGCTGCTGACCGGCATCGCTCGCTGCGGCAACTGCGGTGCAGGTCTGGTCTCGGCGATGTACCAGCACGGTACGCCGAGCTACGAGAAACACGGGTACTACTACCTGTGCAAGGTCGCCACCGGAGGCTGCGGGAAGCTGTCTCGTAGCGGCCCCCCGGTTGATGACCACGTGGAACGAGTCCTCTTGGACCACCTCAGGAAGCAGACTCGGGACATGACGTCGACCGTCAAGGAAGACCCTGAGCTGGAAGCGGCCAAGGCCAAGCTCAAGCAGATCGACTCGGACAAGGTCGAGGCCCGGCAGCTCCGCGCCGATGACGAACTGTCCCTCGCCGAGTTCGCCCGCGAGATCCGGCGCCTCGAGGTCAAGGAACAGGAGTTGAAGGAGAGTGCGTCCGCTCTCTTCGGCACTCCGATCCGGACCGGCTCCACAGCTGCCCGCGTTGTCCGGGAGTGGGACACATACACCGTTGACATGAAACGAGCAGAGATCACGCGGAGCCTTGAGGCCGTGGTCATCAGCAGGGCCGGCAAAGGCGGCGCCCAGCGGGGCCGGTTCCGACCTGAGCTGCTTGAGATGGTGTGGAAGTGACCGGCCCGAGACCGACGGCGCCTCTGGCCCGCCCTGGCAGTCGAAGGACTTCAGCCGCTGGGCTTCGTCGTCACCGTATCTGTATGAGCGAATAGGATGAGGGCGATGCCCCATCTCATAAGCCCGCATGGCAGGAGTCCGCACCCATGACAGAGCGCAGGCCGATCGAATCCTGGCTTACCGACATGGACGGGGTGCTGATCCACGAGGGCATCCCGATCCCCGGCGCCGGCGACTTCCTGAAGCGGCTGAAAGAGTCGGGAAAGCCCTTCCTGGTCCTGACCAACAACTCGATCTACACGCCACGCGACCTGCGCGCCAGGCTGGCCCGGATGGGTCTGGACGTACCCGAAGAGAACATCTGGACTTCCGCCCTGGCAACGGCGCAGTTCCTCGACGACCAGCGCCCCGGGGGCACCGCCTTCGTCATCGGCGAGGCCGGGCTGACCACCGCGCTGCACGACATCGGCTACACCCTGACCGACCACGAGCCCGACTTCGTGATCCTGGGCGAGACTCGAACTTACTCATTCGAGGCCATGACAAAGGCTGTCCGGCTGATCAACAGCGGTGCCCGGTTCATCGCCACGAACCCCGACGAGACGGGCCCCTCTGCCGAGGGTGCGCTTCCCGCCACTGGGGCCGTTGCCGCGCTGATCACCGCAGCTACCGGCAAAAAGCCGTACTTCGTCGGCAAGCCGAACCCGCTCATGATGCGCGCCGGGCTGAACGCGATCGGCGCGCACTCGGAGACCTCAGCCATGATCGGCGACCGGATGGATACGGATGTGCTGGCGGGGCTGGAGGCTGGAATGAGGACCTTCCTCGTCCTGACCGGGGTCACCCAGCCGGACGAAGTGGACCGCTACCCGTACCGCCCTTCGAAGGTCGTGAACTCGATCGCGGACTTGGTTGACCTCATTCGGTAGAGAGTTCGAAAAGGCCGCACTTCCGCGATCCGCCAACTCGCCCTCCAGGTCCCGGTTCCCGTCATCGCTCAGGCATTCGGCTACCACGACAAGAGCACGCCACCCGCACCGCCGCCGGGCCGGAGCCACCCGGAGCACCATGGAAGAAACCGGTCCTGACACATTCAGCCACCTGCCCGGGTGGGTCCCGCCGAGGATGACGTAGTGCGGCTGGTCGAGGTCTCGGTCAGACCCGTCAAGGTCAGGGCCGCCGGCCGGGCCCGACGCGGCGGATCCCGAGGGCGAGCACGACGCCGGCGGTGCCCAGCGCCAGGGCGGCGACGACCCGGCCGGCGAGATCGGCGCGGGTTCCGGTGGCGGCGAGTGCCGGGAAGCCGAGGAGACCGGGCGCGGCCTCGCGGCGCGGCACCGGCACGGCCCCGGTCCACGGGCCGCCCGGCGCACGGAAGTCGGCCGGGCGGTGCGCGAAGGGAGCGGAGTCGGAGGGGGAGTCGGAGTCGGAGTCGGAGTCGGAGTCGGAAGCAGGAGCGGAGACCGGAGCGGAAGGCAGCGCGGAGGCATAAGAGGAAGCCGGCACGGAAGCCTTCGCGGTGGCCGGGGCGGAGGCCGGGGCCGAGGCGGCGGGGGCTCCGGCCGGGGCGGCGATGGCGAAGCGGTAGGTGTGGGACGCGCCGACCCAGTCACCGTCGTTTCCCCGGCGCTGCACTGTCGCGACGGTGGCGGAGATCCGGTTCGGGCGCGCGCTCGCGGTGAAGGCCAGCCGCGCCCGGACGGTGACGGTCCGGTGCGCCGCGACGGTGAAACCGGGTGACCCGTCGTCCCGTACGGCGACGATCTCGTCCTGGTCGGTCCGCTCCAGCGGCAGTACGCGCAGGCGCCCCCGGTCGTCGGCCATCTCCAGCCTCACCTGGGAGACGTCGAGCACCCGGTCGCGGTCGTAGAGGACCACGACGGGGTGGATGTTGCGGCACTCCGCGCCGGTGGTGTTGGTCAGGTCGAGCGACCACTCCCCGGCCGCGCCGCCGGCCCGGTACGCACCCGGGCCGCCGCGCAACTCGGCCCTGATCGGGAAGTCGGGGTCGGCCACCCGGCCGCAGGTCTGGCCCGGGTCGCTGCCGGCCGGGCCGGCCAGCGCGTCCGTGGTGACCGGGGCCTCCGTGGTGGCCACGGCGAGCGCGGCGAAGGTGACGAACACGGCACACACGACGAACACGGCGACGGCGGCGAGGAGGTGAAGCGGTCGCACGGGACGCATGGCAGAACGGCCTTCGCTGGTCGCGGGGCGGTCGGGGCGCCCCGACCGTGCCACGGGCCCGGGTTCCGACCGGCCACGCCACCCCACACACCAGTCAGAAAGTCATACCAATGCACCTCATTGGGCCAGCGCGGCCCGTCAGCGGCCGAACACCGGCCCGAGCACCAGCTGCGCCGCGCCCTCCGCGACCGCGTGCGCGCCTCCCCCGGCGAGCTCCACCGGGATGCCCGCGCCCCCGGCGCGCTCGGCGATCACGGCGCGTACGCCCCGTACGAAACGCTCCTCGTGCGCGGCGATCGTCCGGCCGCCGAGCAGCACGCGATCGATGTCGAGCAGGGCGACGAGGTTCGCGGCGCCCGCGCCGAGGACCCGGGCCGCCTCCGCCAGGTCGCCGCGCGCGACGGCGGCCAGGCAGAGCGCCTCGACGCAGCCCCGGTTGCCGCAGTCGCAGAGCGGCCCGTCGAGCTGGATGACCTGGTGCCCGAACTCCCCCGCGCCGGTGCGCGCGCCCCGGTGCAGCACGCCACCGAGTACGAGCCCGGCGCCCAGCCCCGTACCGAGATGGAGGTACGCGAACGACTCCCCGGCCCCCGTGGCGCCCCCGGCAACCGCCGGACCGCCGGCTTCGGCGCGCCCGCGCAGGGCGAGTCCGAGCGCGGCGGCGTGGGTGTCCTTGTCGAGGACGACGGGCAGCCGGAGCCGGGCGGCCAGGGCGTCGCGCAGCGGAAAGCCCTGCCACTGCGGGAAGCCGGTGACGCGACGGGGCACACCGGTCGCGTGGTCGAGCGGCCCCGGCATCGCGACCCCGACCCCGAGCGGCCCGGCACCGGGCGGCCCGCCCCCCAGCGGCCCGGCACCCCCACCGGACCCACCGGACCCGCCCGAACCGCTCGCCCCAGCCGTCCCGCCCGGCCCGCCCCGTACGGCCTCGACCTGTGCCGCCGCCGCCTCGACGACCCGCTCCGCGCCCGCGCCCAGGTCGAACGGGACCCGGCGGACGGCGACCGGCGTCCCGGCCAGGTCCACCAGTACCGCCGTCAGCTCGTCCCGGTCGAGGTGCAGCCCCACGGCGTACGCGGCCGAGGGCACCAGCCGCAGCACGGTCCTGGGCTTGCCGCCCGTGGAGGCGCGGCGTCCCGCCTCGGCCGCGAGGCCCTCCGCCCGCAGCCGCGCCGTGATCTTGCTGACGGCCTGCGGGGTGAGCCCGGTGCGCTCGGCGAGTTCGAGCCGGCTGATGCCGCCCTCGCCCGCCGCGCGGAGCAGATCGAGCACGAGCGCGGAGTTGTACCCGCGCAGCGCCGGCAGATTGGCCCCGGAGCCACCCGCACCACCCGTACCGCCCGTACCACCCGCACTGCCCGTACCAATCACACCACCCGCGCCACCCACACCACCCGCATCACGCATGCCCTCGCCCACACCCACGCTCATACGCACCCCATGTCCCCGCCCATACCCGCACCGTCCCCCGTTCTTCTGCTCACACGCACCATTGTCCACCGCTCTTGCACTTTGGAAACGCCGTTGCTTAAGTGGTTGCATGACTGGTACCGGCACCCCTCCGCGCGTCGGACTCGTGGGCTACGGCCTCGCGGGTTCCGTCTTCCACGCTCCGCTGATCGCCGCCACCGAAGGACTCGTCCTCGACACGGTCGTGACCGCCGCTCAGGAGCGCCGGGCGCAGGCGCGGGCCGAGTTCCCGGACGTACGGTTCGCGGCGACGCCGGAAGAGCTGTGGCAGCGGGCGGACGAGCTGGACCTGATCGTCATCGCCTCCCCCAACAGGACGCATGTCCCGATCGCGACGGCCGCGCTCAAGGCCGGACTGCCGGTCGTCGTGGACAAGCCCCTCGCGGGCACCGCCGCCGAGGCGCGCGGACTCGCGGCGCTGGCCGAGGAGCGCGGGCTGCTGCTCTCCGTCTTCCAGAACCGCCGCTGGGACAACGACTTCCTCACCCTCACCCGCCTGCTGGGCACGGGCCGGCTCGGCGACGTACAGCGCTTCGAGTCCCGCTTCGAGCGCTGGCGCCCGCAGCTCAAGGGCGGCTGGCGCGAGTCGGGCGCGCCGGAGGAGATCGGCGGGCTGCTGTACGACCTGGGCAGCCATGTGGTCGACCAGGCGCTGGTGCTCTTCGGTCCGGCGGTACGGGTCTACGCGGAGGCGGACGTACGGCGCCCCGGTGCCCAGACCGACGACGACACCTTCATCGCGCTCACGCACGCGAACGGTGTCCGCTCGCACCTGTACGCCAGCGCCACCACGGCCCAGCTCGGCCCGCGCTTCCGGGTGCTGGGCTCGAAGGCGGGGTTCGTGAAGTACGGCCTCGACCCCCAGGAGGCGGACCTGCGCGACGGCCGGCGCCCCGGCGGCGGCCGGGCGGCGGGCTGGGGCCTGGAGCCGGAGTCGCTCTGGGGGCGGCTCGGCGCGGGCGACTCGCCGCTGACCGGCGGGGGCCACCCGGTGGAGACCGAGCCGGGCGACTATCCGGCGTACTACGCGGCGATCGCGGCGGCGCTGCGCGACGGCACGCCGCCGCCGGTGACCGCGTACGAGGCGGCGGCGACGCTCGATGTCCTGGAGGCGGCGGTGCGTTCGGCGCAGGAGGGCGTCACCGTCACCTTGGAACACCCCGTGGAGACCACCACGGAGACCGCTCCGAAGCCCACCACTCCCGGGACCGCCCCGGGGACCGCCCAGACCCAGGAGGCCCCCCACTCATGAACGCCACCCCCACGGCCCCCACTTCCGTCACGGCCCCCACCGTCGCCGAGTTGGAGAGCCAGGAAGTCCGCCTGACGTTCCGCCACTTCACCCACGAGACCGCCTGGGAGCTGGGCACCCTGCTGGTCGAGCTGGCACGGGCCAGGAACGCGCCGGTGGCGATCGACATCCGCCGGGGCACGCAGCAGCTCTTCCACTGCGCGCTGCCCGGCTCGACGGCGGACAACGACGCGTGGATCGACCGGAAGCGCCGGGTCGTGGAGCGGTACGGAGCGGCCTCGCTCCTGGTCGGCGCCCGCCACCGCGCCAAGGGCACCACGTTCGAGGAGTCCTCACGCCTGGACCCGGACCGGTACGCGGCGCACGGCGGCTCGTTCCCGATCACCGTGGAGGGCGCGGGGGTCATCGGTACGGTGACGGTCTCGGGCCTGCCGCAGGTCGAGGACCACGCGCTGGTGGTGGAGGCGCTGGAGAAGCTGCGCCGCGACTGAGGCTCCGTACGGGTCGGGGTACGGGTTCGAGGGCACGGCAAGCTGTCGCCGTACCCCCGTATCCCCCGTACCCCCGTACCCCCTTGCCCCACGTCGGCGCGTGGGTGCGTCGGCGCGTCAGGCGTCCTTGAACTCCTGCCGCTGCCGCCCCAGCCCGTCGATCTCCAGCTCCACCACGTCGCCCGCCCGCAGATACGGCTTCGGCTCCGGCCGGCCCATCGCCACGCCCGCCGGGGTCCCGGTGTTGATCACATCGCCGGGATACAGGGTCATGAACTGGCTGACGTACCGTACGACCTCCCCGACGCCGAAGATCTGCTCGGCGGTCGTCCCGTCCTGCTTCAGCTCCCCGTTGACCCAGAG
The DNA here is from genome assembly GCF_040685895.1 of Streptomyces sp. NPDC088124. Lineage (NCBI taxonomy): Bacteria > Bacillati > Actinomycetota > Actinomycetes > Kitasatosporales > Streptomycetaceae > Streptomyces > Streptomyces sp. NPDC088124. The sequence continues at coordinate 84,141 of NZ_JBFBJB010000024.1, read as the reverse complement.
CCTGAGCCCCAGCGCCTGCGGGTCGCCCACCTCGTCGGCGGTCACCAGCCAGGGCCCCAGCGGGTTGAACGTCTCGCAGTTCTTGCCCTTGTCCCATGTGCCGCCGCGCTCGATCTGGAACGCGCGCTCGGACACGTCGTGCGCGACGGCGTAGCCGCCGACGTGCGCGAGGCCGTCCGCCGCCGAGTCGAGGTAGCGCGCGGTGCGCCCGATGACGACGGCGAGCTCGACCTCCCAGTCGGTCTTCAGGCTGCCCCGGGGGACGAGAACGGTGTCATCAGGTCCGATCACTGTGTCCGGCGCCTTGAAGAAGATGATCGGCTCGGCCGGGATCTCGGCGCCGGTCTCGGCGGCGTGGTCGTGGTAGTTCAGCCCGATGCACACGATCTTGCCGATCCGGCCGAGCGGCGGCCCGACACGCGTCCCCGCGCCGTCGATCACCGGCAGCTCGCCACCGGCGGCGGCCTGCCGTATCCGGTCCAGCGCGGCGGCGTCGGCGAGCAGCGCCCCGTCGATGTCGCCGACGAACCCGGACAGGTCCCGGAGCGTCGTCCCGTCCTGGTCGAGCAGCGCCGGGCGCTCGGCCCCCGGCGTACCGACACGCAGCAGCTTCATGGTCCCTGGTCTCCTTCTCCTCGGCCGGATCTGCGATACATCCGATCATTAGGCGGGGTCGAGGGCAAGCCCCCGACCACCCCGTGGACGCCCGGCCACCCCGTGGACGCCCGCCCCGCCCCCTCAGATCGCGGCGCCGGGGGCGAGGGCGCCCGCGACGGGCATGTCCCGGTAGAGGAAGTACCGCTCGGCGGCCGTCCAGGTCGTACTGGTCACCACGTACAGCGCGGCGGCGAGCGGCACGACGGCGACGGTGAAGAGCGTCGCGAAGGACATCAGCGGCATGACCTTGGTCATCGCGCCGAGCCCGGGCACCGCCTGTCCGTCCGGGCCGGCCGGCGTCGCGGGCGCGTTCGCCATCTGCGCCTTCGTACGCCGGTAGTTGAAGGTCGCGACACCGGCGACGATCGCGAACAGCGCCAGGTACACCAGCCCGGCGCCGCCGAGGACGCCTCCGTCGGCGAGCGCGTGCGTCCAGCGGCCGCCGAGGGGCGCGGCAAAGAGGGAGTGGCCGAGGAGTTCGTTGGCCTCGCCGCCGATCTCGCGGCTGGAGAAGAGGTGGTACATCAGGAAGAACGCGGGCATCTGCGCCAGGCTCGGCAGGCAGCCGGAGAGCGGCGAGACCTTCTCCTTGGTGTGCAGTTCCATGAGCGCCTTCTGCATGCGCTCGGGGTTCTTGCCGTGCTTCTCGCGCAGCTCGGCGATCTGTGGCGCCAGCTTCGTACGCGCCTTCTGCCCGCGGGCGGCGGCCCGTGACAGGGGGTGGATCGCGAGCCGTACGCACGCGGTGAACAGGACGATCGCCGCGGCGGCGGCGCCCGCGTGGAACAGCGGCTGGAGCAGCTCGGCGAGCTGGCCGACCAGGTGGGCGAATACGGACATGAACGCGGACAAGGGGGAGCCCTCCGGGGGTCTCGTCGTGCCGGACGAAGAACGCTGCGGCATGGCGGCGGCAGCGAGGCATGACGACCCGCGCGGGGAGACCCGGGGGCGGAACCGCCCGGGGGGCTTGAGGAGCGAGAGATCCCTACGCGAAGGCCGCCGGCAGCGCCCGCCCGGGGGCTCGGGGCCGGGTGCGGCCGGCGGCGTCGGGATCGCGCTGGGGCAGGAAGGCGGTACGTTGCTCGCGGTCGCGGATGGCCGTCCGTACCCGGTGCCGGGGCTGGGCGGGCACGGAGCGCGCGCTGATCAGGGCGCAGACGACGAGCGCGGAGCCCGCGGTGGCGGTGGCGGTCGCGGCGAGCGCGACGGCGGCGGAGAGACCGCCCGCGTCGAGGAGCAGGAACTCGGCGAGGAGGAAGATCAGGAGCACGGCGGGGCGCAGCAGGCGCAGCGCGCTGCGGACCATATACCTGCCTCCTCCGTTTTCCGCTCCGTCCACCACGTCCTCTTCGTTATACACGATGCCCTGTCGGCACCGAGTCGTACAGAAGAAGGACGATGCCCCTGAGGCACCCGGCGACGGCCGGAGGGACGGCGGGGAGAGCCCCGGGAACCCGCTCCGCGGGACTCCGCGCCCCCGCCCGTCCGACCCGCCCCCCGCGCCCTGTCCCCTTGCCCTCCACCCCCGCCCGGTACGGCAGTACGGTGTGGACCATGCGCCCCGACATGCTGCCTGCCGACCACACCGCGGAAGCCGAGCGCCTGCTCCGCACCGCCGAGCGGTACCCCGAGGACCACGAGCCCCTGCTCCTCCGGGCGGCGGCCCACCTGGAACTCGCCGGCGACCGCGAACGCGCCACCGGCCTCTACGACACCCTCCTCGCGGCGTCCCCGGAACACCTCCACCTCGTCAAGGCGCTCCAGGCCGCCAACCTGTGGGAGTACGGCCACGAGGCGGAGGCCCGCGCGATCATCGAAGGAGTGCGCACCGCGGCCCCGCTGGACCCGGCGCCCTGGGAGATCGTCGCGGAGACCCTGGAGTCCCACGACGAGCTGGAGGCGGCCCACGACTCGTTCACCAGCGCCCTGAACCTCCTCCTCGCCCCGGGCGAGGACGTCCCGTACCCCACCCACTCCCTCCTGATCGGCCGCCACCGCGTACGCCGCCTGCTGGGCCTGGACCACGACACCTGGGACGCCCTGGCCGACCGCGTCAACCCGGCGGCGGTCCCCCTGGACGAACTCCACGACCCGAAACGCCTCTGGTCCCTGGGCTCCGACAACCCCGCCGAGCTCCAGGCCGAGATCACCCGCCTCCGCGCCGAACTGGGCTCCTACCGCACCGCACTGTCCCGCCCCTTCCCGGTGGCGCTCCTGCACTGGCCGGCCGGGGAACTGGCCGAACTCCTGGCCGCGTACCCCACCCTCACCACCGAGTACCCCTCGCACGAGGCACACCTGGCCCACGTGGAATCCGCCCTCCGCGACCTCGCCGCCACGGGCACCCCCAACCTGGGCATCGTCACGGCCACGGTCCCCTCGTACGAAGCCTTCGCGGCCTCGGAACAGTCCTCCCCCACCCAGCCCACCCTGCTCCCCCTGTACGCCACCACCCTCGCCGCCCGAGGCCGAGCCACCCCGTGGCCCCCGTCCCGCAACGCGGCCTGCTGGTGCGGCTCGACGAAGGCTTACCGGGACTGCCACGGCGGCGCGTAACCACGCCCGAAGGGCACGCGGAGCATCTTGAGTCTCCGGGATGTAACGACCGACGCCGACACCGAACGTCACTCAACGTGACTCTCTCATCATGGACCGAAACAACGCCGAAAATGGGACACTGAGCTATATGCGCGCCGCACTCCCGTCCAGCCCTGGCGTCTCGGTCCGGATGAGCAGGCAGACCAACCAGGACACCGGTGCCGAACGGGCAGTGCGGCAACTTCTCCATGCCTCCGGATACCGCTACCGGACCCACTATCCAGTGCCGGGCATGCGCAGACGCAAGATCGACATCGCGTTCACCCGTGCCAGGTTGGCGATCCTCATCGACGGCTGCTTCTGGCACGGCTGCCCGGAGCATGCCACCAGCCCCAAAGCGAACGCGGAGTGGTGGCGGAGGAAGCTCGATCGCAACATCGAGCGGGACCAGGAGACAAACGCGCAGTTGCGGTCGGAGGGGTGGACGGTTCTGCGCTTTTGGGAACACGAGTCACCGGAGGCCGTGATGCGTCAGGTGGCCGCGGCTGTCGAACAGGAGAAGGCAAACAGGCGGAAATGATCCACGGAGGGCGGGGCCGGTGAGCGGACTGCGATTCGTCGACGTGTGCGCGGGCGCGGGGGGATTGGCTTTGGGGCTGGAGCACGCGGGCTTCGAACCCGTACTGCTCCTGGACAAGAACCCTGCGGCCTGCGCCACCCTGCGCGGGAACCGCCCGGCTTGGCAGGTTCTGGAGACGGACCTGCTGGACTTCTCCCCTTCGAGGTATCAGGAGATCTACGACGTGGATCTCCTGTCGGCCGGACCGCCCCGGGTGAGGTCGAGCGCGACCGTCACGCGCACCGAGACCGAGGCCGAACTGCGCTTGCTGGAAGCAACGGTCTACCTGGCGCACGCCGTCCAGCCTCGCGCTCTGGTCATCGAGAACGTACCGGGGCTGCTGAGCGCACCCGGCTTCGCGTCGATACGCGACCTCATCGGCAACGAGCTGAGTCATCTCGGCTACCGGTTCCGGTGGTTCCTTCTGAACGCGGCCGACTTCGGGGTCCCCCAGAGCCGAAAACAAGGAGTGCTCGTGGCGCTCAGGAAACAGTATTTCGACGCGTTCCGCCCACCGGAGCCAACGGTGCACGAGCATCTGTCCGTAGGTCGAGCCCTCCGCCGCTCCATGGCCGCGGGCGGTTGGCGGGACGTCGACCGGTGGGCGGCCCAGGCACTCAGTGTGGCGCCGACCTTGGTGGGCGGGTCGGACCGGCGAGGTGGCGCGGACCTCGGACCGACCGGAACAAGGAAGGCCTGGGCCCGGATGGGGGTGGACGGGAGCAGCGTGGCCGACAACGTTCCCGGCGCGGACTTCACCTGGGCACCTGAAGCCGGGCGGCGCGGAATGGTGCGGATCACGACGGATCAGGCCGCGCTCCTGCAGGGGTTCCCGTCCGATTGGAGGTTCGCCGGGAGGAAGACGGCACGTTACCGTCAGGTCGGGCATGCCTCCCCACCCCCCGTGGCCAAGGCGCTCGGGCTGGCGATCCGAGCGGCATTGGCGTCACCCGTAACCCCCGTCTCCCGTTACACTCAAACCCCATGAACAGCCCGGAACCAAAGGTTCACCACCTCGACGAAATCCGGATTCTGGACCTTTTCGCAGGTCCCGGTGGACTCGATGTGGCCGCGCATTTTCTGGGCTTCAAGAGCATCGGGATCGAGTGGGACCGGAACGCGTGCGAGACCCGCTATGCCGCGGGCCTGCCGACGATTCACGCCGATGTGAGCGTTATGCGCACGAGTCGCTTCGACGAGATCCCGCAATCGGTCGACGTCCTGGCCGGTGGGCCACCCTGTCAGTCCTTCTCCATCGCGGGCAAGGGCAAGGGACGGCGAGCGCTGAACGAGGTGCAGGAGTTCATCCACCGTCTTGTGGACGGGGAAGACGAGGCGAAGATCGACGAGGACCTGCGCGCCCTCGACGACTCGCGCACCGCCTTGGTGCTGGAGCCCCTTCGCTGGCTCCTCAAAGCGATCGAAACAGACGGACGTGATCCGTACAAGGTGATCGTTCTGGAGCAGGTGCCCGCGGCCCTGCCCCTCTGGGAGGTCTACGCGAAGCTTCTGCGCAGCGGCGAAGGACGGCTCAACGGAGTCAAGTACGAGGCGGAATGCCGACAGTTGAAGACAGAGCAGTTCGGGGTCCCGCAGACACGTACACGAGCCGTACTCGTCGCCCGACGCCCGGGGCATGGAGCCATCGAACCGCTTGAAACCACCCATCTTCCCTTCGACCTGCTTCGTGGGAAGCGCGATGCCTCTCAGCCGGACCTGTTCTCGGCCGATTCCGACGTCTCCGAGGGCACGCGGCCCTGGGTCTCCATGGCGGAGGCTCTCGACGCGGCGAGCAAGCTGAAGGGTTCGCCGGTGGACGTGTCCCGGCTCCGGGCGGGAGGCAGGATGAAGTTCTTCGTCGTCTCGAACTACGGCTCCGGGGGCGACCCGAAGAATCGAGGCCGGCGTCTGTCGTCCGAGCCCGCCTTCACGGTCACCGGGAAGATCTCCCGGAACAAGGTGTACAGGTCCGCGGAGGAGTACGAGGCGGCCAGGTCCGACCGGTTCACCATCCCCGAGTCGGGGGTTCTGCAGACCTTCCCGCACAACTTCCCGTGGTCGGGCAAGGACCAGGCGCAGCAAGTGGGCAATGCGGTGCCACCCCGGCTGGGCATGCACGTGCTCAGCCGGGCGCTACGCGGGAACGCTCCCTCGGACGGGGAGTTGGCTGCCTCCGTCACCTGGCCCGATGTGCCCCCGGCCACCACGGCCGAGCTGCGCGCCATCGGTTGCGGCGATCAGGGCCGATGCCCACCGGACTCACACAAGGTCACTCGTTCTCATCAGGAGCCCGCCCCCTGACCGGTGCGTCCGCGAAAAGGTCCTCGAAGAGGGCGACCAGCCGCTGTATCACCTCTTCCGGGACGCGCTCCTCCTCCGGTCCCTCAGGAAGGCTGTTACGGGGAGACGGACCGGCGGACTCGGCCCCCGCGATCCAGTCCCGCAGGGAGTCACCGTCGTGCTCCAGGTCCGGGGCGATGACGTCGTACATCAGAGTGGCCGCAGCGGCATTGACCGCGGGCGTCAGTGCGTTGACCTCGCGACCGGTGCGCACGACCCCTTTCTCGATGAGCCTGACGAGGGCGAGAGCGGTGGGGCGGTGATCGATGATGTCCAGCCGTAGAGCCGAGTTGAGCATGTCCTGACTACCGCAGGCCACGACGGCGGGGCGGTAGTCCGAGCCGTCACGGAAGAGCTCGGCCGCCCACCAGAGGCGTGCGAACGCCTGCTTGTAATGCGGGCCGGCGAACTTGTCCCGGGCCACTCGTCCGGGCGTGCCGTCGGCCTTCGGCTCGGACAGATGCCGCCAGACGACATAGTCCGGAGCCACCCCGAGGGCCAGATACGTCCAGATTCCCTTCTCGGCCGCCTCCCGGCGGGTCAATCGCAGAGTCTCGTGCAACCGCGGGGCCAGCCAGGCGTCGGCCGCCGTGGGACGCTCGCCCTGGAACTTCGCCAGGGCGTGGTCGATCAGATCTCGTATCCGTTGCAGGCCCAGTCGTGCTTCGCCGTCGGACAGCGGCTCGGCAACCTTGTTCAACGCGATGGAAGGAACGTCGTCGCGTCCCTCCAGCAGCCCCGCGGAAATGTACTCCGCGGCCTGTACATCGGAGAGCAGAGCAAATCGCTCCGGGAGGTACTCGGGGCGGGAAGTCACGCGCGGGTCTCCTGGTCGAGTCGTTCGATGTCACGGACAGTATCGGCCAGGGCCCTGGGGACCTCGGCACGGCGGGAGGCCGCGTATTGGATGCGCGGTTGCAGGTCCGCCCAACTCCCATCACCCGTACGTCGGATGTGGACCTCACGGAGAGCGTCCTCCACCGATCGCCCGGGAACGATGTCCGGCAGCATTTCGCGGAGCACCTCGCCGCGCCAGTCCGGCGGGAGGAGCGGCGTCCCGTCGTCCTCGATCTCCAAGTCGCCGATGGCGGTGTGAAAGACCGCGGTCCACACATCGGTGCCCATCTGGGCCAGCAGTATCTCTCGTACGACGCCCTCCACCTTCGAGCCTTGGCCGTCCACCAGCGCCACGAGGCCCTCGAAATCCGAGTTCAGCCGGACGACGGGCATCCGGCCCGCGGTGTCCAGGATCCAGGGGGCGTCCCGGAAGCTGCGCAACCACTCGGCGCTGCGGGCGAAACTGACCGCGCTCAGGTCGATCTGGCGATGCCTGAGCGGGGCGTCGGCCGTCATGTCGACCAGCCACTCCTTGTCAGTGGAGGCGATGACCCGCCCTTCGACACCGCCCACGGTCGCCACCACGTGCACGACGAGGGACGCACGGTCCAGGTGGTCGTCCCGGTCGAGTTCGATCTCCCCCGACCACTCCCGCCCGCCCACCACATCGGGCGTCAACCGTGCGACCGTACGCGTGTTGGTGGCGCCCTCCGTCAGAACGGCGACGACCGTGACATCGGACCAGTGGCCCTTCGTCTCGATCTCACGCGCCGGTACGGTCGCGGTCAGGGTGAGCCGTGCGGTCTGCCAGTCGTCGCGCTCGGCCCTGCCGAGCGCCACCACCTGCTCGACGACCGAATACCCCCTGGTGTCCATCTGCTCCCGATGGTCGCCGGGGCCGCTCAGCCGGACGGCCGTGACGCGCGACGTCACCGGGCCGGTCGGCCGCTCGTAGGGATAGGCCCTCACTCGACATCTCCCTTGCTCTCCTGCAGTTCGACGACGAGCCCCGTCAGCGCGGCTCGCACCGGGTGCGTGGACGCATCCGTGACGCCCCGAAAACTGGCGCGGCGGACCCCCGGAGGGAAATACAGCATGCCGTCGGAGACCTCGCAGTTGCTCACGGCCACGAGTTCGGCCCACTTGACCACAGGGCGGGTGCCGGAGCGCACGTCCAGCTTGGCGACGGGGCTCATACGCCAGCGATCTCCCCCCGGCGACACCTTGACCTCAGCGGTGACCTGCCACGCGCCGGAGACATCGACGACGGCCTTCAGCTCGTCCAGTTTCGGCGGCGTCACCGTCCCCCTGGCCTTGGCGGCGGGCCTGCCCGAGAGATTGAACCGCTTGCTCGACCTGCTCGTGCCGCTCCGCTTCCTCTCCTGGGGAATCGCTACGAGTCCGCGCACGGCTTTGTTGGTCTCGGTGGTCAGCGCCGCGATCCGCCGATGGGCCGAGGGCGAATAGCGCATCCGCAACTCCTCGTTCTGCCCCCACTTGTTGTGCTCCGGTGGCTCGGACGAGCGGAGGAACTCCTCGGCCTCGGCGCCGAACGGCGCGTCGTCCCCCGCCGCAAGTCCCACGAGCAGAACGGCCTGGAACGGGTTGGTCCCCACGGGGATATCGGGCACCGAACTGGTCTTGACCGTCATGCGATTGCCACGCATCGCGGTTACCTGGTTGATCCTGCCGTCCTGGTCGGTGGCCTCGGTGACGAGCAGTACCGCCTGGTGCTCGCCGGCCGTACCGGCGATCCTGTCCTTTTCGGGAACCTTCAACGGCACCTTGACCAAGGCCACTTGGCCCGCCTCCGTGAGACGGTCCACTGTGGTGCCGCTCAGGAAGGCGCGCAGAGCGCGCGAGCGCGCGGGCTGATGTACGTGGGGATCGACCTGCTCCTCCGCGAGAACCTCCACACCGTTGCGCAGCGTCCGAACCGACGCCTCCAGCAGTGGCCTGCGGTCGCCGCCCGCTGTCATGGCGGCCCAGAAGTTCCGCCCGAGCGCGTGAACCAGCCTCCGGTGCATGCGCTCCAGGCTGTCGTCGTCGTCCATGTCCCCTTCCTGATCCCGTCCTTCCCCTGCGAGGCCGGCAACGTCGTGGGCTCCGACGATCAGGAAGGACGTGCCGGGCTCATCGCTCGCGCGGGTGAGATACAGGTTCTCGACCGTGTCCTCGTCGGCCCACCAAGAGCGGACGACCTCCGCATTGTCGGACTCCGTGTCCGGCAGCCCCAGCCAAGCGGGACCGGCGAACCTCTTTCCTTCCACCTCGCGCCAGGGAAGGTCGAGGCGCCCGATCAACCGCCGGCGCGTGTGTCCCTCGTGCGGTTCGGAGAGCGTGGAATTCATGAGGACGAGCCCCAGACGGCTGGTCGACCAGAGCGTCGCCTTACCGAGCCCGTATGAACCGCCCGCTGCGGCATTCGACTTGTGGCTGTCGAGTTGCCGCCGCACGACGGCCGCGAACCGGCCGTCCTCATAATCGTCGCCGGTCAGCCCATTGGCGTTGTAATCGTCGACACGCAGAAGAACCAGTCGATCTCGCTCGGTCATTTCTCGCAGACCGGCGCTGATGACGCGTCCGACCTTCTGGTCCTGGGCGGCGGCGGACTCATAGTGGGGGTGCAAACCGTCCCAATGGATCGCGGCACGGAATCGTGCCAGCGCGTCACCGGACAGTTCATGCAGTGTGTAACGGACTTCGACCGGACGGTCACTCCTCCGGTCTCGCTCGTCCAGGCTGTTCTGGGTGGCTTCACGGGCGAGAACCTCCAAATCGGCCTCGAAGGCGAAGGCCGCCGCATTACCGAACTCCCGCCCACCGTCGTCGTGTCCGGGACGGTGATACCAGACGGCCGGTGTCTCCACGGGTTCCCTCCGCCGTACCGGACCGACCGCCGGCTCCTGCCCGTTTCCGCCCCAGTCCCCAAGGATCTCCCGCACCTTGGTCACATGGTCCGGACTCGGAACGGAGCGACCTTGGAGCCAGGCCTCGACCAGCGCCCGGGGCACCTCCAGACGGTGCGCCAGTTCGCTTTCGTCGATCCCGTTCCCCCTCATTCGCTCGGCCAACCATCGATCGAACTCCGTGCCGTTCACGGCCACCGTTCCCTCTTTCCCCTCTGAACCGCTCTCTGCCCCCGGTACGTCGGTGCGGCCGTTCGGCAGCGACTCGCCGGCGGCCTCCCGCGCCACCTGTCGGGCTGCGTTCCGCCGACGGCGTTCCGCGTCCTCGTCGTCGGGCTCAAGGCCCATCTGGATCCTCAGATCCTTGAGCGCACGCTTCTCGATCTGCCGGATGCGTTCGCGTGTGACCCCGATCCGCTTACCGATTCCATCCAGTGTCCAGGGTGTCCCGTCGACGAATCCAAATCGCAGCAGAAGAATTTCACGCGTTCTCTTCGTGAACACACAGGCGTCGAAGGTCTGTATCAGCTCCTGGCGCTCGAATGCGGCCCGAAGCATTTGTTCCGGACCCGGCACCGGACGGCACGTGTCGACGACCAGATCCCCGAGGGTCACGTTCTCGCCGACGGGCCGTTCGAGCGAAAGAACCATACGCCGACTCAGGTCCCGATACGTCATCACCTTTTCGGGATCGAGTTTGCAGGCCAATGCAAGATCGTCCACATTGGGTATCCGACCCTGGTCGAGAAAAGCCCTCTCCGCTTTCCGCACTTTTTCGACATGGTTCCAGATGTGGACCGGAAGACGGATCGCCGCCTCTTCGTTGACCACAGCCCGGGTGATTCGCTGCCGAACCCACCAGGTGGCGTAGGTGGAGAACTTGCATCCCAGAGAAATATCGAACTTCTCCACAGCACGGATGAGACCTATCATGCCGTGCTGCAGAAGATCGTCGTACATCGGGTTTTCCGGCCCGCGTCCCAAACCGCGGAGAATCTTATGAACGAGAAGCTGATTGTGCGCGACCATGGCGGACACGGCTCTGTACGCCTCGCCGTCACGTGGAAGCGCCGCCAGATAGCCGTCGGGCAGGGGCTTCGACGGCTCTCCGGCTCCCCGGAACAGGAGGCAAAGTCCCACCTCCTCCTCCGCGCTCAGCAGGCGTCGGTGCGGATCCGCTCTTCTGCGGTCGACTTCGAGCACCTTGAGCGCGGCACGCCGGGCCGCTCCCAGGTCGGCGACGCGCACGGTCCCTCGGAACGATTCCGGGTCGGGGCCCTCTTCTTCCCCTTCCCCGTCATCGTCATCGTCATCGTCATCGGGGACATTCAGGCCATCGACGTACTCGTCGGTGTCCGCCCGATGGCCGACAGTCACACTCTGCGAAGAGTCCGGCTCGTCCGGCTCGTCTTCGGCCATTTCGACTTCCACCTCTGCCGCGGTCACCGCCCGGTACAAGGTCGAGGTCTCCTGCGCGTCGAGGCGCGCGGCCTTCATCACCTGTTCCAGAGCCGTTCGACGGTCGACTCCCTCGGCCGTGAATCGACGTACGAGACGGACGAGCAGGTCCCACCCGGCTTCGTTCATCGGTCTGCCAGCCCGGTCGTCAGACTCCCTGGCCATCACACTTCCGCCCCCCACGCACCACTCGCCGTAGCCCCCGCCCCGTAGTCCATCACTCATCGAGGAGTCGCGGCCAGCACTTCCTCACGAGTTTCGTACCGCGAGATCCATCACCGGTATCTTAAAGAGCCGAGGGTGTGACCATGGGGAGAGTGGATGCGGATCATTCCGAGCGAGATCTCGAACAACACCAGAAGCCAGGCCGAGCGCAGTGTGTTCGCAGCCCTCAAGGCGATTCCGGACGACGAGAGCGTCGCGCTGCACTCGGTTCATCTTCCGCGGCACCGCAGGAAACGTGTCGGCGAGATTGATTTCGTTGTCATCATGCCGGACCTCCTGCTCTTCATCGAGGTCAAGGGCGGTCAGGTCCAACAGCGCGACGGGAAGTGGTACTACGGCCCGCCCGGTCGCGAAGACGGGCCCAAGGAGAGCCCTTTCGCCCAGGCCAACGGAGGGATGCACGAGTTCGACCGCGAGATCGGCGTGCTGGTCGGCAACTTGAGGGACCATGGCGTCCCCAGCGGCTACTTGGTGATCACTCCGGATGTCGATATCCCCCGCACGACGGAGTTCGAGCCCCAGCAGTATCTGAGCGCCACCGCCTACGACGGTGGACGCGGTCTTGCGCAGGGCATCGAGCGGGCGACCCGGTTCTGGTCGGCCCAGAACCGTTGGGCCCGGACCCCCGTCTCCGCCGCCCTGCGCAAGAGGATGCTCGAAGCGGTCCGCCCCGACTTCGACCTCGTACCCAACCTGCACTCCCGACTGACGCATCTCGAGGCGGCCTTCGAACGTCTCACCGACGAACAGCTCGCCAGGCTGGACGATTTGGAGTCCAACGCACGCCTCATCTGGACCGGCGGCGCCGGTACCGGAAAAACGTTCCTTGCCGCCGAGGCCGCTCGCCGAAAGTCCACGACCGGCAGTGTCCTGTTCACCTGCGCGAGCACCACGCTCGCCACCCACATGCGCCAAGTCCTCGCCGACCACGCCGTCACCGTCCTGCCCTTCGAGCGACTGGACGAGGTCGGAAACCGCACCTTCGACTACCTGATCGTCGACGAGGCGCAGGATCTGATGACCCTCGACCGTCTCGGAGTCCTGGAGAACCTGGTCTCGGGCGGCCTCGACGAAGGCCGATGGATCTTCATGCTCGACCAGAACAACCAGGTCCTGACTCCCGATGCCTACGACCCCGAGGCATGGGAGTATCTGCGCCCGCTCGGCATGCCGTACGGCCCTATGAGGCGCAACTGCCGCAACACCGTGCAGATCGTCAAACAGGTCCATCGCTACACCGGGGCGGATCTGGGTGTCGCCTCCGCCGGCGAGGGAGAACCGGTCCGCTTCGACGACGCGCGCACACCCCAGGAGGAGGCCACCGCTCTCGACTCCTACGTGAGCGAGTTGGTGCGGGAGGGTGTCTCTCTGCGGGACATCACCGTACTCTCCGCCTCCGGGAAGTGGGAGACAAGTTCGGCCCGGTTCTCCCAGCGTGCCGGCAAGATCGAGCGATTCGCCGACGTGGTCGGAACGGACCGGACGAAGCACCGGCTCACCTGGTCGTCCGTCTCCGATTTCAAGGGTCACGAGAACCGTGTCGTCTGCCTGATCGACCTCGACCCCGACCATCTCAAGGGCCGGCTCGACACCCTCTACGTCGCCTGGACCAGGGCCCGTGCGCAACTCTGGATCGCCTGCGGCCCCGACACCCGCCACATGCTCAAGGATCTCGGCATGGCTGTCCTGATGCGGGAGGAGGGCCTCCGGTGAACGAAGCGGAATCACGGCTCTCCGAGCACCGCAACGACTTCGTTGCCTATCTGCACCGGCAGTTGGTCGGTCCGGCTGTCGCCGAGGACGAGTCCCTCAGCGACCCTCCGGACCGCCGCTATCTGATGGGGACGTTGCATCCGCGTGGAGCCTCGCTGTTGGAGCACTCGCAGCAGGAAGGCGAACAGGACTTCGGCGAATCAGCAGCGGGAAACGGCGAGGAGGACAGCTTCGCCGACGACCCCGTGGCCGAGGCGAACGCGTGGCTTCCGTCGTCGCTCGGCTTCTCGTTCTTCACCAACGCGCCCCAACTGGAGGTGACCTGCGCGGCGTCGCGCTACCTGACGTCCCGCGAGGGCGGGCGTCGTCATTGGCAGAGGCAGCCGCGACTCTCCACCACGAAGACCGTCACGGCGGATGACACGGCCCCGATCCCCGTTCTGGAGGAACACGGTCGTCTCCACGTGCGGTGGCGCCCCTTCGGCGCCGGGCATCTTGTCACGTGTGTCCTCGCCAACGCGCACGACGAGGAGGAGAGCACCCACAAGGACCGCGATCTCATGCTCTTCCAGGCCGAACTGCGGGCGACGACGCTCGGCGGACAGGTGTTGGAGTATCCGAGCACCCGTCTCAACAGCCGGGACGAGGAGGAGCAGGAGCTTCGGGTCCAGTACCGGCACATCGTCACAAGGGCAGTGGGGCACGGATGCGCCGTCGAGTGGGACACCGAATCCGCCCCGGTCACCACCGTACGGGCGCAGGTCATGCCCCAGCAGGTGGTCGAGCACATCAAACCCGACGGTCCCAAGGACCTGCCGGTGCTCAACCTCGCGCGTCTGTCCCGGACCGATCTTGCGATGGAGGACCTACGGACCGAACTTCAGGGCTTCGTCCAGGGGTATCGCACATGGTTCGAGACCCAGCAGGCGCAGGCCGAGAATGTGCAGCAATGGGCCGCCAAACCCACCGCACGCATCCTCGGCCGCATCGAAACCGCACTTGACCGTATGGCGTCGGGGGTGGCCGCCCTCACCTCGGCGACATCCTCGGGAGAGAAAGCACGCGAAGCGTTTCGTCTGTCCAACCGGGCCATGGCACTCCAGATGCTCCACAGCCGCCCGGAACTCGCGGGCAGCCGTCGCCGCAGGAACAGTGACGTGGTCGAGCTGTCCGAACCCGGGGGCGACTACGCGTGGCACCCGTTCCAACTCGCCTACTTTCTTCTCGTGGTCGAGGGGTTGATGTACCCCGAGCACGACGATCGCAAGACGGTCGACCTCATCTGGTTTCCCACCGGCGGAGGCAAGACCGAGGCGTATCTCCTCACCGCCTGCTTCGAAATCCTCTGGCGCCGTCTGCGGTTCGGTGCCCTTGGAGGCGGGACCGCCGTGCTGAGCCGGTACACCCTGAGCCTGCTCACCACACAGCAGTTCCAGCGCACGGCGACGGCCGTGTGCGCACTGGAATACATCAGAAGGGGAAAGGACGGGCCGCTCCTCCATGACCTCGGAGAGGAGCCCATCTCCATCGGGCTCTGGGTCGGCCAGGAGACGACTCCCAACAAGATCTCCGTCGCGCAGGACGAACTCGGGGCCCTGAAGCAGATGAACGAACCCGATGACCGCTTCCTACTGGAACGTTGTCCCTGGTGCGGCACCGAAATCGTCCCGGTACGAGCGGGGCAGGAGAAGGATTTCGGCATCCGCGCCGATGGCGTCACCACGTCGTTCTTCTGCCCGCGCGACACGTGCGACTTCCACGATCTGCTCCCCGTGTCCGTCGTGGACGAACAGATCTACCGGGAACCTCCGACGTTCGTGCTGGGCACGGTGGACAAGTTCGCCCGCCTCGCGTGGGAGCGGGAGGCGGGGAACCTCTTCGGCAAGGGCGGCAAGCGCGCACCCTCGCTGGTGATCCAGGACGAGTTGCACCTGTTGGCGGGCCCGCTGGGGACAACGGTCGGTCTCTACGAGTCGGCCATCCTCGAACTGTGCGCCTGGGGCGGCACCACTCCGAAGGTCATCGCGTCGACGGCGACCATCCGACGCTCACAGGACCAGGTGCGCAGCCTCTACGGTCGGCCGGCACAGCTCTTTCCCCCGGCGGGAATCAAAGCCGGCAGGTCCTACTTCGCCTCGCCCGACGAGGACAGGCCCGGCAGGCTGTATGTGGGCGTGATGGCACAGGGACACACCGCCTCGACCTCGACCGTCCATGTGGGAGCCGCCGCGTTGCAGGCCCCGAAGGAAATCTGCGAGGACGACACGCTCCGCGATGCGTACTGGACCGCGGTCGCCTATCACAACAGCCTGCGGGAGCTCGGACGCACCGTCACGATCGCGAGGGACGACATCCCTGCTCGTCTTGAACATCTGACGAAGGACGACACACTACGGCGCGAGCTGAACGACGAGTCGGTTGTGGAGCTGACCAGCAACATCCCCCGTGCCGCTCAGCCCCGGCTCCTCGAACGTCTGGGCAAGCACTTCAAGAGTCGCGACAGCGTATCCTTCCTCGCTACCACGAACATGCTCTCCGTGGGTGTCGACGTCCCGCGACTCGGTCTCATGCTCATGAACGGGCAGCCCAAGACGACGTCGGAATACATTCAGGCCACCAGTCGCGTCGGCCGTCGACACGTGCCGGGCCTGATCGTCACACTCTTCCGTTCGACCAAACCCCGCGACCGCTCCCACTACGAGTCGTTCGGCGTCTACCACCGCTCGCTCTATCGGCACGTCGAACCGACCAGCGTCACACCATGGTCCATGCCCTCTCGCAACCGAGCACTCCACGCGGTGCTCACCATCCTGGTACGACACGGGATCGGCCTGGACGCGGAGGACAAGGCCGGGGACATCGTCCACCACGAGTCCGAGGTCGCGCGGGTCCGCGACCTCGTGGTGAACCACGTACGGCGAGCCGACCCGGAGGAGGCCGACGCCGCGGCGGAGCAGTTGGACTCGCTGATCGAGGAGTGGTGGCAGGAAGCCGAGATCGCGCGTGGCGACGGCAGCCATCTCCACTACCAGTCCCAGGGGCGCTCGCACTCCGCGCTCCTCCGGGACTTCGGCACGCGGGACGGCGTATGGGAGACGGCCCAGTCAATGCGCAATGTCGATCGCGAGTGCCTCGTCGCCGTGAAGGGAGCGTGAGCGCGATGAGAAATCTTCGACGGAAGGTCCGCAGGGCGCAGACAATCGTCCCGTTCGGCGTCGGCGGAATCCTCGACCTCCGAGGCGAATCGTTCGTCGCCGGAGACATCAGAAGCTGGTCGAGACATGCGGACCTGGTGGAGTCTCCTCGCCTGGCGAAGAAACTGAGGGTCACGCAGTTCCGCTCGGCCCCCGTCATCCCCTCCGGCAAGGCTGCCTACACGTCCCGCGTCGGTCCCTCGTATGTGCGATTCCCCAAGTGGCTCTTCTGCCCGAAATGCAGGGAAATGAAGCTCTGGACCACGAATCGCGAGGTGAGGGACAGACAGCCGGCCTGCGGGCGGTGCACGGGAATTTCGGCGCTGGCCCCGATGCGTTTCATCCAGGTGTGCAGGGCCGGCCACATGGCCGACATCGACTGGCACCGATGGGCCCACTCCACGAGTGAAGGGCATGCGCAGCGCCAATGCCAGGCGAATCGGCTGCGGTTCGTCGCCACACCTCAATCCTCCGGGCTCGACGCCCTGCGCGTCGACTGCTCCGTCTGTCGCGCCGGGCGCAATCTGGCGGGAATCAGCCAGAAGAACATCCTGCAGAAGATGGGCCTCTCCTGCCCGGGGACCCACCCTTGGAACTCCGAGACCGATGAGGCGGATTCCTGCGAGGAGACACCGCAGGCGGTACAGCGCGGCGCCTCGAACGTCTATTTCCCGATCACGCACTCGGCGCTCGACATTCCCGAACCCTCAAGTCTCGCCGAGGATGACGAAGCGACCCAGAACATCGCCGACCATCGCTTCTGGCCGCTCTACATCGAAGAAGGCGACAGCCCGATCGGCGATCGCATCAGGGAGACCATCGCCCAGGAATGCGAGGTCCCGGAGCAATTCGTGGAATCTGTACGACGCCGCCACACCGAAGAGATCGCCGCGACATCGCACCCGGATCATTCGGAGGACGACCTGAGCATCGCCGAATGGACGGCCCTTTCCGTACCAGGATCCGTCGCCAACTCAAATACCTTCTCCGTACGTCGAACCCGTCTCGGAATCGACGAGGACGCCCCTGAATCGATGCGGAAACTGGCCACGGACATCTCCACGGTGGTCGTCGCGGACCGAGTGCGCGAGGTGCGCGCGCTCGAAGGGTTCACCCGGTACGAGCCCGGCTCCGGCGACGGCGACGGGCCCGAGGGCGGACGCGTCGTATCGGTCAACACGCATGCCCGCCCTCAATGGCTGCCTGCCGTGGAGACCTACGGCGAAGGAATCTTCATCGCCGTCGACGAGACACGTCTGAGCGCCTGGGAGGGGCTTCCAACGGTACGCAACTGGACGGAACGCATCGAACGCAACCTGGGTGCCTCGTACAAGGCCGATCGCCTCAGGGAGAAAACGGGGCCGAAACTCCTCCCCCGCTTCGTGATGCTTCACACCCTGGCCCATCACTTCATCCGCCAGCTCTCATACGACAGTGGATACAACGCGGCCTCGCTACGGGAGCGCGTCTACGCCCGGAGCCACGCCCCGGGCAGCGAGTTGCCGCCCCAGGCCGGGGTGTTCGTCTACACGGCCGCGGGGGACGCGGAAGGGACGCTGGGCGGGCTCGTCCGTCAAGGGCAGCCCCCCAACCTCGCCGAGACTCTGATCAGGTTGCTCGAATCCGCTCAGTGGTGCTCGCAGGACCCTCTGTGCGCCGACTCGACGGGCAGGTCGCTGGCGAACCTCAACCGCGCCGCCTGCCACGCGTGCACGCTCCTTCCCGAGACCTGCTGCGAGGTCGACAACTCCCTTCTGGACCGAACCCTGTTGATCGGTGACGGCCAGGTCCCAGGATTCTTCCAGGGGGTCATCCAGGCCGCCCTCGAGGAATCGGCCGGCGTCGTCGAGCTGTCATGAGAATTCCCTCCCTGCTGGATCTGAAAATCGAGCAACAGGCCACGATCGATCTCCCCTTCCACGGAAATCATGTCGTCACCGGCTCGGCGGGTTCCGGAAAGACCGTGTTGGCGATCTACCGTGCCTGGGCATTGACGGTGACCGGTCGCGACGTGTTCCTCTTCACGCACTCCAATCCACTCCATCAGTACCACGCCCAAGTCGCACCGGACCTCACGGAAGCGGTTAAGGTCAGCACCTACCATCGGTGGGTCAGATGCTTCTGGAACCGACACTTCGAAACCAATCCGCCGAGCACCGACGAGGAGGGATTCAGCTACGACTGGATCGAGATGCAACGACACTGCATCATGCGGGGCTTTAAGTCGAACGCACACCTTGTGATCGACGAGGGACAGAAACTTCCCGTCGCTTTCTACCAGTGGTGTCGGATCGTCGGCGTCGATGTCACTGTGTACGCCGACGAGAACCAGCGGATCGACGACGATCACAGCACCCTGTCCGAAATCCGCCGAGCCCTCGCCGTGGGCACCGCTCCACTCGCCCTGAGGGAGAACCACCGGAACACACGGGAGATAGCGACGCTGGCATCGGAGTTTCGCACGGACACCGGGAAGGAGAGTTGCTCACCGACGCGCGAAGGTCGAACCCCGACGATTCTACGAGTCCCCTCGCTGGAGTATCTCCTCAGCGGAGTGAACCAATATTTCATCGCGCATCCCCAGCGAAGTATCGGAATCGTCTGCAGATCGAAGCTTGTCCTGCGGGAAATCCAGAGCTCACTCACGAGACTCAAGCTCGCCAAGCACACCCAGGCATATGCGTCCGGCGACCGATACCGGGACACCATCGACTTCTCGACGCGTTCGATCCTGGTCGTGAACACCGCCAGCGTGAAAGGTTTGGAATTCGACAGCGTCTTCGTCCCCGACCTGGACGCGTACACCGAGGACCCGACCAGCGTGGAGGCGCGCCTTCGATTCTTCATGCTGTGCACTCGTGCCCGAGAAGACCTTTACTTCGCTTACCGGGGCCCGCAAGAGCCTCCCATCCTTTCGAGCGTCCCAGATTCATTGCTGTTCCGACACTCCGATTGATCGCCAACTCGAAACAACCGATTCAGCTTGCCGCGTCAAGCTCCGCCTCGTAGTGCGTCTGCGCGCGGTCGAGGGCTTCGTCCGGGTCGCAGCCGTGGGCTCGTAGCCAGTGGAGGAGGTCGGCGATCAGGTCGATCGCCACCTCCTCCGCCACGGCTACCGAGAGCGGGCTGTTCGTCTCGGCACCCAGTGGGCGTCTTGCGGCGTAGGAGGTCAGCAGGGCTTCGCTTCGGGTTACCCGGGGACCCCCCGTGTGGCCGGACGGTGAGGTCAGGGTCGTGGCGAGTTCGCACCAGACGACCTTCGCCTCCGGCCGGAGAGTCACTCCCCATCGGTCCGCCAGTTCGTCCACCAGCAGCATGCCCCGTCCGGATTCCGCGTCTGGGGGAGGAGCGAGCAGGGTGGGCAGGGCCCGGATGTCCGGGTCGCGGAGTTCGAGGCGTACATGGGTGCCCTGTATCGAGACCGCGAGGGTTGTCGGCGTCCCGTCTCCCACGTGTCTGATGACGTTGGTGACCATCTCGCTGACGCAGATCTGTGCCGGTGCGATGACTTCCGGCAACCCCCAGAAGTCCAGGTGCATCTGGAGTACCCGTCGTAGGCCGGCCACCTCTCTCGGTTCCGCGAGAAATGGGACCTCCCAAGGCTTCCTCTGCATGCAGCTGCGTTGGTCAGTGGACATGAGCCTCACCTTCCGCCCTTCTGTGTACGCACAGTTACGCGTGATGTGAGGATGACAGTCACGCATCCCGATATGCAATGTGCACAGAAGGATTCCCTCCAACGAGTGATTGGCGGGCTCTTGCCTTTCGGATGGGATGGAACCTCCCCCGTCTCCCGAGGAGTTGAAGTGGCCGGATCACCTACCGCACGCCGTCGCCGACTGGCGATCGAGCTGAAGAAGTTGCGTGACGAGCACGCCCTGACCTGCAATCAAGTGGGCAAGGAGCTTGACTGGAGCGGTTCCAAGGTCAACCGGCTGGAGACGGGACAGGGGCGGGTGCAACCGTCCGATGTCGAGGCGCTGTGCCGCTTCTACGGGACCTCGGACGAACTGCGTGAGCTGCTGAAGTCGCTTGCCAAGCAGTCGAAGACCAAGGGGTGGTGGCATGCGCACGGTGACGCTGTCCCCTCTTGGTTTTCCGTGTACGTAGGACTCGAACAGGCCGTGAGCAGCCTGCGTACTTACCAGGGCGAGTTCGTCCCTGGCTTGTTGCAGACAGCCGAGTACGCCTCTGAACTGAGTCGGGTCACACCGGGCCTGTCGCACGATGACATCCCACGCCTCGTCGACGTCCGCATGCGACGCCAGGAACTGCTCACTGCGGCGAACCCGCCTGATTTCTGGGCCGTGGTGCATCAGAGCGTGGTCATGCAGGTCATCGGGAACCGACAGGTGATGGTCCGCCAGCTCGAACGTATGCTGGAAATGATGGAGCTGCGGAATGTGACGGTGCAGGTACTGCCCTACGATGCGGGCGCCTATCCGAGTACCGGCGCCTACAGTGTGCTCGGCTTCCCGGAGCAGGAGGATCCCGACATGGTGTACCGGGAGGGCCTGACCGACTCGGTCTATCTTGAACTTCCCACGGACGTCGACATCTATACCAAGGCGTTCGACCACCTCAGGGCCCTCGCCCTGAGCCCGCAGAGATCAGCTTCGCTGATCCGCTCGGCCATGGAGGATCACGCTCGATGACTCGGCCCCTCATAGAGGACCAGTGGCGAAAGAGCAGCTACAGCAACGGTGCCGGTGGTGAGTGCGTGGAAGTGGCATCCACCGGATCGACCGACGTCGTCATTCGTGACTCGAAGAACGTCGACGGGCCTCGTCTCGTGTTCGGGCCGGCCAGTTGGGCGGGGTTCGTGGGCACCCTGCGGCAGCAGGGGCTTGGGAGACGCACCGGAGCTTGAGCTTCTCGGCGATCACTGCCCCCGCCGCACACAGGAACGAGCCTGTGAGGAGCTGCAGCTGTCATGGATCGCGACAACGAGCCCTGGTTCAAGTCGTCCTACAGCGGCGGAAGCGGGACCGAGTGTGTCGAGATGGCTATTCTGAATCTGCGGGTGGTGAGGGGGTGAGGCCACGGACGTTGGGAATACGATCCGTTGGTTCATAGCGTCGCCACCGGGTTCGGGGCGTCCGCCGGGATCTGTTCGACGATCTCCCAGCGCTCGGCGATCAGGCCGTCCTGGATGCGGAACATGTCGGCCACCGCGATGTCGAGCGCGGCTCCGGGCAGCCAGCGCCGGGAGAACATCGTCATGTAGTCGCCTTCTGCCACGAGACGGCGGATGTCCATCCGCATCTCGGCGAGGGGCAGTTCGCGCGCTGCCGCGATCCAGTCCGCTTTCGTGGTGGTCCGGAACGGCAGCCCGTGGTCCTCGTAGTCGTCGCGCAGGAGTGGTGCGACGGCGTCGAGGTCGCCCTTGCCGTACAGCTCCAGGCAGGTGAGGACCAGGTTCTTGTTGTGAGTGCTCATGTCCAGGAGTGTGGCCGCGCGGTCGAGGACTGTCGATGAACTCGGAGTTCATGGACGGTGGTCGGCTCGTGTGGCTAGGGTCGACGCCGTGGAGACGGTAGGGGGCCTGTTACGCGAGTGGCGGCACAGCCGACGGCTGAGCCAGCTCGATCTCGCGCTGACGGCCGGCGTTTCGCCGCGGTATGTCAGTCTCATCGAGACGGGCCGGTCCCGGCCGAGCGCCGACATGGTGCTTCGGCTCGCGGCTCGGCTTGAGGTGCCGCTGCGGCAGCGCAATCGTCTGCTGGTGGCGGCCGGGTTCGCGCCGCGGTATCGCGAGCGGCCCCTCGACGAGCCGGACATGTCGGCCGTTCGGGACGCCGTGGTCAGGGTGCTGCGTGCGCACGAGCCCTATCCGGCGTTGGTCGTGGACCGGTGTTGGAACATCGTGATGGTCAACGCACCGATCGAGCACTTCCTCGCGGAGGTCGATCCCGATCTGCTCGGCGCTCCGGTCAACATGGTGCGGCTCGGGCTTGATCCACGGGGTCTCGCCTCTCTGATCGTCAACCTGGCAGAGGTTCGATCGCTCTTTCGCGCCCGGTTGTCGCGCCAGGTCGCCAAGACCGGTGACCCCGTGGTCGCGGCCTTGTACGACGAGTTCTTCGCGGAGGACGAGTCCGACGTATCAGTCCCCCGGCTGGAGTCGGAGGTGGCGACTCCGATGATCTTCCGCTTCCGAGGTCGCGAGTTGAGGTTGTTCTCGACCATCACGACGTTCGGAACCCCTCAGGACATCATGCTCGACGAGATCTCGATCGAGTCCTACTATCCGGCGGACGCCGACAGCGCCGCCGTCCTGCGAAGCGTCGCTGCCTGCCTGAGTTGAGAACGGGGTGCCGCTGAGGGGCCTCAGCCCGTTTTCCCGGCAGGGCAGTTGGGCCGGGGTTTTTGAGCGCGTTACGGCATCTACGGCTCGGGGGCTTCTCGGCGCTTGAGCTTCGAGGGTCGGGGGGCGGAAGAGGGGTGTTGAGCTGGGGGTTCGGGGGTGCTGGTGGGAAAGTGCTCATGGCTCGCTCAAGCGTTTTCACCCGGTTCACGCGCCCTTCGACGACCCCGGAACTCCACGGGAAGGTCAATCCGGCGATGACAGCGTCGAGGTCTTGGCGAAGGAAGGATGCTCATGCGAGGAAGACGTGGATGCGCACGCGCCGCGCCGGAGGGATCGGACCGGGGAACACGGCCGCGTCCCGGCCCACCGCGGCAAGACTTCAGGTGTTCGCCATCCCACCGCCCGCCGCTCGCCATCCAAGCAGCGGGTCGAGCTCGTACCCTTCCGCCATTCGAGTTGATCAGCATCCTGGAGGGGACATGCGAGACCGCGTACGGATCGCCTGCCGCGCAGCCGCGGTGGCCATCGCGCTGGCGGCAGCGGGGGGAGCGACCATCGTCCCGGCGGTGGCAGCGCCAGCCGGTATCACCCAAACCGCGCCGGCACCGGCGCCGACCGGCCTGACGTACAGCTATGACGCGGCCACCGAGCAGGTGACCGTCAGCTGGGACCCGAAGGACCCGGCGGACACCGTGACGACCGGCTACCGCGAGGGGTCTTGCGCCGGGCTTTCGTCCAGCGACGGGCCTTGCTTCGTCCGAGTGTCGCAGGCACCGCTGACCGGCAGTTCGTTCACGTTTCGCATGACCGCGGGCCGGACGCATTACTTCATACTGTGTGCCGAGAACGCGGCGCACCAGCTCACCCGTTCGGCGATCCTCACCATCACCACCTGAGATAGCCCGGCAGGATACGGCTGGCCCCGAGTCGACCCGTGACGACGTAGTAGAAGCGCTGCATTGGCCAGGTTCGGGGCCTTGCCGCAGGCTATTTCCGACCAGTTGCACGGCGGCGGCCTGCAAATTCCGCAGCCCACAGCGCCGTTCTTTGAAAGCTGCCTCTGTCAGTGAGCACTTTCCAGACTGGCTGTGGCGTCGGGGTGTTGGTGGGCATGGGTTGTACGGAACGACGAAGCTCCTGGTAGACGAGTTCTCGACCAAGATCACCTGTGTCCGCCGGGAGCTTCGCGCGCTTGTCCACCCGTCGTCGATCGATCTGTCCAGCCGCACGCTGCGGCACCTGACGAGGCAACTGGCCGTCTCACCGGCGGGAGATCGGCATGCGATGGCGGCTATCCACCCGTCGGCCGTCAGGCCCTGCCCGCCCTGGCCCACCTGCGATGCGGCGACACGTACGCCCAGCTCGCCGTAGGGTTCGAGATCGGCATCGCGACCGTCCACCGCTACATGCGCGAGGCCGTCGAAGTGGCGGCCGCCCAAAAACACAAGCGCCACAGCATGAACGTCCAGGTCATCGCAGATCCCTTCGGCCGACTGCTGTGGGCTTCCGCGGCCCTGCCCAGCTCCACCCACGACCTGACCGCCACGCGCGAACATCGGATCACCGACGCGCTCGCAACGGAAGGGCTGAAGTGCTGGGCGGACAAGGCGTACCAAGGGGCCGGCCGCCATGTCCGCGTACCTTCCGGGGCCGTCGACTCAAGCGCTGGAAGCGACGGCACAACAGCACCCACGTCAAAATCCGGTGCCTCGGCGAGCAGGCCATGGCCGTCCTGAAGGGCTGGCGCCTGCTACGCAAGCTCCGCTGCAGCACCAACCGGACCACCAACACCGTGAAGGCCGTCGTCGTCCTTCACCACGCCTCAACCTGAGGTTGGAAAGGGCTCACTGACTGCGCTGGGAGTTCGGGGGCGGTGGTGGGCCCGGGGCTCAAGTCCGTGCAAATCCGCGGTTCGGTGAGCACTCGATCTCGCGACCGGCGAGTACATCCAGCCCGCGCGGGCCACCTCGGTAGTTGGGATATCCGGGCCAGTTCGTTCGGGCGCGGCGCTACGTGGCCGCGCGAAGTTGTGCGGCCTCCTGGCGGAGCGCCTCCACGGTGGCTGTTACCTCGGGAGGGCGGTCGCGGCACGTGACGGCGACCGTGGTGCGGCCGAGCCAAGCGGGGTCGTCGACCTGGACGGTGCGGACGTCGGCGGGGACCGCGGCGGCGGCCAGTTCGGGGAGTACGGCGATGCCGAGACCGGTGGCGACCAGGCCGAGGCGAGTGGGCCATTCGCGGGCGGCGTAGGCGATCCGCGGGTGGTCAAGGGTCGGCCAGGCGCCGAACTGGGGGTCGTCGCGAAGGCCCTTGCCGACGATCCAGGGTTCGTCCTTCAGCTCGGTCACCGGGATGGTTCCGCGGCCGGCGAACCGGTGGTTCGCGGGGACGGCGAGCAGGAGGCCGCCGTCGAGGAGCAGGTCTCGGCGCAGTCCCTCGAAGTCGTAGGCGGGCAGGTCCGGTCCCACGCCGATGACCGCGACGTCGATGCGGTGAGTTCGCAGTTGGCGGAGCTGCGTGGGCGAGGACGCCTCGCCGAACTCGACGATCAGGGCCGGGTGGTCGTTGCGGAGGCGGGCCAATGTCCTGGGTACGAGCACGGCGGCGGCCGAAGGGAACGCCGCGATGGCGACTCGTCCGGTGAGGTGGTCGTGCAGCCCGGCGAGGTCCGTGCTGACGGCGTCGATCTCGTTGAGGACCGTCGCGGCTCGGCGGGCGAGCATCATGCCTGCGGGAGAGGGGGCTACCCCGCGGGCGCCTCTGACGAAGAGTGGTGCGCCCGCGGCGGCTTCCATCGCCGCCACCTGGCGGGACACCGCTGACTGCGTGTATCCGAGTGCGTCGGCCGCGGCGGTGAACGATCCGGTGTCGACGACGGCCTGGACGACGCGGAGGCCGGTGAGGGTGAAGTCAGCCATGCCGCCACCCTGACACATTCCATACTTGCATGTCTTCTATGCAAGACCCTCGCTGGTGGAATACCTGCACCGGCGGCACGCTGGAATGGAAACACCAAGCGATCCATCCGTAGAGGGACACTCACCGTGGCGAAGGCGTGGTTCATTACCGGCAGTTCCAGGGGCTTCGGCTTCGAATGGGCGGACACCGCCCTCGAACGAGGAGATCACGTGGTGGCGACGGCTCGGGACGTCACCATGCTGACCTCTTTGGTCGAGCGGTACGGGGATGCGGTACTCCCGGTTCGGCTCGATGTCACCGACCGTGTCGCGGTGCATGCGGCAGTGCGACAGGCCCACGCGCGTTTCGGGTCGCTGGACATCGTCGTGAACAACGCCGGCTATGGGCATTTCGGCATGGTCGAGGAGTTGGACGAGGCCGAACTCCGGGCTCAGATGGAGACCAACTTCTTCGGTGCGGTGTGGGTCACCCAGGCCGTACTGCCCCTCATGCGGTTGCAACGATCGGGAAGGATCCTGCAGGTGACCAGCGAGGGCGGTGTACGCGCTTTCCCCGGCATCGGCGCCTACCACGCCTCCAAATGGGCCCTTGAAGGGCTCTCGGAGTCCCTGGCGCAAGAAGTGACAGCGTTCGGCATCCACATCACCAACGTCGAGCCCGGACCCTACGCCACCGACTGGCTCGCTCGCGGGGCACAGCACAGTGAGCCGCACCCGGAGTACGCCGAAGCCCATGCGGCCGCCGCGCAGGAATTCGAGGTCGGCGACCCCCGCGCGACCCGCGACGCGATCCTTCGGATCGTCGACGCGGAAAAGCCCCCGCTGAGGATCTTCCTGGGCAAGTCGTTCACCGACGTCGCCGGCCTCTACCAGGAGCGTCTGAACACTTGGCGCCAGTGGCAGCCGGTCTCCCTGGCCGCGTTCGGTTGACTCATCGATCCACCATGGCCGCACAGCTGACGCGGCGGCGCCGAAGCATTCAGCGCTGGGCGGCGTAGCGCCCGGGTGGGGAGCCGGAGAGGGGACGGAAGGCGTTGCCGAAAGTGCTTGCCGACCCGTGTCCCACGCCGCGGGCGACTTCGTCAATGGTCCGGCCGCCTTGTACGAGGAGCTCCGTCGCGGGTTCCATGGGACCGGACAGGCGGCTTCGGAGGCGGTGTGTCAGACCCTCCTTCTAGGGTTCTGCCATGACTCCTGAGATGCGGTACCGGTTACGTTCCTTCCGTGAGGCGGCGCTCGCGAAGGGCATCCCCGCCGACGACGTGGAGCGGTGGGTGGCCACCGGGCGGCCGTGCGCGACGCTGATGGGGCGCGGGGACGGGCCGGTCGTGGGCCGGGGCGGCGGGCCGCTCCTGCTTCCCGCCGGCGCCGCGGATCCCTTGTTCCCCTTCGTCGCCTCCATCGAGCTCGCGGCGCTGCCCGCCGACGTGACGGACCTCGCCCTGCCTCCCGACGGCCAACTGCTGCTGTTCGCCTTCCCTGACCACGCCGACGAATACGAATCCATGGGCAGCGTGGTCCACGTCCCCGCCGGTACGGCCGTCGAGGAGCGGGACAGGTATGCCTGGAACGAGGACGACGAGGACGAATACCGCGAGATGTTCGAGGACTTTCCGCAGGGGCCGCTGCGGATGACGGCCGATGTGTCGCTGCCTCACCACAAGGCGGTCGATGCCTCCGGAGGGTGCGTTCCGCTGCCCGGACATCCCCGTGCCGAGGAACTGGTCGACGTGTGGGAGAGCGTCGAGTCCGCCTCGTACCCCATCGGGAAGGATTTCCAGATCGGTGGATACGCCGATGAGGAGGCCGTCTACACCGACCCGGTCGCGCATGCCGTGGACCGCGCCGTGAAGGCGGTGGAAGCGGGTCGATGGGAGGGACCGGTTTCGGGTGACATCGAGGACTGGGTGCTCCTCGCCGACTGGTACTGCGACGTCAGAGATCACGAAAGCGCCACCGTCCACTGGGTGATCCAGCGCACGGACCTGGCCGCGCGGCGCTTCGACCGCGTGTACGCCGATGTCTTCTCGAACCCCTGACCTGTGCGCGGCATCCGGGCGGTCTCCGAGTGCCAGGTCGCCGTGTCGGGGTCGATGCCGTCTGCGCGGGCGGCGGCGTCGATGATTCGGGGGAACCATGTGGCGAGGCCGGCGCGGATGCCGTGGACCGCCGGGCGGATGGCCTCGTTGGCCGGCTGTCCGGAACGTGTGCGGCAGGCCCGCTGATGCCGCCGGGGCCGACGGGTGCGACCAGTCCGGTCCACCCGCCTCGTGCCCCGCTTCGGCCTCTTTCGCGGCTGCGGCGTCGCGCCGTCAGGGGCTCAGTTCTGCGCACGCGCGGCGGGGTTGTCCTGGCGTGCGAGGCGGGAGAGGAGCCTGGCGTACACCGTTGTCGCCGCCGCGACAACGGTCGCCAGCACCGCCAGTGCGAGGATGCCCAGCAGCGCGGGCCACTCACGCCACGCGTCGTGGCACCGGAAGCTGTCGGACGGCAGCTCGATCAGCGGGCCCCGGCATATGGGCCTGCCGCTGCGCTCGGGACCGTAGTCGGCGATCATCAGGACAGCGAACAGCCCCCAGATCACCAGGGCCAGGAGCATCCACGCGATCGACCACATGTCGATACGGCGTGCGCGCCGACGTTCCTGTTCGGCATGCTCCTGTTCGGCACGGTCCCGTTCGGCAGTCAAGTACGCGGGTTTTTGCGGGACCGGAGCGCCGGCAGTCATGTTTCCCCCTGTTGATCAGCAGTGTTCGGAGGGCAGTTCATCACACCGCGCGGGATGGCGGCTCAGTGGCGGGCCCGGCTCAGTGCTGGATCAGGCCGCCCACCGGGACGGGAGCGGTGTGGCCCGTTGCCGGAAGCGTCCGGGCCAGGGCGAGGCCGATGTCGACCAGGGACGACCGGCGCAGGGACGCCACGTCGGGGATCGGGGTCCAGACCGACTCTGCGATGTCGCCGTTCGGCTCGGGCCGGAGCCGGCCACCGGTGAGACGGACCCGGTAGAAGACGCCGACATTCTGGTGCTCGACTCCCGCACGCGCGGCGGCCGCGGGGATCACCCGTGAGTCCACTCCCAGCAGGCGATCCACCACCGCGTCGCGGCCGGTCTCCTCGGCGACCTCCCGGATCACCGCGTCGAACGGATCCTCCGCGTGCTCGACCCGGCCGCCCGGAAGGGTCCAGGTGCTCTCGCCCTTCGGCGGTACGTGACGGGCGAGCAGGACCCGCCCGTCCTCGACGCACACGGCGTACGCCGCCAGCCGGAAGCTCATCCCCCGGACTCTATCCCGGCGCCCCGCCTCCGGTCAGAAGATCGCCGGCGGATTGACCGGTACGCCGGTCAGCCCGTGGATGCGCGGGGGTGCCACCGTGAGCAGGAAGGCGTAGCGGCGCGAGTTTCTGGTGGGAACGAGTGGCGGGCGGTGGGGCACCCGTACGTGGTTCTCCCGGGCCGCCCGCGACGGTGACTCCTGGGCGGCGCAGCCCGCCGGTGATGCCTCGGAACCGCTGCCGGGCGTCGCGTCGGACCCGGGCGCGGCGCCGGGCACGACGCGCGGCCCGGCGGTCCCGGCCGGCCGTCCGGCCCGGTTGCCGGGGCGGCTGCCGGGGCGGTCCCGGGCTTATGCCGTGCTCGCCTCCGTCGGGCGGCGGTGTCCCGCCCTGTCGCTGTCCGCCGCCGACTGCGCCGAGTTGGAGCCGCTGGCCGCCGAGTGGTTCGTACGGGGAGCCGGTGAGGAGGATGTGCTGCGGGCCCTCACCGGTGGGCTGCCCGTGCCCGTTCATCATCCGGCCGGGTTGGTCCGGTCGCGGCTCGTGGCCAAGCTGCCGCCCGAACTCGCGGCGGAGCCCGTGGAGGACACTCCCCCGGCCGTCGCCGAGTGTTCCTCCTGCCGGGCGCCGGTGCGGCCGGGGGCGCTGCGGGACGGGGAGTGCGGAGTCTGCCGGGGTGAGGCCGCGCCCGTACGGTCGACCGGGGTGCTGCCGCCCGAGCGGGTCCGGACGCGGGTCGCCGAGGTCAGGGCCGCCGCGCTGGGGCGGGCCGTGACGTGAGAACGACATCCGGGAAGGACTCGTCCAAGGTGGTCAGCCACCCTGGTAGATCGTGGTGCACAACAGCGTGGCGCCATCGTCCACCAGCCAGGCCCAGTAGCGCGTCCGGTCGCCTGCCACCCGGAGGCAGTTGTTCGCGTTCGCGCCCGCCGGGGCGCGGTAGACGCCCGTGATGCTCATGATCTGGTTGAACGGGACGGGCACCGGCTCGCGGCGGCAGGCCGTGGCCGTCATCATGCCGAGGGTGATCGTGTCGCCGGACTGCTGGCCCAGCATGCAGTAGTTGACGTGGTAGACGCGGGTGAGGCAGAGCTTCGTGGTGTTGCCGGTGGTGGCGGACCGGTAGCTCCAGTACGACTTCCCGTAGCTGGTGGGGCAGACCGTGTCGGTGGCGGACACCCGGACCAGCGCCTGATCGTCGGCGCAGGACACGGGGCTCGGCGGAACATCGACGCTCCAGTCGATGCGAGTGCCGCCGCGGCCCGTGTCGTAGACCGCCAGGCAGTCGCCGGCCGAGATGGCTTTGAACGCCTGTTCGGTGGGATCCGGAGTGGGTGTCGACGGCTCGGGGGCGGGCTCGTCGGTGCTCCCCGCACCGGTGTCAGGGTCATCGGGGTCAGGCTCGTCAGTGCTTCCCTCACCGGGGTCAGGGGGGTCGGGGGCGTGGCCGGCCGGCCTCGGCGTGTCCGAGGCCGGGCTGGAGCTGGATGGGGGCGTATCGGACAACAGGTCTTTCAACTCCGACGCGTCGCTCACGCCCAGCCAAGCCAGGATCGACAGCACGGATGCGATTCCCCCGAGCAGTGCCCATAACTTGGCAGCGGAATGTTCACCGGATGCGCCTGCCACATTGCCCTCCCCCGTCGAAGGCTCAGACGATATGAGCTTTTTGGCGCCGATGAGCGTCGAACTCCCATTATGCAAGCCCTATTGGTCACCCCTACACAGATCCCGCACCCATCCTGGGCCTCTCAGCCTCGTGGGACTTCTCGCACACACCTCTATGCGGAGGCGGGGCCGTCCGGCCACACCTGGATGTGATCCTGCTCCAGCTCCAGCAGCACCCGCTGCTCCATGCCGAGCGCCGCCGTGTACTCCGCGGGCAGCTGGAGCCGGCCGGCCCGGTCCAGCATCGCGTACTCCCGGGCCACCACCGACTCCTGGCCCTCCGCGTCGATCTCCGTACGCCGCAGGACCTCGGACGACGTACGGCCGTCACGGATCGCGACCGTACGGCGGACCTCGTCCTCGACCGCCTGGTCGTGCGTGACGATCACGATCGTCGTCCCCAGTTCCTCGTTGGCCCGGCGGAACGCCGCGAAGACCTGCTCGCCCGACGCCGAGTCCAGCTCGCCGGTCGGTTCGTCGGCGAGGAGTACGGACGGGGAGTTGGCCAGGGCCACGGCGATCGCCACGCGCTGCTGCTGGCCGCCGGAGAGCTGGTGCGGGCGGCGGTCCGCGCAGTCGGTCACATCCAGCATCGCGAGGAGTTCCCTCGCCCGCTCGCCCTTCGCCCTCGACGTGCGGGCGGCGCGCGGCCGTTCGGCGCCCCGCGGGCCGCGGCGGCCCCGTAGCTGCATCGGCAGGGCGATGTTCTGGACCGCGGTCAGGTACGGGAGGAGATTGCGCGCCGTCTGCTGCCAGACGAAGCCGACCACCTCGCGGCGGTAGCCCAGGCGGACCTTCGCGTCCATCGCGAGCAGATCGCGGCCCGCGACCCGGGCCGCGCCGGCCGTGGGGACGTCCAGGCCCGCGAGGATGTTCATCAGCGTGGACTTGCCGCTGCCGGACGCCCCCACCAGGGCCATCAACTCGCCCTCCTGGACGGTGAGATCGAGCCCCTGGAGCGCCTGGACCTCCACGCCGTCGGTGGTGAAGACCCGGACCAGCCGGTCGCAGGTGATCAGCGCGTCGTGCCCGTAGGAGGGGCGGTCGCGGTGCGCCGTCGCCTGCCGTTCCAGCTCACTGAGGGTGGGCGTCGAGGTGGGTGTGGAGGTGGGTGTGGGCTCGGAGGGGTCGGGGCGGGGGGTCCGGGTCGGTTTCGTCATCGCGCGTCTCCCACTCTCAGTTCTGTGATCGATCCGCGTCTGCCCGCCCACCATGCCTGACCGGCGGCGACCGCTCCCGCGAGGAGCAGCACCCCGGCCGCCGGGAGCCCCAGGGACCAGATGTCCGTACGGAGCGTCACGCCGCCCACCGAGGACGCGGAGGCCACGGCGAGCTGGGCCAGGTCGATGCCGGGGGCCAGCAGCCGGATGGTGGACCAGCCGACGAGGATGCCGCCCCCGGCGGCCAGCAGCGCCTGCGGCAGGGCTTCCAGGCCCAGCAGTTGGCGGCCCTGGCGGGTGGTGAGGCCCATGGTGCGCAGCCGGGCGAGCAGGGCGCGGCGTTCGGGCGCGGTGTGCAGGAGGGAGAGGAGGAGGGCGATGACCGCGTAGGCCGCGCCGGCCAGGACGGCGACGGTGTAGATCAGCTCGGCGCCCGACTGGAGCGACGACGCGGTGAACCCCGCCCGCTCCTCGCTCAGCAGGCTCACCTCCGGGGCCTGGAACCGGTTCGGGGAGGCGGCGGCCCCGGCCCCGGCTTCCTCCCCGGACTGGGCGTCCCTCGCCGCCGCCCGCAGCTCTCCTCCGTCCAGCCGGTCTCCCGTGACCAGCAGGGTCGTCGGTGCCGCCGCCGTCAGGGCCGCGCTGTCCACCAGCAGGAACTCGGAGCGCGGGGCGGCCGGGGTGTGGGGCCGGACCGTGGTGATCCGTACGGTGATCTCACCCGCCGACGAGACGATCCGGCGCGGCTCCGTGCCCAGCCGCTCGGCGGTGCCGGGGGACGCCACCGCGTTCACCACGCCGTCCCGGCCGCGCGCCGTCAGCGCGTCGGCGGGGAACGCCCCGAGGTCCTGATGCCGGGCCAGCCGGGCGTAGGTGCCGGGTTCGACGCCGATCAGGGTGACGGGCTTCTGCAGCTCGGCCGCGGCCTCCGTCCCGGTGGCGGTCCCGTCTCCGGTCCCGGTCCCGGTTCCGGTCTCCGTGGACGGTTTCGGTTCCGCGAGCGTGTCGATCCGTACCGGCGCCACGTCCCGTACGCCGTCCACCTGGCGCGCCGCCCGTTCCGCGCCCGCGGGCAGCGGCAGGGCGTCGCGCGGGGTGGAGATCCGCGCGTCCGCGCCGACGCCCAGCAGGGCGGCCCGGTCGCGGGCCTCGGTGATCCCGGACAGTACGGAGCCGCCGAACGCCGCCGTCGTCAGCGCGATGAGCAGGGCCAGCAGCGGCAGCGCGGTCGACGACGCCGGGGAGCGGCCCGCGCGCGCCAGCGCCAGGAAACCGATCGCCCCGCGCAGCCGCGCCGCCGGACGGGCCGCGAAGCGCAGGGGCAGCGGGTAGAGCCGTACGAGGACGAACGCGGCGATCAGCGCCACCAGGACGGGGGCCGCGCTCACCAGCAGGTCGCCCGCGCCACCGGATGAGCCGGACGAGCCGGCCGTGCCCGCGGAGTCCGACGTGCCCCGGCGGCGCAGCGCCGCCACCGAGGCCACGGCCAGCAGGAGCAGGGTCAGTTCGGCCACGGTACGGCGGCGGCTCGGGCGGGCCGCCGCCAGGTCCTCGCGGCCCCCGTACGCGCGCGCCCCGCGCAGTGGTGGAACGGCGCGCAGCGGGAGCACCACGCAGGCCAGCAGCGCGACGGCGGACGCGGCGAACACGGCGGGCAGCAGGCGTACCCCGGTCGCGCCGCCAGCCTCGGCCCCGGTTCCGGTCCCGTCAACCAGGAGCACCGCGAGCAGCAGCCCGGCCCCGGCGGCGGGCAGCGCGATCACGGCGCTCTCGGCGAGCAGCCGGCCGCCGATGCCGAGCAGGGAGCCGCCGCGCGAGCGCAGCAGGGCGAGTTCGGCGGTGCGGCCCGCGGCGATCAGACCGCCCGCCATGGCGAGGACGACGGCGGCGACGGTGCCGATCCCGAAGGCCGCGACGACGACCACGCGCGCGATCTCCTCGCGCGTCGCGAGATGGGAGCCGACGACCGTGCCGAGGCCGGTCCGCACGACCGCGTTCCCGCCCGCGAGCTCCCGCATCCGCAGCAGGTCGGGGCCGCTTTCCAGGGACGCGGTCCGCCGCTCCAGCTCCACCGCGTCCGCGGCGGTCAGTCCGCCGGTGACGGGGGCGAAGCGCCAGTACTTCTCCGCCTCCGTACGGGTGCCGAGGAGCGCGGGCGCGGCCTCGGGCGCCAGCAGCAGCCCGGCCTCCCAGCGGAGCGCGGGCGGCAGGGTCGGCAGGGCGTTCAGCCCCGGGGTGCGCAGGAGCGGTTCGGCGGACCAGTAGCTTCCCCCGGGGGCGCGGGGTTCGACCAGGCCGGTGATCCGTACCGTGAGGGCCTGCGTCCCGTGACGGTCACTCAGGTTGAGTACGGAGCCGACGCGCAACCGCAGTTCGCGGGCGGTCGCCGTGGTCACGGCGGCCTCCAGCTCCGTCGTGCGCGGGCCGACGTCCGGCCCGGCGGAGGGCAGGCGTCCGCTCCGTACGGTGGCGTGCGCGGCCACGTCCGACTGCGTGGCGAGGGTGAAGCGGGGCGGATACCCCTCGGGACGCGGCAGCCAGCGGTCCATGCCGGTCAGGGGTTCGCCGGTGCGTACCCCGTAGGCGGACTGGCCGAGGTCCACCCGCAGCGGGCTCGGCAGGCTCCGCGCCGCCTGCCGGTGCACGGCTTCGAGCGCGTCGGGGAGCATCGCGGCCACCCGCTGGGGCTCGGGGATCTCCAGGCCCGCCTGGGGAGCGGTCAGTTGCACCATGGTGTTGGTGGCGGGCGTGCCGGCGATCTCGCGGCGCAGCCCGTCGGTCTCGTACGCGTCGACGGCCCGGGGGAACGCGGCGGCGAGGAAGGCCGTGAGCAGGACGAGCGCCCCGAAGGCGGCGGCGACCCCGGGCGCGGTCCGCAGCCGGGTGCGGACCCAGGGGGCGACGGGGCGCGTACCGCCCGCCTTCCGGGGCGGTGCGGGGGTGGGTTTGGAGGCGACAGGGCCGGGGGTGGTGGGCTCGGGGGTGGTGGGTCCGTGCGTACGGGTCATGTCAGTGGTCCCTCTGGTGGCGGAGCGCGGCCGCGAGGCCGGCGCCGCGCCGGGCGGCGAGGACGGCGGTGATCAGCAGGGGCACGGCCGCGACGCCCGCGAGGAACAGGGTCACCTGGGGCAGCGGGAGTTCCACGAGCACCTGGGGGACGGGCCGGGCCGCGCCGGAGGTCAGCACGGTCAGCGGGACGAGCGCCCGCGTCAGCAGGACGCCGAGCGCCGCCCCGACGGCCAGGCCGATGCCGATCAGCACGCCCTGTTCCGTCACGACCAGCCGGGCGAGTCCCCGGCGGGGCGCTCCGAGGGCGCGCAGGACGGCGAGTTCGGCGGTCCGCTCGCGCAGGGAGGCGGCGGCGCCGACCGCGAAGCCCACGGCGGAGAGCGCGGCGGCGGCCAGCGCGACGGCGATCAGCGCGGAGCGCGGCCCGTCGCCGAGCGGGTCGCCGAGCAGTCCGGCCGCCGTCTCGTCGCGTACGAGCACCCGGGCGGGCTCGGTGCCGTCGGAGCGGTCCCGGAGCGCGGCGGCGACCTGCGCGGCGGCGCCCGGGGCGGTGCTCAGCCACCACTCGTTGGGGGCGAGGGGGCGGTCGGTGCGGGCGGCGAGGGCGGTGTTGACAGCGCGCAGGTCGACGAGGACGGCGCCGCCGCTGGTGGTGTTCGCGTCCGTGTCCTGGGCCGGGTCCTGGGCCGGGTCCTGGGCCTGGCTCGTCCCGGCGTTCGCCGTGGTCCCGGTGGTGGGCAGCTCCCGTACCGTCTTCACGATGGTCACCCGCACCTGACGGCCCGCCAGCGTCAGGTCGACGCCGTCGCCGCGGCCGGCCCCGGTGGCGCGGAGGAAGGCGTCGGTGGCGACGGCGGCGATCCGCTCCGGGGCGGCGGCGGGGCCCGAAACGCCGCTCAGCAGGCTTTCCGCGGGCTCGTCGGCGAGATCGGCGCGCAGCAGCATGCGTTCCTCGGCGTGTGCCGTGTCCAGCGCGATCACGGTCGCCGACAGGCCGCCGGAGAGGCTCGTGTCCGTACGGTGGGCGGCGGCTGCCTGCCGTACGCCCGGCAGCGCGGCGTAGCGAGCGGCCTGGCCGGGGTCGGCGGGCCGGCCGTCCAGGACGCGTACCGACGCGCCCGTGGCGAAGTCCGCCTGGTCGCGCTGCGAACGGTCCCACGACGCGCTCTGCCCGAGGGCGAGCATGCCCGTCGCCACCGCGAGGACCAGCAGCAGGGCGGGCCCGGCGCCGAGCAGCGACCGGCGGGCGAGGCGGTGGGCGGCCAGCGCGCCGGGCAGCGCACGGCTGCGCGCGGCGCGGCGCTCGGCGAGCCGGGCCAGGGGCGGCAGCAGGCGCAGGGTGAGCACCGTACCGGCGAGCAGTGCCAGCGCGGGCGCGGCGACGAGCAGCGGGTCGATGCCGAGGCGGCCCTCGCGGTCGCTGCCGAGGGCTCCCGTCCCGGTGCCGGTCCCCCGGTCCAACTGCCAGTAGGCCAGGGCCGCGACCACCAGCAGCGCGAGGTCGGCGCCCGCCCGTACGGGTGCGGGCAGGGCGGCGGCCCGGCCGCGCCCGCCGCCGGTCGCCTCGGCGGTCCCGGGTGCCCCGGCGTTCCCGGCGAGGGCGGGCAGGACGACGACCGCCGCGCAGCCGAGGGCGACCGCCGCCGCGACCAGCCACACCGGCCAGGGCGGCAGGTCACCGGGGCCGGTCCCCGCGCTCGCCGCGCCGTCGGCGGGCGCGGACGAGCGGGCGAACAGGCCGGTCAGCGGGGCCGCGAGGAGCGGGGCGCAGAGGGCCGCCGGGAGCGCCAGGAGCAGCGCCTCGGTGGCGGCGAGCGCGGCCAGCCGGGCGCGCGAGGCACCGCGCGCCCGCAACAGGCCGGTCTCGCCCGCCCGTTCCGCGCCGAGCGACCGGGCCACCAGGAGCAGGGTGTAGGCGGCGAGCAGCAGCAGCTGGAGCGCGACGATGACCAGGGTGGACCGGGACACCAGCAGTGCCCGCTCGGTCCGGTCGAGGAGGGCCGGCAGCGCGGTGGTCACCGTCGCGGCGCCGCCGAGCGCCGGTTCCTCCCGCAGCCGCTCGGGGACCTGGGTGGCGGCGGTGCGCAGGGCGGCGAGCCGGTCGGTGGTGATGCCCCGGTAGTCGGCGGCGGCCAGCCAGCCGGTGGCGGCGCGCGAGACCTGCCCGGCGGCGAGGACGGACGCGTCCGTGAGGAGCGGGCCGTAGGTGGTGAAGTCGACCTCGCGGATGCCGCGTCCGCCGAGCGCGTCCAGCCGCCAGTACGGGTCGGTGGGGTCGGTGGCGCGGTACACACCGGTGATCCGGACGGTCAGCCGGTCGTCGGTGAGCCGGTCGGTGAGCGCGATCCGCGCGCCCGGGGCCAACTCCAGCCGCCGGGCGACCTCTTCGGGCAGGGCCACGGGGATGGTCGCACCGGCGCCCGTACCGGCGTCCGCGCCCGTACCCGTGCCAACGTCCGTGCCCGCGTTCGCACCCGTGCCCGGCAGCTCGCCCGCCACCAGGGTGATCCGGGAGCGGTCCAGGGCGGCGAAGTGGGTCAGGTCCGGCTTCTCCCCGGCCGCGGGCGCGGAGGACGCCCGCCGCGTCCCGGGCAGCGCGTACGGTCCCGAGCGCTCCAGCTTCCGTACGGTCACGGGCAGCCCGTCGAACGACTCTTGCGCGCCCCGGACCACGGCACGCTGCGCCGCGTCCCGCTCCCGCTCCGGGACGTCCGCGCTGATGACGAGCACGGCGGAGGCGGCGTCCCGGCCGCGCAGCGTCTCGCGCAGGGCGGTGTCCCCGACCGAGGTGGAGAACGCGGTGAGGGAGGCGAGCACACAGGTGGTCAGCACCACCGCGAGCAGCGCGGCGGCCAGCAGCAGCCGATGCCCCGCCGCGCGCAGAAAGACGAACCCCGTCACACTTCCCCCGACACCCCGTGCGCCGTCCGGCAGAACGGCTCCCTCTCCGGATCTCCCCGTTGATCCCGGGTCTCCCCTGTTGATCCACGCCCAGCCAAACAGAAAACCAGCCCATTGCCTACCCTGCGGTGCCCGCACATACTGTGGCCGGGCGACAACCACAGGCCACGACGCGCGGGGGATGCGCCCATGACGGAACACACCAGCACGCACGACACCAGCGCCGGGCGGAACACCACCCCACCCCCCGGCACCACCGGCCCGATGGTCAGCGTCCAGGATCTGCACCGCTCGTACGGCACCGGTCCCACCGCCGTCCACGCGCTGCGCGGCGCCTCCCTCGACATCCCGCGGGGTGAACTGGTCGCCCTCAAAGGGCGGTCCGGGGCCGGCAAGACCACACTGCTCAATCTGATCGGCGGCCTGGACGCGCCGGACCGGGGCCGGGTCGTCGTCGACGGCACCGACCTCTCGTCACTCGGCGGGAACGAACTCCTGGAACTCCGCCGCGACCGCGTCGGATTCGTCTTCCAGTCGTTCGGCCTGATCCCCATCCTCACCGCGGCGGAGAACGTGGGCGTGCCGCTGCGGCTGCGCAAGGCGGAGGCGCGCGAGCGCGAGGAGCGGGTGGCGCTGCTGCTGGCCCTCGTCGGCCTCACCGACCACGCGGCGCAGCGCCCGGGCGAACTCTCCGGCGGTCAGCAGCAGCGGGTGGCCATCGCCCGCGCCCTCGCCAACCGGCCGGCCCTGCTGATCGCCGACGAGCCGACCGCCCAACTGGACGCGCACACCGGGCTCGCGGTGATGGAGCTGCTGCGTACGGTCGTACGGAGCGAGGGCGCGACCGCGCTGGTCGCCACGCACGACCCTCAGTTGCTCGAACTGGCCGACCGGGTGGTCGAGCTGAGCGACGGCCGGATCGTCCCGTAGCGGCGCGCCATCCCTCGTCCCGACGTCCCGAGGCGAGCCGCAGAAAAGTTTTTTCGTACGCGTTGAACACCCCGGGGCCGGGCCGCGTACTCCATGGCAACTCCCCCATGGTGGCTGGGCGCGTGAACGGACGACAGGGTCCGGTACACGCGCCCAGCACTTTTTTACGATCGGGCAGGGGCCCGGTTCGTCAGCCGCCCAGCGCGTGCGACACCGTGTAGATCAGCAGCCCGGCCAGCGCCCCGACCACCGTGCCGTTGATCCGGATGAACTGGAGGTCCCGGCCGATGTTGGCCTCGATCTTCTTCGACGTGTCGGCGGCGTCCCAGCTCGCGACGGTCTCCGAGATCAGCGAGGTGATCTCGCCCCGGTACGTGGAGACGAGATACGCCGCCGCGTCCTCGACCCATCCGTCCACCTTCCCCTGGAGCC
The DNA here is from genome assembly GCF_040685895.1 of Streptomyces sp. NPDC088124. Taxonomy (NCBI): domain Bacteria; kingdom Bacillati; phylum Actinomycetota; class Actinomycetes; order Kitasatosporales; family Streptomycetaceae; genus Streptomyces; species Streptomyces sp. NPDC088124. The sequence goes on along the minus strand of NZ_JBFBJB010000024.1, from coordinate 45,050 downwards.
GGTCGTCCGTCGCCAGCCGGCTGCCCAGCGAGAGCAGCGAGGCGCGCGCCCGCAGGCGCAGCTCGCTGCGGTCGTCCTCGGCCGCCGAGATGATCATGGTGCGTACGGATGCCCAGGCCGAGGCGATGATGTCCTGCACCTCGGGCCGCGCCAGCAGCTCCGACTTCAGCCGCTCGACCCGCGCCCGGGTCTCCGTGTCCGACTGGAGGTCGGCGGCGAAGTCGCGCAGGAAGCGGTCGATCGCGCCGCGCGCCGGGTGCGTCGGCATGTCGCGCATCTCGGTGACGAAGCGCACCAGCTCCTTGTAGACGCGGTCCCCGATCCTGCGGTCCACGAAGCGCGGCGTCCACCCCGGAGCGCCGCCCTGGACCGCGTCCATGACCGAGTCGCCGTGCTCCACCAGCCAGTCGTGCGCCCGCGCGCAGATCAGGTCGACGGCCCGGTGGTGGGCGCCGTCGGCGACGACCTTGTCCAGCGTCTTCCCGATGCCCGGCGCGATCTCGGCGGCGTCCGCGCGGCGGGTGATCGCCTCGCCGACGACGGCCTGGACATCCGCGTCCCGCAGGACGGTGAGGGCGCCGCGCAGCGCCGTCGCCAGCTCGGCGGTGACGCGGTCGGCGTGGTCGGGCTCGGCGAGCCAGGTACCGAGCCGGCCGCCGATGCCGAGGGCGCGCAGCCTGCCGCGTACGACGTCGGCGGAGAGGAAGTTCTCCCCGACGAAGGAGCCCAGCGAGGCGCCGAGCTGGTCCTTCTTGTGCGGGATGATCGCGGTGTGCGGGATGGGCAGGCCCAGCGGATGCCGGAAGAGCGCCGTCACCGCGAACCAGTCGGCCAGCGCGCCGACCATGCCCGCCTCGGCCGCCGCGGCGACATAACCGGCCCAGGGGCCCGCGCCGGAGTTCTTCGCCCAGGTGGCGAGGACGAAGACCAGCGCGACGAACAGGAGCAGGCCGGTGGCGGTGGCCTTCATCCGGCGCACGCCGCGCCGCTTCTCCTCGTCGGCGGCCGTGTAGGAGAAGCCGGGCAGGGTCGTCGGCCGCCTGGCGCCCGGCCCGCCGGAGGCCGCCGTCCCGGGCACCCCGGCCGGCCCGGCGGCCCCCGCCTCGCCTGCCGTCCCCGCCTCGCCTGCCGTCCCCGCCTCGCCTGCCGTGCCTGCCGTCCCCGCCTCGCCTGTCGTGCCTGTCGTCCCTGCCGCTCCCGGCGTCAGCTCTTTACGCGGAGCCGACTTGTCCGGATCCGTACGTTCCATCCGCTCCACCCGTCCGCGTACACACTCATGGGCCTCGTGACCGGACCCACTCGTACACATTGTCCCTTCCTGACGTACTCCCGGGGCGCGCGTCGAGTTCCCCGGGCGATGCCGGATGATGGTGGTGAACGCAGGGGTGAGGGGATACGGGGGACATGACCAGACAGCGCGGATTTGCCCTGCTCGGGGGGCTGATAGGGGTGGTGGCGCTGGTGTGCGCCGCCATATTCGGCGGGTTCGGCCTGCTGACCGTCGGGCCGGAGCTCCCCTCCGGCCCCACGGATGGCTCGAACGGCGCGGCGACGGGCGGCGGCGGTACGGGAGAGGCGCGGGCCCAGGCCCCGTCCACCGGCGGCCGGGCCGCGCCCGCCTCCGCCGACGCCTGGACGGGAACGTGGGCCACCGCCCCGGCCGGGGCCGAGAAGGGCGTCCCGTACGGCTATCCCGGGCGTTCCATCCGTAACGTCGTGCACACCACCATCGGCGGTACCGGCGTCCGGGTCACCCTCTCCAACCTCTACAGCCCCAGCGCCCTCCTGGTCGGCCACGCCTCCGTCGCGGTCGGCGCGGGCGGCCCGCGCGCGGCCGAAGGGACCCTGCGGCAGCTCTCCTTCGGCGGGCGGGCCGCGGTGACCATACCGGCGGGCGGGCAGATCATCAGCGACCCGGTGGTGATGCGCGTGCCCTACGACGGCGATCTGCTGGTCACGCTCCACACACCGGTCGCGAGCGGGCCCGTCACGTACCACCCGTACGCGCTCCAGACCTCGTACCTCGCCGACGGCGACCACACGCGGGACACCACCGGGGTCCCGTACACCGAGCCGAGCACGGCCTGGCGGTACCTGACCGCCGTCGACGTCCAGAACCGCGACGCGCGGGGGGCCGTGGTCGCCTTCGGCGACTCGATCACCGACGGTGTGGGCTCCCGCCTCGACGCGAACCACCGCTGGCCGGACATCCTCGCGGCCCGGCTGCGCGACCGGGACATCGCCGTGCTCAACGAGGGCATCGGCGGCAACCGGGTCCTGGCGGACTCCGTACGGGACCGGAAGGGCGCGAGCGGTGTCTCCCGCTTCTCCCGCGACGTCCTCGAACGCGCCGGGGCCCGGACCGTCGTCATCGACCTCGGCGTCAACGACATCCTGCGCGGCGGCGAGCGCGACCCGGCCAGGATCACCGCCGGGCTCAGGGAGCTGACCCGGCAGGCGCACGCGCGCGGGCTGCGTGTCATCGGCTCGACGCTGACGCCGTTCGGCGCCCATCGCGGGTACAGCCCGGCCGCCGAGTCCGTACGGGAGCGGGTGAACGCGGAGATCAGGGCGGGCGGGGTCTTCGACGACGTCGTGGACTTCGACCGGGTGGTGCGTGACCCGTACGCCCCGCAGCGGATCAGGCCGCTGTACGACTCGGGCGACGGCCTGCACCCGAGCGACGCCGGATACCGGGCGATGGGCCGCTCGCTCAGCCTCGAACTGCTGGAGGCGAAGGCCCCCGCCGAGCTGTAGTCGGCGGCGGAGACGGAGGCGGAGCCGGAGGCGGAAATAAAAGCGCGACCATGACCGGAAGCGGGCGGAGACGGGACGGTCAGTCCAGTTCCTTCCGCTCCGCCTTCTTCTCCAGCTTCTGGCGCTTGCGCTCCTCCTTGAGCCTGCGCTTCTCCGCGTCCCGGAGCTTGCGCTCCACCCCGACCCCGCCCATCAGCGCGAACCCGGTGACGATCACCCGCGGCGAGCCGGGGCTCACCGCCGATCCGTCGTGCGGCGCCTCGCCGAAGCCGCCCATCAGGCCGAAGCCCCTGACCTCGACGTCCATGTCCGGCGGAACCGTGACATGGACACCACCCATAATGGTGTAGCAGCGGATCACCACGTCGCGGTCCTCGAACCGGGCCTCGCGCAGATCGATCTCGCCGCCCGCCTGCAAGACGACCGCCGTGAACTTCCGGCCCACCGTCCACGTCCCCCTGCGGCCGAACCCGCCCCAGAACGCGAACGCGCCCTTGGACGTGGCCGGTTCGCGGCCGATGCGGTCGGCCCAGGAGGTCGGGGCGCTCTCCCCGTCCCCGTCCCGGGCCACGGCGCCGTCCGCGATCCGCGCCACGTCCGTCGTCGTCCCGGGCGCGGGAAGGTCCCGTACCAGCGGAACCAACTCGCCGTGCGTACGCGCCTTGTAGGCCACCCCGAGCCGCTCGTCGAACTCCTCCATCGTGAGCCGGCCCTCGGCCATCGCCTCACGGAGCCGCTCCGCCACCTGCTCACGCTCGGCGTCGGAGGCACGCGTCTCAGGCCGTTCACTCGTCATAGGAGCAGACTAGCCACCCCCTGAGGCCCACGTCACACAGCTGATCGATCCGCGTACATCTTGGCGATGACCGACTCGATGTCCGGCTCCCGTACCGAGAGATCCACCAGCGGATACTCCGCCGCGATCCGTGCGACCAGCGGCGCCGCCGACTCCGTCGCCGGGAACGCCAGCCACTGCCGCGGCCCCTCCACCTTCACCACCCGCGCCGCCGCGCCCGCCACGTCGACCGGCGGCAGTTCGCGCTCCAGGTCGACGACGAGCGTCCGTTCGCTCTCCCCCACCTCGTGCAGCCCGGCCAGGGCCCCGTCGTACAGCAGCCGCCCGTGGTCGATGACCATCACCCGGCGGCAGAGCTGCTCGATGTCGGTCAGGTCGTGGGTGGTCAGCAGCACCGTCGTCGCGCGCTCGGCGTTCAGGTCACGCAGGAACTCCCGCACCTTCGCCTTGGAGACCACGTCGAGCCCGATCGTCGGCTCGTCCAGGTACAGCACCTCCGGGTCGTGCAGCAGCGCCGCCGCGATGTCGCCGCGCATCCGCTGGCCCAGCGAGAGCTGCCGTACCGGTACGTCCAGCAGCTCCCCCAGGTCGAGCAGTTCCACGCACCGCTCCAGATTGGTCCGGAACCGGGCGTCGGGGATCCGGTACATCCGGTGCATCAGCCGGTACGAGTCGATCAGCGGCAGGTCCCACCAGAGCGTGGTGCGCTGCCCGAAGACCACGCCGATGCGGTGCGCCAGCCGCGTACGCTCGCGCGACGGGTCGATGCCCGCGACCCGCAGCCGGCCACCGCTGGGAGTGAGGATGCCCGTGAGCATCTTGATGGTGGTGGACTTCCCGGCGCCGTTCGGGCCGATGTAGCCGACCATCTCGCCGCGCTCCACCCGGAAGCTGATGCCGTCGACGGCCCGCACCCGGTGCTTCTCGCGGCGCAGCGGGCCGGTCTTCCGGCGCACGTCGAAGACCTTCTCGACGCCGTCCAGCTCGATGAATCCCGCCCCGTCGTCCGTCGTCATCCGCGTGCCCTCTCTCTTCCGTTGCCTTGTTCCTGTTCCTGTCCCAGCCCCGTTCCTCCGCACCCGGCTCAGCTCCCCGTGCTGCGGTACGCCCGGAGCCCCGCCCGCCACGCCGCCATCGCCAGCGCGCAGCACCCGCACGCCACCACCGGCGGCAGGAACGCGAGCGCGGCGGGCAGCCCCAGCGGGTTCTCCCGGCCCAGCACGTAGAGCGCCGGGATCCAGTTGACGAAGGCCAGCGGCACCAGGAACGTCACCCCACGCACCAGGTCCTTCGCGAAGACCGTCGGCGGGTACTGGAGCAGCGTCGTCCCGCCGTACGTGAACGAGCTCTGCACCTCGGCCGCGTCCTGCGCCCAGAACTGGAACGCCGCGCCCGCCACGAACACGGAGGCGAAGATCGCCGCCCCGCAGAGCACCATCACCGGCACCATCAGCACCCGTACGGGCGTCCAGTCGATGTCCACGACGAGCAGCGCGTACCCCAGCACCAGCAGCCCCTGGACGACCCGGCCCACCCGGCGCAGCGCGAACCGGTCCGCCGCGACCTGCGCCAGTACGGGGACGGGCCGCACCAGCAGCGTGTCGAGCGTGCCGTCGCGCACCCGGCGCCCCAGCCGGTCCATCGAGCCGAGGAGCAGGTCGGCGAGGCCGAAGGCGGTGGCGGACGTCCCGTACAGGAAGGCCACCTCGGGCAGCGAGAAGCCGCCCAGGGCGTCGACGTGCGTGAACATCACGAGGATCGCCACGAAGTCGAGGACGGTCACCGCGAAGTTCCCGAGGGCCGTCATCGCGAAGGAGGCGCGGTAGGTCATCGTGGAGCGCATCCACATGGCGACGATCAGTCCGTACGCCCGCAGCCCGTCCCGCAGCGCCGCCGCACGCGAGGCCCGCGGAATCCACACGGAGATGCGGGAGGTGCCGGAAGTGCCGGAAGTGCCGGAGGTGCCGGAGGCGTCCGACAGCGTCTCGTCAGCCACCCTGGACCACCACCCTGCGCGTCGCCACGCCCTGGAGCAGCCGCCCGGCCACCAGCAGCGCCGCCGCCCAGCCGGCCTGGAACGCGTACGCCCCCGCCAGGTCCCACCCGGCCCGCCGGCCGAGGAAGACATCGGCGGGGACCTGGAGCAGCGACGACCAGGGCAGCGCCCGCGCGATCTCGCCCAGCGCCCCGGGGAAGAGGGTGAGCGGCAGCAGCAGCCCGGAGAAGAACGTCCCCGCCAGGAACGAGATCTGCGCCACGCCCGCGCCGTCCAGCAGCCAGAACGCGGAGAGCGCGACGAGATAGCGGATCGCGAAGCTCACGACGACCCCGAGGAACACGGCGAGCAGGAACGCCGGCCAGACCAGCGCCGAGCCCGGCATCGCCAGGTCGAAGACGAACGAGCCGAACACCATCGGCGCGATGCCGCGCCCCAGCAGATGGAAGGCCGCGCGGCCCAGGTCCCCGGCGAGCCACCAGAGCTGGAGGTCGGCGGGGCGGTAGAGGTCGACGGCGATGTCGCCGGTACGGATGCGCTCCATCAGCTCGTCCTCGAAGCCGCCGCCCATCATGGCGCAGGTCATCAGCAGCCCCTGGCCGAGCCAGACGAAGGTGACGGCCTGGGAGAGGTCGTAACCACCGAGCTGGGGCCGTTCGTCCCAGAGGGCGGTGTAGGTGTACGCGATGATGAAGCCGAACACCGTGTTGGTGAACACACCGGCCACGGTGGCCACCCGGTACGTCGCGTGACGCCGGAACCCTCCCGCGGCCACCGCTAAGTAGAGCCGCACGAAGGGCCCCTTTCTCTTCCGTCCCGGGCCGCCCGGCCGCGGGGCTCCTCCCGCCCGGGCCGCCCGGCCGCAGGCACCAAAGCGCACGACCCTAGTCCGGACGGACAGGCCACCGCGACCGAATATCGGGACCGGACATCACGGCCCGGACATCGCGGCCCGGACATCACGGCCCGCACATCGAGACGGACATCCGGCCGAATATCCGGGTACCACCGCTCCGGCCCATCGCGTCCGGCCCTCCGGGCCGTTCTGGCCGTGTTTCATAGGGCTGCGCAGCGTTTCTTATGCCTGCGTTACGAATGGACTGATACGACACCGTTATGCCGGAGAGTCAGCCTTCGGCCACGGCCGAGGGGTCTCCAGACACATGAACGACGAGCCACAGCAGCCGACCGGTCGGCGTCGGCGCCGTTTCCTCCCGTCCCGGCGCATGGTGCTCGGCGCGTTCCTGGTGTGCGCGCTCCTCGCGATCGGGGGCTTCGCCCTCGGCTACAAACTCGTCGGCATCCCGGCCGCCAACGCCGCGGCCACCGCCCAGTCGAACGTGTACCTGTACGCGGACGGTACGGAGATCGCCCGCGACGGCGCCGTCAACCGCGAGAACATCCAGCTCGCGCAGGTGCCCAGAACCGTGCAGCGGGCCGTGCTCGCCGCCGAGGACCGCGGCTTCTACAGCGAGCCCGCCGTCGACCCGCAGGGCATGGTCCGCGCCGCCTGGAACACCGCCACCGGCAAGGGCACCCAGGGCGGCTCCACGATCACCCAGCAGTACGTCAAGAACTACTACCTCGGCCAGGAGCAGACGATCGCCCGCAAGGCCAAGGAGTTCTTCATCGCGATCAAACTCAACCGCGAACAGTCCAAGGAAGAGATCCTCCAGGGCTATCTGAACACCAGCTTCTTCGGCCGGAACGCGTACGGCATCCAGGCCGCGGCGCAGGCGTACTACGGCAAGGACATCGAGGACATCACCACGGCGGAGGGCGCCTACCTCGCGTCGCTGCTCAACGCCCCGAGCGAGTTCGACGTCGTCGTCCACCCCGAGAACAAGCCCGCCGCCGTCGCCCGCTGGAACTACGTCCTCGACGGCATGGTCAAGGAGAAGTGGCTCGACGCCGGCACCCGAGCCACCCTGAAGTTCCCCGCGCCCGGCCCGATCCGGCCCGCGGCCACCGGCCTCTCCGGGCAGCGCGGCTACCTCGTCCAGGCCGTCGAGGAGTACCTCACCGGCCACCACGTCATCGGCGCCGACACGCTGGCCACCGGCGGCTACCGGATCACCACCACCATCGACCACAAGAAGCAGAACGCGCTGGTCAAGGCGGTCGGCAACCAGGTCACCTCGCAACTCGCCAGCGGCCGCGCCGCCGACCGCAACGTCCGCGTCGGCGCCACCTCCATCGACCCCGCGACCGGCCGGGTGGTCGCCATGTACGGCGGCATCGACTACACGAAGCAGTACGTCAACAACGCCACCCGCCGCGACTACCAGGTCGGCTCCACCTTCAAGCCGTTCGTCCTCGCCTCCGCCGTCCAGAACGGCTCCGAGACCCAGGACGGCCGGACCATCACCCCCAACACCGTCTACGACGGCGACACCGGCCACATGGTCGAGGGCCCCGCCGGACCGACCGGCTACGCCCCGGACAACGAGGACGACAGGGACTACGGCCCCATCACCATCAGGACCGCCACCGACAAGTCCGTCAACGCGGTCTACGCACAGCTCGCCCAGGACGTCGGCCCCGAAACCGTCAGGAGGACGGCCGTCGCCCTCGGCATCCCTGCGAACACCCCCGACCTCACCGCCTCCCCCTCCATCGCCCTCGGCCCGGCCACCGCGAGCGCCCTCGACATGGCCCAGGCGTACGCGACCCTCGCCCACCACGGCGAGCGCGTCCCGTACACGCTCGTCACCAAGGTCACCAAGAACGGCACGGACGTGGCACTGCCGCATCGGGCCACCACCCAGGCCATCAGCCGGGAGGCCGCCGACACCACCACCGCCGTGCTGCGCGGCGTCGTCGACGGCGGGACCGGCACCGCCGCCCTGTCCGCGGGCCGTCCCGCGGCGGGCAAGACCGGCACGGCCGAGGAGGACCGGGCGGCCTGGTTCGCGGGATACACCCCGAACCTGGCCACCGTCGTCGCCGTCATGGGCGCCGACCCGAAGACGGCCCAGCAGAAGCCGCTGTACGGGGCGCTCGGCCAGGCCCGGATCAACGGCGGCGGCGCGCCGGCCGCCATCTGGGGCGAATACACCGGGGCCGCGCTGCGCGCCACCCCCGTACAGGACTTCGACCTCCAGGTGGCGGCCGGCGCCGAGGAGAGCGCCTCGCCGGACCCGCAGCAGTCACTGGAGTCCGGCATGCCCGGCAGCGCCTCGCCCCGGCCCAGCACCCCGGGCCGGGCACAGGGGCAGAGCCAGGGTCAGTCTCAGGGGCAGTCACAGGGCCGAACGGGTGGCGCGGACGGCGCGGGCGGTGCCACCACCGGCGGCGCCGGCAGAGGCCAGAGCCCGCACCCGGGCCACCACCCCCCGTCGCCGGGTGGCACGGGCGGCGGTACGACAACCACGGGCGGCGGCGCCGGCCAGGGACCGCCCGCCGGCGGCCAGGGACCGCCCGCCGCCGGCCAGGGCGGCCGGGGAGACACCGCGGGCGGCGACGGTGCGGGAGCCGCGGGGGACCAGGGGCCCCCGCGGGGCGCGCCCGACGCCGCCGGGGCGCCCGGACAGGGCCCGCCCGTGGCCCCGCAGCACCAGGACCCCGGCGCGCTCAGTGCCCGGACGTGACCTTCAGCCCCACCACGGCCACCACCAGCAGCGAGACGAAGAAGATCCGGGCGGCGGACGCCGGCTCCCCCAGCACGACCATGCCGAGCACCGCCGCACCGGCCGCGCCGATCCCGACCCACACGCCGTACGCCGTACCGATCGGCAGCGTCTTCGCCGCCTGCGCGAGCAGCACCATACTGACCACGATCCCGGCACCCGTGAACACGCTCGGCCACAGCCGCGTGAACCCCTCGGTGTACTTCATCCCGATCGACCAGGCGACCTCGACCAGACCCGCGACGACCAACAGAACCCACGCCATGACGGCACCTCCGGCACAGAAAGCACGGACAACAGGTGCGTCGTCTTTCGATTGACCCGGTACGGCGCGTCTCGTCGGGTTTCCCCCAACGTAGCAAACAGCCCGCGGGGACGGGTACGGAGAGAGCGGCGTCCTACAGATAGAGCCCGGTCGAGTCCTGGGACCCCTCGAACCGGTCGGCGGCGACCGCGTGCAGATCACGCTCCCGCATCAGTACGTACGCCACCCCGCGCACCTCGACCTCGGCCCGGTCCTCCGGGTCGTACAGCACCCGGTCCCCCGGCGTCACCGTACGGACGTTCTGCCCCACGGCCACCACCTCGGCCCAGGCCAGCCGACGGCCGACCTCCGCCGTCGCCGGGATGAGGATGCCGCCGGACGAGCGCCGCTCGCCCTCCGGGATGTCGGTCCTGACCAGCACGCGGTCGTGCAGCATCCGGATGGGCAGCTTGTCGTGTTGGCTGGGGGAGTTCTCGCTCACGCCCCAGAACCTACCTGCCCGCGGCGCGTCCGTGCGCCAGAGGGGTGACACGGACCGCCACGGGAACGGCTCATCCCTTCCGGCGCTTCGCCGGCCTGCCCGCCATCACGAGCAGCCCCACCAGCCCGACCGCGAGCAGCGCCACCGGCACCACCCGCTCCAGCCTGGGTGCGCCGTCGTGCCCGACGAACGGCGCGCGCACCCCCGCGACCGTCCTGTTCACGGCGACGAACGCCCGCCCCGCCGTCTGGTCCACCCGGGAGGCCACCCTGGCCTTCGCGTCGCCGACGATCGTCTTCGGGTGCACCCGCACCCCGATCTCGTCCAGCGTCTCGGCGAGCTGCCCGCGCCTGCGGACGATGTCCGCCTCGATCTGCGCCGGGGTCCTGGAATCCGACACCGCGCTGCCTCCGTCGTCGTGTCCGGTAGTCCTTGGGCGACAGTCTGTCAGCTCCACCCCGACCGCACCCGACGGCACCCCCGATTACGCTCGGCACGTACGACCGCGAGCCTGCCCCACGGCCTCACGATCCCACGGCCTCACGACCTACGGAGAACCATGAGCGAGCGACTCACCCCCGGCGACACCGCCCCCTCCTTCACCCTGCCCGACGCGGACGGCAAGGACGTCTCGCTCGCCGACCACAAGGGCCGCAAGGTCATCGTCTACTTCTACCCCGCCGCGCTCACCCCGGGCTGCACCAAGCAGGCGTGCGACTTCACGGACAACCTCGACCTGCTCGCGGGCGCCGGCTACGACGTCATCGGCGTGTCACCGGACAAGCCGGAGAAGCTCGCGAAGTTCCGCGACCAGGAGAGCCTGAAGGTCACCCTGGTCGGCGACCCGTCCAAGCAGGTCCTGGAGAGCTACGGCGCCTTCGGCGAGAAGAAGATGTACGGCAAGACCGTGACCGGCGTGATCCGCTCCACGATCGTCGTCGACGAACAGGGCAAGGTCGAGCACGCGTTCTACAACGTACGGGCCACGGGCCACGTAGCGAAGATCATCAAGGACCTCGGCATCTGACCCCCCGAGGACGGCCCACCGACGACGCTGTGACCGAAGTCCCACTTCCGCGGGACTTCGGTTTGCATCCGCCACCGCCGTACAGAAGGTTCCCTTGGACTGCTTCACTCCGAGGAAAGGACCCGCGCCATGGCCGGCCAGGAGCACGACGAGGCCGCCGACCCCGCGGCGGTCAAACGTCACCCCACCCTCTTCCGCACGATCAGGCAGCGGAAAAACCCCAAGCTGCGCCGGTCGGACATCACCGTCACCGATGAACGAGCGGTCAAGCGCGCGGTGAAGGCGGCCTCCCTGGGCAACGCCATGGAGTGGTTCGACTTCGGCATCTACAGCTATCTCGCGGTCACCATCGGTCATGTCTTCTTCCCTTCGGGGAACCCCACGATCGAGCTGCTCTCCTCCTTCGCGACGTTCGCGGTCGCCTTCCTCGTACGGCCACTCGGGGGAATGTTCTTCGGCCCCATGGGTGACAGGCTCGGCCGCAAGAAGGTCCTCGCGCTGACGATGATGCTGATGGCGCTCGGCACCTTCGCCATCGGCCTGATCCCCTCGTACACCACGATCGGCTTCTGGGCCCCGGCGCTCCTGATCCTCTTCCGGCTGGTCCAGGGCTTCTCCACGGGCGGCGAGTACGGCGGGGCGTCCACCTTCATCGCCGAGTACGCGCCCGACAAGCGCCGCGGGTACTACGGCAGCTTCCTCGAATTCGGCACCCTCGCCGGGTACGTCGGCGCGGCGGGCCTCGTCACCGCGCTCACCGCGGCGCTCGGCTCCGACACGATGGAGGCCTGGGGCTGGCGCGTACCGTTCCTCATCGGCGGCCCGCTCGGCCTGGTCGGCCTCTACCTGCGACTGCGCCTCGACGAGACGCCCGCCTTCCGGAAACTGGAGGCGGACAGCGCCCACGCCTCGGAGGCGGCGGACCAGGTGGAGACGACGACGAAGGACGACCTGGTCGACATCTTCCGCCGGTACTGGCCGGCGCTGATCCTGTGCATCGCGCTCGTCGGCGCGTACAACATCACCGACTACATGCTGCTCTCGTACATGCCGACGTACCTCTCGGACCAGCTCGGCTACAGCGAGACACACGGACTGCTGATCCTGCTCGGCGTGATGGTCGCGCTGATGCTGATCATCAGTCAGGTCGGCAGGCTCAACGACCGCTACGGCCGCAAACCCCTCCTGATGAGCGGCATGCTCGGCTTCTTCTTCCTCTCCCTGCCGGCCTTCCTGCTGATCAAACAGGGCGGCGTCCTCCCGATCACGGCGGGCATGCTGATGCTCGGCCTCTCCCTGGTCTGCCTCCTGGGCACCATGTCGGCCGCGCTCCCCGCGCTCTTCCCCACCCACGTCAGGTACGGCTCCCTGGCGGTCGGCTACAACCTCGCCGCCTCCCTCTTCGGCGGCACGACCCCCCTGGTCATCACCGCCCTCATCAGCCTGACCGACGACGACCTGATGCCGGCGTACTACGCGATGGCGGCGGCACTGGTGGGCGTGATCGCGGTGGCCTGCATGAAGGAAACGGCCCGCAAACCGCTCACGGGCTCACCCCCGTCGGTGGAGACGAAGGAGGAAGCGGTGGAACTGGTCCAGTCCCAGACCCCGGAACCGAAATTCTGACCCCGCCACGACCCGCCCCTCCTGGCGACGGCTCGCGGCCTCGATACGGGTCGTTTCACCCGGCGCACCCGGGGGTCGGCGCGACCGTACAGGAGCCCGGCGGAGAGGTCGCCTCCCGCTCACCGGAAGGGACTTCGGCCCGATAGCATGAAGAGCAGCATGCGGCCGTGTTGTAACTGGCAGCCAAGCTGGGTTTAGGTCCCAGTGGGAGAAATCCCGTGTGGGTTCGAATCCCACCGGCCGCACAGCAGCCGATGGGCCCCGTCCGAGTGGGCGGGGCCCATCCGCGCGGCTCAGCCCAACAGCTCCCGCACCACCGGTACCAGCGCCCGGAATGCCTTGCCGCGGTGGCTGATCGCGTTCTTCTCCGCTGCCGTCAGTTCCGCGCAGGTGCGCCTCTCGCCGTCCGGCTGGAGGATCGGGTCGTAGCCGAAGCCGCCCGTGCCGGCCGGGGCGGCGCGGAGTGTGCCCCGGAGGCGGCCTTCGACGACGCGTTCCGTGCCGTCCGGGAGGGCGAGGGCCGCGGCGCAGGCGAAGTGGGCCGTGCGGTGGGGCGGGGCGATGTCGGCGAGTTGGGCGAGGAGCAGGTCCAGGTTGGCCCGGTCGTCGCCGTGGGTGCCCGCCCAGCGGGCGGAGAAGATGCCGGGGGCGCCGCCCAGGACGTCGACGCAGAGGCCGGAGTCGTCGGCCACGGCGGGGAGGCCGGTGGCGGTGGCGAGGGCGTGGGCCTTGAGGAGGGCGTTCTCGGCGAAGGTGACGCCGGTCTCCTTGACGTCGGGGATGTCGGGGTACGCCTCCGCCCCGACCAGGTCGTGCGGGAGGCCGGCGTCGGCGAGGATGGCCTTGAGTTCGGTGATTTTCCCGGCGTTGCGGGTGGCGAGGATCAGGCGGGTCATGCCCACCAGTATCCGTACCGTACGGACGCGCCCGGCGGGCGCCCGTACGGTACGGGGCGGGCGCTACGGGGCCGGTCAGGCCGTCCGGGCCAGGGCCTCGTTCTGGATGGCGGCGAGGTCGACGCAGCCGGCCGTCGCCAGGTCCAGCAGCGCGTTCAGCTCCTTGCGGTCGAAGGGCTCGGCCTCCGCGGTGCCCTGGACCTCGACGAAGCGGCCGTCACCGGTGCAGACGACGTTCATGTCGGTCTCGGCGCGGACGTCCTCCGCGTAGCAGAGGTCGAGGAGCGGCGCGCCGTCGACGATGCCGACGCTGACGGCGGCGACGGTGCCGGTGAGGGGGCGGCGGCCGGCCTTGACGATCTTCTTGCCCTGGGCCCAGGCGACGGCGTCGGCGAGGGCGACGTAGGCGCCGGTGATGGCGGCGGTGCGGGTGCCGCCGTCGGCCTGGAGGACGTCGCAGTCGAGGACGATGGTGTTCTCACCGAGCGCCTTGTAGTCGATGACGGCGCGCAGGGACCGGCCGATGAGGCGGCTGATCTCGTGGGTGCGTCCGCCGATCTTGCCGCGTACGGCTTCGCGGTCGCCGCGGGTGTTGGTGGCGCGGGGCAGCATGGAGTATTCGGCGGTGACCCAGCCTTCGCCGCTGCCCTTGCGCCAGCGCGGGACGCCTTCGGTGACGGAGGCGGTGCAGAAGACCTTGGTGTCGCCGAAGGAGATGAGGACGGAGCCCTCGGCATGCTTGCTCCATCCCCGTTCGATGGTGACGGGACGGAGCTGTTCGGGGGTGCGGCCGTCGATTCGAGACATGGCCGTGAGCCTATCCGGAGGCGGGGAGGAGCCTGATCCGGTGGTCGTGACCGTGGTCGGATTCAGGCCCCGTCCGTGCCGCGCGGCGTCGGGGGCGGGCCGGGCCCGCGCCGGGCCGCGCCCGTTCTGCGCCGCGGCTGCCCGCGCCGCGGCTTCGGCGGATCTACATCATGTCTTCGATGTCCGCCGCGATGGGGTCGGCGTCCGTGCCGATGACCACCTGGACCGCGGTGCCCATCTTGACCACGCCGTGGGCTCCGGCGGCCTTGAGCGCGGTCTCGTCGACGAGGTCGGGGTCGACGACTTCGGTGCGGAGGCGGGTGATGCAGCCCTCGATCTCCTCGATGTTGTCGAGCCCGCCGAGCCCGGCGACGATCTTCTCAGCCTTGGTGGCCATGTCTTTACTCCCTGACGTTCGAACACAGACCGTTTCGTCACCGTAACGCACGGTTGGCCCATCTTCGCGGGCGTGCGGTCACGCCGTACCGAATGATGGCGGGGAGAAGCCTAGCCCAACTGGTCTACACCAGTCGTGGCGGGATGACAGAGGGGCGGGCCGGGCCCTGCCGGACAGGGCCCCGACAGGGCCCGGGGACGGGAGAACGCCGATGAGCGCCGACAGCACCGCCGCGCCCGGGCAGCCGGCGGAGCCGCGGCAGCGGCGCTGGAGCGGGCTGTTCCAGGGGCTTCAGAAGGTCGGCCGGAGTCTGCAGCTCCCGGTGGCGGTGCTGCCCGCCGCCGGTCTGCTGGTCAGCCTGGGCAATCTCTTCTCGGCGTATCTGCACGGGCCGTTCTGGGACAGGACGGCGAAGGTGTTCACGCAGGGCGGTACGGCGATCCTCGACGGGGCGTTCGGGCTGCCGCTGCTCTTCTGCATCGGCGTGGCGATCGGCTTCGCGAAGAAGGCGGACGGCTCGACGGCGCTCGCCGCGGTCGCCGGTTTCCTCGTCTACCACAACGTGCTGGCGGCGTTCCCGGTCGGCGGCTCGGTGACGAAGGCGGCCCCCGAAGGCGTTCCGCAGAACCCCGGGGTGCTCGGGGGGATCCTGATCGGGCTGCTCACCGCGGTGGTGTGGCAGCGGTTCCACCGGACGCGGCTGGTGGACTGGCTGGGCTTCTTCAACGGGCGGCGGCTGGTGCCGATCCTGATGGCGTTCATCGGCGTGGTGCTCGGCGTGGCCTTCGGGCTGCTGTGGCAGCCGGTGGGTGACGCGCTGACGGCGTTCGCCAAGCAGCTCATCGGGCTCGGCGCCTGGGGTGCGGGGATCTTCGGGGTGGCCAACCGGCTGCTCATCCCGATCGGTATGCATCAGTTCCTGAACACGTTCTTCTGGTTCCAGGCGGGTTCGTTCACCAAGCCGGACGGGACGACGGTCCAGGGCGATCTGACCCGCTTCTTCGCGGGGGACCCGTCGGCGGGACAGTTCATGTCGGGGTTCTTCCCGATCATGATGTTCGGCCTGCCGGCCGCCGCGCTGGCCATGACGCACTGCGCGCGCCCGGAGCACCGCAAGCGGATCGCGGGGCTGATGCTCTCCGTCGCCCTGACCTCGTTCGTCACGGGCGTGACCGAGCCGCTGGAGTTCTCCTTCATGTTCGCGGCGCCGCTGCTGTACGGGGCGCACGCGCTGCTGACGGGCGCCTCGATGGCGATCACCTGGGCGCTGGGGGTGCACGCGGGGTTCAGCTTCTCGGCGGGGCTGATCGACTACGTCGTCAACTGGCACCTGGACACCAAGCCCTGGCTGATCATCCCGATCGGCCTGTGCTTCGCGGTGATCTATTACGTGGTCTTCCGCTTCGCGATCACCGTGTTCGACATTCCCACACCGGGGCGGGAGCCCGAGGAGCTGGAGCGGGAGGGCGAGCAGCAGAACACCAGGGCGTGACGGCCCGGCGGGCCCGGCGACGCGTAATCCACGTCACATTTTTCGCCGAATTACGGCGGTTCCTTATCCCTTCCTCACCGTGTACAACTGGTCTAAACCAATAGTGGTGTAGACCACGCGGCCGTGCGCCGCGTTCCCCCTGGAGGAAGTTGATGTCCACGGCCAGCGCCGCCCCCGCGGCGGAGAACAAGCCCGCTGCGGAGAAGCCGAAAAGGGGCAGCGGTGTCATGTCCGTGATGCAGCGTATCGGGCGCAGCCTGATGCTGCCCGTCGCCGTCCTGCCCGCCGGGGCGCTGCTCGTCCGGCTCGGGAACGCGGACATGCTCGGCCGTGACTCGTTCCCCGCGTTCGTCACGAAGATCGCGAGCTTCATGGCCGCGGGCGGCAACGCGATCCTGGACAACATGCCGCTGCTGTTCGCCGTGGGTATCGCGATCGGCTTCGCGAAGAAGTCGGACGGCTCGACCGCGCTCGCCGCCGTCACCGGCTATCTGGTCTTCAAGAACGTGCTGGCCACCTTCACCGACTCCAACCTGCCCAAGGTGGCGCAGGTGGTGGACGGCAAGGTCGTGATGACGGACGCGCCCGTCGACGCGAAGGTGCTGGGCGGTGTGGTGATGGGCATCGTGGTCGCCCTGCTGTACCAGAGGTTCTACCGGACGAAGCTGCCGGACTGGGCGGGCTTCTTCGGCGGCCGGCGTCTCGTCCCGATCCTCTCCGCCTTCGCCGGACTCGTGATCGGCATCGCCTTCGGCTACATTTGGCCGGTTCTGGGCGCCGGTCTGCACAACTTCGGTGAGTGGCTGGTGGGTTCGGGCGCGGTCGGCGCGGGCATCTTCGGTGTCGCCAACCGTGCGCTGATCCCGGTGGGCATGCACCACCTCCTCAACTCGTTCCCGTGGTTCCAGGCCGGCACGTTCGACGGGAAGAGCGGCGACATCAACCGCTTCCTGGCGGGCGACCCGACGGCGGGGCAGTTCATGACCGGCTTCTTCCCCATCATGATGTTCGCGCTCCCCGCGGCCTGTCTGGCCATCACGCACTGCGCGCGCCCCGAGCGCCGCAAGGCCGTCGGCGGCATGATGCTCTCGCTCGCGCTGACCGCGTTCGTGACGGGCGTCACGGAGCCGATCGAGTTCACGTTCATGTTCATCGCGCCCGTGCTGTACGCGATCCACGCGGTGCTGACCGGTGTTTCCATGGCGCTGACCTGGGCACTCGGCATGAAGGACGGCTTCGGATTCTCGGCGGGCGCGGTCGACTTCTTCCTCAACCTGGGCATCGCGACCAACCCGTGGGGGCTTGCGTTGGTCGGGCTCTGTTTCGCGGCCCTCTACTACGCGATCTTCCGCTTCGCGATCGTACGGTTCAATCTGCCGACGCCGGGCCGGGAGTCGGACGAGGAGCTCGCCGAACTCCGCAAGGCCGAGGCCAAGTAGACGGCTCTCCCGCTCCCCCAGGGCCCCGTGGGCCCGGCCGATGTCAGGACCGGCCGGGCCCACGGTCGCGTACGCCGGGCGCCGGATCCCGGGCGCCGGATCCCGTGCGCCGAGTCTCGGGCGCCGGGTCCCGTGCGCCGCGTCAGATCTCGTAGACCGCGCCCGGGACGGCCAGTTCCGCCGGGCCCGCGTACACGTCGCGCGCGTCGGCCAGGTTCCGGTCGCCGTCCGTCCACGGCGGCACATGCGTGAGGACGAGCCTGCGGGCGCGGGCGCGGGCGGCGTGGGCGCCGGCCTCGCGGCCGTTGAGGTGCAGGCCCTCCACGTCCTCCTTGCCGTAGGTGAAGGCCGCCTCGCAGAGGAAGAGGTCCGTGTCCTCGGCCAGCTCGACCAGCGGGTCGCAGACGCCGGTGTCCCCGGAGTACGTGAGGGACCTGCCGTCGTGCTCGACGCGGATCGCGAAGGTGTCGACGGGGTGCGCGACCTTCTCCGTACGGACGGAGAACGGGCCGATGTCGAACGAGCCGGAGCCCGGCTTGAGGGTGTGGAAGTCGAAGACCTCGCTCATCGCCTTGTCCGAAGGGGTGTCCGCGTACGCCGTGGTGAGGCGCTGTTCGGTGCCTTCGGGGCCGTAGACGGGGATCGCGTCGCAGCGTCCGCCGTCGAAGCGGTAGTAGCGCGCGACGAAGTAGCCGCACATGTCGATGCAGTGGTCGGCGTGGAGGTGGCTGAGGAAGATGGCGTCGAGGTCGTAGAGACCACAGTGGCGCTGCAACTCTCCGAGGGCGCCATTACCCAGGTCGAGGAGCAGCCGGAAGTCGTCGGCCTCTACGAGGTAGCTGGAGCAGGCCGATCCCGCGGAGGGGAACGAGCCCGAACAGCCGACGACGGTGAGCTTCATGGAGCGGGAACCTCCGTGGCGTGGACGGCGGGGCGACGGGGGTCGTGCGAGGTAGAGGTCGCGCGGACAGGTGAGGCGGCGTCGCGTGCCGATGGGCGGCGCCTGGCGGCGTTGTCGTCAGCCGACGACGCTCCGCGTCGCCTCTCTCCTCCGCCTTGCCGGACTTGCCCCTCGCCCCGCTCCTTCCTCCGCCTCACCTGTCCGCGCGACCTCTTACCGAGCGTAAAGCGCGAAAGGGCTGGTCGCTCCTTCACAGTGGTCCGTTGTGGGGGAACTCACCCAGGACGTCACTGGTTCGGATGGTCCGTACGGGTGGGCCCGCTCCCCGCGCCGTGTTTCCCGGCCGCCTGCGCGCCCTTTCACACTCCTTCGCGCGCCTTCACGCCCCTTCTCGCTCCCCTACGGCGGGTCAGGAGAGCCGGTCGGCGCCGTGTCCCGCTCGGGCTTGTGGCGTGGAGCACGAGCGGGCGGGGCGGCGAGGGGCGCGGGGGCCGTGCTCCCCGGGGACCACGGCCCCCGTGCCGCCCTACCGCCCGCCGCCCGTCGCCGCCCCGGCCGCGGGCACTACGCCCAGAGCTGGCCGTGCAGCCTCTCGATCGCCTCTTCGGTCGTCGCCGCGGTGTAGACGCCCGTCGACAGGTACTTCCAGCCGCCGTCCGCCACGACGAACACGATGTCGGCGCTCTCCCCCGCCTTGACCGCCTTCCGGCCCACGCCGATCGCCGCGTGCAGCGCCGCGCCGGTGGAGACGCCCGCGAAGATGCCTTCCTGCTGGAGGAGTTCGCGGGTACGGGTGACCGCGTCCGCCGAGCCGACGGAGAAGCGGGTGGTGAGGACCGAGGCGTCGTAGAGCTCGGGGACGAAGCCCTCATCGAGGTTGCGCAGCCCGTAGACGAGGTCGTCGTAGCGGGGCTCCGCCGCGACGATCTGGACGGAGTCGACGTGCTCGCGCAGATAGCGGCCGACACCCATGAGCGTGCCCGTGGTGCCCAGGCCCGCCACGAAGTGGGTGATGGACGGCAGGTCGGCCAGGATCTCCGGGCCCGTCGTGGCGTAGTGGGCGCCCGCGTTGTCGGGGTTGCCGTACTGGTAGAGCATCACCCAGGAGGGGTTCTCCGCCGCCAGTTCCTTCGCCACCCGTACGGCGGTGTTGGAGCCGCCCGCGGCGGGGGACGAGACGATCTCCGCCCCCCACATCGCGAGCAGGTCGCGCCGTTCCTGCGAGGTGTTCTCCGGCATGACGCAGACGATGCGGTAGCCCTTGAGCCGGGCCGCCATGGCGAGCGAGATGCCGGTGTTGCCGCTGGTGGGCTCCAGGATCGTGCAGCCGGGAGTGAGCCGGCCGTCCTTCTCGGCCTGCTCCACCATGTGGAGCGCGGGCCGGTCCTTCACGGAGCCGGTCGGGTTGCGGTCCTCCAGCTTGGCCCAGATCCGTACGTCGTCCGACGGGGAGAGCCGGACGAGACGGACCAGGGGCGTATTGCCGACCGCCGCCAGCGGGGAGTCGTACCGCATCAGACGGAGCGCTTCGGGTCGGGCGCGCCGCCGGCCACGGCCGGGAGGATGGTGACGCTGTCGCCGTCGGCGAGCTTGGTGGAGACGCCGTCCAGGAAGCGGACGTCCTCGTCGTTGAGGTAGACGTTGACGAAGCGGCGGAGCTGGTTGTCCTTGGCGGGGTCGATCAGCCGCTCCCGGATGCCGGCGTGCCGGGTGTCGAGGTCGGCGAAGAGCTCGGAGAGCGTGTCGCCGGTGCCCTCGACCGCCTTGGCGCCGTCGGTGTAGGTGCGGAGGATGGTCGGGATGCGGACCTCGATGGCCATGGCATGGGCTCCTGTCGGGAGACTTCGTGACGGGCGGGAGACTGCGTGACGGGCGCGCGGCTCGGGCCCCCCGCGCGAGGGGGTGGTGCGGCTTGCGGAGATGCGACGACGTGCGGGTACGGAAGACCGCGCTCCGGGCAGGCCGTCGCTCAGCCGGCGGCGCGGCCGGGACAGATGGCGCTGGCGAGGCGGCACAGATCGACGTGCAGCCGCGCCACGAGCAGCGGTGTGCTCGGCGTCTTGTCGCTCACGTCGATGGAAACCATGCGCTCATCGTATCGATTCCCGTTTGGCGCCCGGGAATGCCTTCCCATTGGGTGGACGCCTGACGTCCACGGAGTGGACAGCCGGGCGGAGAGGGCACAGGACCCGCGGCGCGGGGCCGGTCAGACGATCTCCACGGGCTCTTCCTCCACCGTGCCGTCCACGATGCGGTACGAGCGGAACTGGAAGGGGCCGGAGCCGTCGGTGTCGGCGGTGGAGACCAGGACGTAGTGGGCGCCGGGCTCGTTGGCGTAGGTGATGTCCGTACGGGAGGGGTACGCCTCGGTCGCGGTGTGCGAGTGGTAGATGATCACCGGTTCCTCGTCGCGGTCGTCCATCTCGCGGTACAGCTTGAGGAGGTCCACCGAGTCGAACTCGTAGAAGGTGGGCGAACGGGCGGCGTTCAGCATGGGGATGAAGCGCTCGGCCCGGCCGGTGCCCTCGGGGCCGGCGACGACGCCGCACGCCTCGTCGGGGTGGTCGGCTCGCGCGTGCGCGACGATCTGGTCGTGCAGGGCCTGGGTGATGGTGAGCATGAAGAAAATATAGAGGGACCGGCACGCGCGCCCCCGGATCAGGGGGTGGGCCAGGATCCGGGGGCGAGGCGAGGCGAGGCGGGGCGGGAACGGGCAGGCGTCAGGGGCTGCCCGTACGGGTCACTCGGCGGGGGCGTACTGCGGCGCGTCCGGGGTGCCGGAGGGCTTCGACCGCTGCGGGGTGCGGTTCTTCACGTACCGCCAGCCGATCGCGAGGAAGACGGCCCAGACCGCCCCCACGTAGAGGGAGATCCGCGCGTCGCTGTCGTACGCGATGAGGCAGGTGACCAGGGCGAGGAAGCCGGCCGCGACCCAGCTGAAGAGCGATCCGCCGGGTGCCGGGAAGGACGAGGCGGGCAGCCGGCCCGCCTCCACCGCGCGCCGGTAGCGGATGTGACTGATCAGGATCATCATCCAGGTCCAGATACCGGCGGCGGTGGCGACCGAGGTCACATAGCCGAACGCCTTCTCCGGGACGATGTAGTTGAGGACCACACCGATGCCCATCAGGGCCACGGAGACGGTGATGCCGACGGCCGGGGTCCGGCGGGCGTTGAGCCGGCCGAAGGCGCTCGGCGCCTCGCTGTTGGCGGCGAGGTCGCGCAGCATCCGGCCGGTGGAGTACATGCCGGAGTTGCAGGAGGAGAGCGCGGCGGTCAGCACGACGAAGTTGACGATGCCCGCGGCGAGCGGGATGCCCATCGTCTCGAAGGCGTGGACGAAGGGGCTGGTGCCCGCGGAGAACTCCGTCCACTTGACGACGGAGAGGATCACGAGGAGCGCGCCGACGTAGAAGACGATGATGCGCCAGGGCAGCGTGTTGATGGCCTTGGGGAGGGTCTTCTCGGGGTTCTCGGACTCGCCCGCCGTGACACCGACCAGTTCGACGGCGAGGTAGGCGAACATGACGCCCTGGAGGGTCATCAGGCTGGAGCCGATGCCGTTAGGGAAGACGCCCTTGTGCTCCCAGAGGTTGGCGGCGGTGGCGGTGTCACCGGCGTCCGAGAAGCCGAGGGTGAGCACGCCGAGACCGATGACGATCATGCCGATGATGGCGGTGACCTTGATCATCGAGAACCAGAACTCGACCTCGCCGAAGATCTTCACCGAGATCAGGTTCACCCCGAAGAGGACCACGAGGAAGACGAGCGCGCTGACCCACTGGGGGATCTGCGGGAACCAGAAGTGGATGTAGATCGCGGCGGCGGTGAGTTCCGCCATGCCGGTGACGACCCACATCAGCCAGTACGTCCAGCCGGTGGCGAAGCCGAAGAAGGGGCCGAGGAACTCGCGGGCGTACTCCGCGAAGGATCCCGAGACGGGCCGGTAGAGGAGCAGTTCGCCCAGCGCCCGCATGATGAAGAAGATCACGACGCCGGCGAGGGCGTACATGAGGATGATGCTGGGACCGGCCTTGGCGATGTTCGCCCCGGCGCCCATGAAGAGGCCGACGCCGATCGCGCCGCCGATGGCGATCATCTGGACCTGGCGACTGCCGAGTCCGCGCTCGTACCCCTCTTCGCCCGGGCCGTGCCCGGCGGGACCGCCGGCGGACCCTTCGCCGCCGTACTCCTTGTCGACCTGCGCAGAGGTCATGGTCGTGCGCCCTTTCTCCATGCGGATCCGAGACCGTGCTCGGTCGCGGATCAGTTCGTGATCCCCCCCGGAAGTGGATGGAGTGCCGCCGGCGTTCGGCCGGTCGGAAAACACCCCCGGGGACAGGGGTGGCGTCCCCGGGGGGTCTGGCAGATCTATCACGGGAGGTCGGGCGGCCGGCGCCCGCGGCTGTGGCACAGCCCACAGGAAAAAGGGGACAAATCGCACCGCGAACCGCAAAGAAGGCCGCGGTGGTGACGGGATCGTTATGCCGAATTGAGCATCATTTGAGCGAATGGCGGATGCGTCGCGGGCGGCGGGACCTCAAGGCATCAGCGTCTCGACGAGTGACTCCTGGAGGGCGCCGAGCCAGAGGTACGCCATCACCATCGGCTTGCGCGGGTCGGAGTCCGGCAGCCGGTACAGCTCACCGCCCTCGTCCTCATCGGTGACCTCCAGCCGCGTACCGATCGTCAGGCGCAGGTCGTTGAGGGCGCCGAGCCAGTGCCGGCAGTCGTCGGGCGTCAGCTTCAGTACGGCGCCGCCCTCGCCCGTGGCGGTGAGCGAGTCCAGCGTCCGGACGAGCGCCATGCCGTCCTCGCGCTTGCGGTCCCGCAGGTCGTTCTCGGTGAACCGCCGGAACTCCGAGGAGTACTCCTTCAGCTCCTCCTCGTCGGCGCCGGAGTCCGGCCCCTCCGGGTCGCCGTACGCGTCCGGGAAGAGGCGGGCCAGCGCCGGGTCGGCCGGGGGTTCGCTGGGGCCCGGGGTGAAGAGCGCGGCGAGCGGGTCCTCCCCCTGGGCGGGTTCGTCGGCGGGGCCGATCAGCTCCAGCAGCTGCACGGCCAGCGAGCGCAGGATCGAGATCTCGACCTCGTCGAGCGCGACGGCCGCGCCGCCGCCCGGGATCGCCTCGAAGCGGCCGGCCATCAGGTGCGGTCCTGCGAGAGGGTCGCCCAGAGCCCGAATCCGTGCATCGCCTGCACATCGCGCTCCATCTCCTCGCGGCTGCCGCTGGAGACGACCGCGCGGCCCTTGTGGTGGACGTCGAGCATCAGCTTGTGCGCCTTGTCCTTCGAATAGCCGAAATAGGTCTGGAAGACGTACGCCACGTAACTCATGAGGTTGACCGGGTCGTTGTGGACGATCGTCACCCATGGCACGTCGGGCTCAGGGACCGCGAAGGTCTCCTCGGCCGATTCGGGGCGTTCGATCTCAGTCGGAGCAACACTCACGGTTCGGGACGACCTTCTTCTCTGCGGGGGGCGCCGGCATGCCGCGGCCTCACGCGTCCCATGCTGCCACCACGTGAGCGGTGTCGCACAAACGGCCACCGAGAAATCGTCAGAGTGACGAGTATTCGGGGTAGCATCGTCCTATGAACACTGCGGACCTTGGGCTGCCGGTGGACATTCCGTCGACCGCGCTCTTCACCGATCAGTACGAGCTGACGATGCTCCAGGCGGCGCTGCGGGCCGGTACGGCCGACCGGCGCTCCGTCTTCGAGGTCTTCACCCGGCGGCTGCCCGAGGGCCGCAGGTTCGGGGTCGTGGCGGGTACCGGCCGGGTCCTGGACGCCGTGGAGAACTTCCGCTTCGACCCCGCTCTGCTGGGCTTCCTGCGCGACAACGAGGTCGTCGACGAGCAGACGCTCGCCTGGCTCGCCGCGTACCGCTTCCGTGGCGACATCTGGGGGTACCCGGAGGGCGAGGTGTACTTCCCCGGCTCGCCGATCCTGCGGGTCGAGGGCTCCTTCGCGGAGTGCGTGCTGCTGGAGACCGTGATCCTCTCGGTCCTCAACCACGACTCGGCGATCGCCGCCGCGGCCTCCCGGATGGCGACGGCCGCGGGCGGGCGCCGGCTGATCGAGATGGGGGCGCGCCGCACGCACGAGCTGGCCGCGGTGGCCGCCGCGCGCGCCGCGTACGTGGGCGGCTTCGACGCCACCTCCGACCTGGCCGCCGGGTTCCGGTACGGCATTCCGACGGTCGGCACGAGCGCGCACGCCTTCACCCTGCTGCACGACAGCGAGCGCGACGCGTTCCGGGCGCAGATCGACTCGCTCGGCCGGTCCACCACGCTGCTGGTCGACACGTACGACGTGGCCGAGGCCGTACGGACCGCCGTGGAGATCGCGGGGCCCGAGCTGGGCGCCGTACGGATCGACTCGGGCGACCTGCTGCTGGTCGCGCACCGGGTGCGGCAGCAGCTCGACGAGCTGGGCGCGGCCGGCACCAGGATCGTCGTCACCTCGGACCTGGACGAGTACGCGATCGCCTCGCTGGCGGCGGCGCCGGTGGACGCGTACGGCGTCGGTACGCAGCTCGTCACGGGCAGCGGTCACCCGACCTGCTCCATGGTCTACAAGATCGTCGCGCGGGCCGCGTCGGCGGACCCGAAGGCCCCGCTCCGGCCGGTGGCGAAGAAGTCGCTGGGCGGGAAGACCTCGGTCGGCGGGCGCAAGTGGGCGGCGCGCCGGGCGGACGCGCAGGGGTACGCCGAGGCCGAGGTGCTCGGCACCGGGGCGGTGCCGCAGGAGCTGCTGGACCGGCAGCTGCTGGTGGAGCTGGTCAAGGGCGGCGAGATCGTGGCGCGCGAGCCGCTGGACGTGGCGCGCGAGCGGCACCGGGCGGCGCTGGCGGCGCTGCCGATGTCGGCGACGCAGCTGTCGCGGGGGGAGCCGGTCATCCCGACCGAGTACGCGTGAGCGGCCGGGTCCCGGGGCACGCGGGGACGAACGGGGTACGGAGAGGGTACGGGGAAGGTACGAGCGGGGCTCGGGCCGGTACGGGCCCGGTAACGGGACGGGGCCGGACGGGCCCGCGGCGGGCGGGCCGGACGGCCGCGCGCCGGGTGCGTGGGCCGTGGGTGCGGGTGAGACTGGAGGGACAGCGGATGCGCCGTACGAGAGCGGTGCGCGCCCCCTCCCGCGCGGCGGCCGGAGTCTCTACGCTCGCAACCCGGCCGCCCCTCCCCCGGCCGGCGCCCCGCTGCTTCCCGTACGGCTCCGTCACCCGCCGACCGTCACTCACCCACTCGTGCTCGTCAGCCCCTCAGCTCAGCAGGCTCATCGCTTTCCCGCTTCCTCAGTGAAGGACCCGCTATGCACCGCGCACTGATCGTCGTGGACGTACAGAACGACTTCTGCGAGGGCGGCAGCCTCGCCGTGGCCGGGGGCGCCGATGTCGCCGCCGCCATCACCGAACTGATAGGCCAGGCGACCGCCGGTTACCGGCACGTGGTCGCCACCCGCGACCACCACATCGACCCGGGCGACCACTTCGCGGTGCCCCCGGCCGTACCGGACTACGTCACCACCTGGCCGGCGCACTGCGTGGCCGGCACGGAGGGCGTGGGCTTCCACCCGAACTTCGCCCCGGCGGTCGCCTCCGGCTCGATCGCCGCGGTCTTCGACAAGGGCGCGTACTCGGCCGCGTACAGCGGCTTCGAGGGCTTCGACGAGAACGGCGTCCGGCTGGCGGACTGGCTGAAGGCGCGCGAGGTGACCGAGGTCGACGTGGTCGGCATCGCCGTGGACCACTGCGTGAAGGCGACCGCGCTGGACGCGGTCCGCGCGGGCCTCACCGCGCATGTGCTGCTGGACCTGACGGCGGGCGTGGCCGAGGAGACCACGGAGCGGGCCCTGGCGGAGCTGCGGGAGGCGGGCGTGGCGCTGACGGGCACGCCGGTGGTGGCGGCCCGCGGCTGACCGCCGGAGGGCCGGGAGCGGGGCGGTCCGTACAGGGAGCCCGTAGGGGTCCTGCGCGCGCCCGGGTCAGTACCCCATGACCGCGGGTCTCAGCAGCGCCCGGATCGGCCGCCACAGCTGGTCGGCCGTCCCCGGCGCGTCCGGTGTCGTACGCCAGAGCAGGCCGTCCGGGTGGTGCAGTACGGCCGTGATCTCGTCCGGTGTCGGCGGCTCCGCGTTGCCCCGCAGGTAGACCGCTCGCAGCCCCAGGTTCCGCAGCCTGGTCAGGGCGCGGGCCCGGTTCGCGGCGTGCACCAGGACGCGTACGGTGCCGCCCTCCGCCGCCGGTCTCGGCAGGTTCAGTGCCACCACCACGGTGCCGTTCGGGAGCTTGCTGAAGCCTCCGCTTGCCATGTCTTCATCTCCCCCGTGAGACGTCGTGTCAATAAGGAATCCGTAGGACGCACCTAAACACGATCGGCCGCCGCCCGCTAGGGGGCGACGGCCGATCATGCGTTTGACCTGCGGTTACTCCAGGTTACTTACCAGACTTGCCGACCTTGACCGTCATCGTCGAGCCGTCGAGCGGCTGGTTGATGATGCTGATCTTGGTGTTGGTGTCAGGAACCTTCACGCTTCCGCCCTTGTTCTCCTCGCTCCAGTAGGTGCCCTTGCGGTCGTCGAAGACCGGGGCGCCCAGGGACGGGGAGATCCGCGTCAGCCGGTCGGCGCGGTGGAGCGACAGACCGCTCGTCGGCCACCAGCTGAAGGTGGAGTCGTACGACTGGATCCGGTTGCGCATCAGCGTGCCGTCCGACCACTTCAGCGGCTTGGCGTGGGCGTCGATCGGCAGGATCAGGCCCTCACCCGGGTGCTGGCTGGTGTTGTTGTCCTTCTGTGAGGTGTCCCACAGCCAGATCAACAGGCCGTTCTGGTAGGCGAAGTGCTCGACCTTGCCGTCGTTCGGCGCGGAGAAGCCGAAGTTGTACGGGCCGACCTTGAGGGTCTTGTCGTACGAGACGTACTGGCGGTTCTCCGCGATGTAGTACTGCTCGTACTCCTGGGTGAAGGACTCGCCGATGCGCGAGAAGCCCTTCGCGGTCCAGCCCGCGTCGTCGCCCTCGGCGTTGTCGGTGAAGAGCGGCGCGCCGTCGGCCGTGAGGGTGATGGCGTCGGCGGTGAAGCCCTTGCCGGCCACGCCGCCGTCCGTCTGGTAGCGGAAGCGCAGGTCGAACTTCTGGCCCGCGTAGGCGTCCAGCGGGAAGCTGAGCTTCTTCGCCGTGCCCGAGACACCGGTCAGGGCCGGCTTGTCGGCGGCGTCGCGGGGCAGGGACTTGCCGTCCGCCGTGCCCTCCAGCGGCGTCCAGTTGGCGCCGCCGTCCGTGGAGACCTCGGTGTAGAGGTAGTCGTAGTCGGCCTCGATGTCCCACCAGCCGGTCAGGTCGAGCGACGCGGCGGACTTGCCGGTCAGATCCACCGAACGGGTGAGGGTGTTCTTGAGGTCGTCACCCATGTCGCTCCACCACTGCTTGGAGCCTTCCGCGGGCTTCACGACCGTCGTCGTCTTCTCCTTCATGGGGAGTTCGACGACGAGCGCCTGCGGGTTCTTCGTGTTGTACGCGGAGACGCCCAGCTTGTGGGTGGAGTTGGTGGCCGCCTTGGCCTCGGCGTAGTTCAGCCACCCGAGCTGGAGCTTGTCCCAGGCGGTCATGTCCCCGGGCAGGTCGCCGATCGCGTCCTTGCCGGTGCCGAGCCACGAGCCGGACGACATCAGCGTCCAGAAGGCGGTGGAGTTCTCGCCGCCCGCGGTGTCGTACAGGTCGGGCAGGCCCAGGTCGTGGCCGTACTCGTGGGCGAAGACGCCGAGGCCGCCGTTCTCCGGCTGCATGGTGTAGTCGCCGACCCAGATGCCGGTGTCACCGACGGGCGCGCCGCCGGCCTTGTTGCCCGCGGGGCCCGTGGAGCCCGCGTTGGTGCCGTACGCGTACCAGCGGTGCGCCCACAGGGCGTCGGTGCCCTGGACGCCGCCGCCCGCCGACTCGTCCTCGCCCGCGTGGACGATCTGGAAGTGGTCGATGTAGCCGTCGGGCTCGTTGAAGTCGCCGTCGTTGTCGAAGTCGTACCGGTCCCACTGGTCGTACTCGGACAGGTAGGCCTTGATCTCGGCGTCGGTCTTCCCCTGGGCCTTCTGGCCGGCGGTCCAGGCGGTGAGGCCGTCGCGGACCAGGTCCCAGACGTTGGCGCAGTTGGTGGAGCCGCAGTAGTTGGAGCCGTAACGGGCCTCGTTCCACGGCACCTTGACCCAGTCGGAGACCGCGCCGTCGACCGAGTAGCGCCCGGAGGACGTCTTCTCGTAGTACGTCTTCAGGGACTCCTTCTGCTGTCCCTTGGCGTCCTTGCCGGTGCCGAAGTACAGGTCCTGGAAGTGCTCCTGGCTGTAGTCGGCCTGCCAGGCGGTGGAGTTGTCCACCTTCCGGTCGGGCTCGGCGATCTCGTTGTGCAGCGGGCCCGGGTCGCCGCCGTACTTGACGACGGGCGGCAGGGGGCCGTCGGCGCCGTCCGGGTCGTACATCGTCGTGTTGTCGACGTCGTCGCCGAACTCCACGAGAATGGTGAAGATCTTGTCGGTCTTCTCGCGGCCGAGCTCCACGTACTTCTTGCTGTCGAGCTTGACGACCTGGGAGCCGCCGCGCTTCTCGACCTTGGCGTCGCCGGATATGACCTGCTGGAGCGCCGCCTCGCGCTGCTTGGACTGCTGCTTGCTGAACGGGCCGTCGAGGTCGTGGTCGACCTGGCCCTTCTGGGGCGCCGGGTCACGGCGCTCCGCGCCGGACGGGGCGCTGGAAGCGGACGCGGGCTGCTCCTGGGCCTGAGCCGTGGTGAAGGCCGAGGCCGTCGCGGCGGTCGCGGCCAGAGCCACGACCACGGCGGAGACTCGTCTCGCCCGTCGGTTTCTGATCACTTGGTGGTGTTCCTCCCCGGCGCACGCGATCCGCGGACCGGGAGTGTGGGATCCGCGCGCGTCTGCGCGTCATAAGTGACGACATTGGACCGGAGTTGGGGAAGAAAAAACAGATCTTGACTTGAACCCGTCAATTGCACTATGCGGCCTTCCGGTCCCACTATCCGAACAGGGTGGTGAACCGGCCAACGGGCGCATACATCAGGCCTGTTGAAGGGGGGCGTGACTCGATGCGCCCCCCATGCACCGGAGCCATATGACAGCTCACGCTTACTACCCGTTCCGTCCGGGCATCCACCGTCTAGAGTCGCTATGGAGTGCGACCGCCTTGCGGCGCCCTGGTACCACTTGTCCTCTGTACGAGATACGCGAGACGCACCAAACATCCCCAGAACCAGAGAGTCCCCCAAGCCCCCCAGAACCACACAGATACAGATGCCCCCGAGGGACGGATTCCGCCATGCCGCGTCCGACTGCCGCACAGCTCGCCTACGGCTCCGCCACCATCGTCTGTTCGACGCTCGCCATGCTCCTGCTCTCCGGTACGAGCACGGGGATCGGCGTCGCGGTGATCGGCGTCGCCGCGCTCGGTCTGGGGCTGCTGGTCGCCATGACCGTGCCGCTGCCCCGCAAGGCACGGGCCACGCGGGCGGCCACCCCGCGCCGCCACCGGACCACCAGTGACACCGCGACGCGCGGTGAGGTGTCCGGGGCGCGAGCGACGTCGCCGGTCGGTGAGACCGCCCGTCACTGAGTCGCCGTCACCACGACGGTCCTGGCCGCCTTGTCGTGCAGCCCCTGCTTGTACGGCCGGCTGGCCAGGATCGTCACGATGATGATGAGCCACCAGAGGAAGAGGCAGCAGAGCAGCGCGGGCACCCAGAGCACGGCGGCACGCACCAGCGAGGCGTTGCCCTCCGGTACGGAGCCGTCGTTGAGCATCGCGACCCGCAGCTTGAGCCACCGCTTGCCGAGGGTCTGCCCGTACTTCTTCGTCATCAGGGTGTCGTAGCCGACGTACGCGATGATCGAGATCAGCGACCAGACCCACTGCGTACCGGTGTTGACCTGGTTGGTGACCTCGTCCCAGCTTCCGGTGTTGTTCGGCGTGTTGCGCCAGCCACCGACGAGCAGCGAGATGATCGCCAGCGGAATGAAGATGATCAGCGCGTCGATGACCCGGGCCGCGAGGCGCGTGGCGAACGGCGCGAGGGGCGGCATCCCGGCGAGCGGATCCCCGCCGTAGGGCGAGCCGCTTCCCCCGTAGGGGTCCTGCCCGTAGGGGTCCTGCCCGTAGGGAGAGCCGCCGTACGCACCGCCACCGGGGGCGTTCGGATCGTACGGCGGGGCCTTGGGCGGACCGTGCTCGCCGCCGTAGGGAGCGCCGTACGGGGATCCTCCGGAGGACGGCGGAGGCTCATGGGCCGGTGGCGGCTCTTGCGGTCCCTGCGGCCCGTGCGGTTCCTGCGGTTCCTGTGGCCCAGGGGGCCCCTGCGACTCCCGCGGCCCCTGTGGTTCCCGCGGCTCCTGCGGCTTCTTGAGGAAGGGGTCGTCCTCGGGGGGTGGGCCGGACGGCGGCTGGTCATTGCTCATGGGGGCAGTGCACCCCGGCCCGGAGGGGCCCGCAACGGCTGACCCGCCGTTCGGACGAACAGCCCCGCCGACGCCTCACGCCCCGTCAGCGGGCGACGAAAGTGTGGGCGATCTTGTCGTGCCAGCACTGCCGCCAGGGCCGGTCGAACAGGCACCACAGCACGTTGCCGAGCCCCACGACGAGCACGCCGAGCACGCTGTAGACCAGCCAGCGGCGCAGCGCGGCGCCGAAGGCCGGGGCCTCGTGGGTCTCGATGTCCCGAACGTCGATTCCGCAGAGCTTCTTGCCCAGTGTGCGCCCCCACTTGGCGGTCGGCACGGCCTCGTAGAGCACGCCGACGACCAGCAGGGCGGCGAGGACACCACCGAGGTAGCCGGCCGTGGTGGCGTCGAGCAGCCAGACCGTGACGGTCTCCCCTGTCTGCCTGGCCGCCTCGACCTTGTCGTCGATATGGGCCAGGGCCCGGGTGATGAGCGGTACGGCGATGGCGGTGACGACCGCCCCCAGCACCACCGTGTCGATCAGCCGGGCCACGACCCGCTTGCCGAGACCGGCGGGGCGGGAGGCGGCCTGGGCGCGCGCGGCCTGGAGGAACGGGTCCTCGACCGGCGGCTTCCAGGGCACCACGGGCTGGTCCGTCCCGTCCCCCTGGGCGAGCCGGTGCACCTGCTGGGCCCAGGAGGTGGCACCGCCGCCGTCGCCGGGGCTGATGGGCCCGGGGTCGGGCTCGGGCTCGGACGCGGGAGCGGGCGCGTAGGACTGAGGGGGCTGGGCGGACGGCTGGGCCGGTGGCTGCTGGTGGGCCGGCTGCCGGGCGGGGAGCTGCGGCCTGGGTCCGGCGTCGAGCGCGCGGATCGCCATCGTGCCCTGGTCGGGGCGGCCGGCGGCGGCCTCCTCGTCCTTCGCGCGGCGCGCGGCGCGCAGGGCGCGGATGGTCATCGTCGAGTCGGCGGGCGGCTTGCCGCCCTCGCGGGGCCCCGGAGCGCGTCCGGGACCGGCGCCGCCGCGCCGCTGGGGGCGGATCGCGACCGTACCGTCGGTGACCGGCGCGTTCTCGTCCGCGTCGATGCCGCTTCCGCCGCCGTCCCCGTCCCCGGGCCCCAGGGCCCGTACGCCGGGCAGCGCGCCCCCGGTCGGGTCGGCGGGCGGTGCGGGCGAGGGGGCCGGGGCGGGAACCCGGGGATCCTGTCCCGCACCCGCACCCCAGGAGACCCGGGCGTCACGCTCGCCCCCGAAGCCGGACTGGCGGGAGGCGTCGGCCTGCCACACGGAGGCGGGCTCCTGCCGGGGCCGCTCGGGCGGGTCCTCGTCGAGGAAGACCGGCCCCGTCTCGTCGACGGCGGGCGGCGCGGCGGCGGGCAGCGCGGCGGGCGCGCCCTCACCCTCACGGGGCGCGGGCCGCGAGGTGCCGGGCACCCAGGCGGCACCGTTCCAGTACCGGACATATCCAGGAATGGAAGGGTCCGGGTAGAAGCCTTCCCGGGGTACGTTCCCGCCGTCACCAGGAGGAGTAGCCACTGACCCCAACTCCGTTCGCTCACACCATGATTTGACCTGACAGGGTCGCCCGGCGCCGGATCGGCGGCCGGGTTCGTACTCCCGCGCGTCCAGGAAGACATTAACGAAGAACCGGGGACCCGGAAGATGGTGCCCGCCAGAAACGACCGCGTTCGGGCAGCCGCCCGGCAGTGCTGCTCCGAAGCGTAAAGCTGCGGGGTGGGATCTGTACGCCGACCTGCACGAATTCAGCACATCGGTTCGAACGGAAGCGCGTGACCACCCGGCGGAGGACGGGAACCGCGCCCCCGGGGCGCCCACCACCCGGACGGGTAAGGACGGACGGCCCGGAAGCTGACGCGCCACCCCGGCGTTCAGCCGGATGGCCTACCTGACCACGGGGTCCTCACGGTCGTAAGCAGCCCTGTTTCATGACGCCACCCGGACAAGCCGGAGCACAGCGGCCTCAGGCCATGGACGGGTCAAACGGTGCGGTCGAGGAATTCGCGGACTTCTGGGAGCTGTTGGTGGGCTCGGAGCTTGGTCCGCAGATCGGTGAGGACAGTCGTGCCTCGCGCGGAAGTGACGCCGCCCACGGCCTGGTCGGCCGTGTTGACCGCCGCGTCCACGTCACGAAGTGAGAGGTGGGCGTCGGCTTCGCGGCTCAGGCGCAGGGCGCGCGAGCGGGGGCAGGCGTCGTCATCGTACGTCTCGTCGTGGTGAGAGGTGGCGACGGCGGCGTAGTGGGTCAGCGCCCGGCGGGGGTCGTTGAGATCGGATGCGTTGCTCGCGGCCCAGCTGTGCAGCTCGGCCTGGCTGAGCCAGTACACGCAGGCCGGTTCGTCGTCCGGGTGACCGGCGCGGTCGGAGGCCGCGTATGCGGCGTCCTCGGCGCGACGGCCGGCCAGCGGCCCGGAAGGGGGTGTCCGGGATCCGTAACACGGAGGGGTCGGAGCTGGTTTCGTTACGGCTTCGCGCAGCGGGCGCGTTACGCCTTCTGACGGCATTTGGGTGCGGCTACGCCTGGCCGGTCCCGAAGCGGGATATCCGGTCCTTCATTGCTCGTCGATGGCCTGGTGGCGGTCGGGGCCGGTCGGGTTCCGGCCCTTGCCGGAGGCCGCCAGGCTTCCCAGGATCGCGAGCAGTTCGGCGCTGCGGCTGCCGGGTTCGGCGTGGAAGACCTTGAGGACGAGGCCGTCGGTGCCGACGATGGCCAGCTTGCTGGCGTGCAGTTCGAGATCGCCGACCTGTGGGTGGTGCAGTCGGTTGACCCGTGGCCGCTTGGGGTGTACGTCGTGGCGGCCCCAGAGACGGCGGAAGTACTCGCTGCGCACGGACAGTTCGCCCACGAGCTCGGTCAGGCGCGGGTCGTCGACGTCGGGCCCGACGTTGGCCCGCAGGGAGGCGATCAGTGCCTCGGCCAGTTCCTCCCAGTCCCGCAGCAGTTCGCGTTCGCTGTCGTCGAGGAGGACGGCGCGCAGGAGGTTGACGCCGGCGGAGTAGTTCGGGGAGACGGCCGTGGCCAGCGCGTTGGCGGCGAGCACGTCGGTGAACTTGTTCTCGACGTAGGCGGGATTGGTGGTCCAGCCCTCCATGAGCTGGAGGATGCCGGGCGGCACGGTCTCGGGTTTGCGTGCAGCCCGTGCACGGCCTGCGGAGCGGGGTGCCCGGTGGGCTCGGGAGGGACGCGTCTGGGTCAGGCCGATGAGGTGAGCGGTGGCGTCCGCGTCCAGGTTCAGGACCTCGGCCAGGGCTTCGAGGACCTGAAGCGACGGATTGCGGTCGCGGCCCTGTTCCAGGCGCAGATAGTAGTCGGCGCTGATCCCGGCGAGCATCGCGACCTCCTCGCGGCGCAGCCCCGGCACGCGCCGGAGCCCGCCGCCGCGGATTCCGGCGTCCTCGGGCCTGACCAGTGCCCGGCGGGCGCGTAGAAACTCGCCGAGCGCGTTGGTGCCGTCCATGCCCCAACCCTAGGTCCGTACCGGCGCGGGTGCCTGTCCCTGTCACCCCCAGGAACAGCGGGGCACTGCCACGTCCGCCCGGAAGCGCGCACAGTCGATACGGGACAAGCTGTCCATAGCCGCACGACGAAAGGGCGCACCATGACCGGCACCACCCCCGGCGGAACTCTCACCCTCGCCGACGACCTGACCATCAGCCGCATGGGATACGGAGCCATGCAGCTGGCGGGACCCAACGTGTTCGGGCCGCCCAAGGACCGGGACGAGGCCGTCGCGGTGCTGCGGGAGGCTGTCGAGCGGGGCATCACGCACATCGACACCAGCGACTACTACGGGCCCGCCGTCGTCAACGAGATCATCAAGGAGGCCCTGCACCCCTACCCCGCGGATCTGCGCATCGTGACCAAGGTCGGCAGCCGTCGCGGCGACGACGGCAGCTGGAAAGTCTCGCGGGACCCCCAGGACCTCAAAGCCCAGGTCCACGAGAACCTCCAGCACCTCGGCGTGGACGCGCTCGACGTGGTGAACCTGCGCTTGGGCACCAACGAGGGGCAGACGGATGATGAGCCGATCGGCGACATGTTCGGCGCGCTGGCCGAGCTGCGGAAGGAAGGTCTGATCCGCCACCTCGGACTCAGTGCCGCCTCCGATGCCCAGCTCACCGAGGCGCAGGCCATCGCCCCGGTCGTCACGATGCAGAACCTCTACAACCTGGCCAACCGCCAGGACGACGCCCTCGTGGAGCGGTGCGCGGCACAGAACATCGCCTTCACCCCGTTCTTCCCCTTGGGCGGCTTCTCCCCGCTGCAGTCGCAGACCCTGACCGACGTCGCCGCGCGTCTGGACGCCTCGCCGCAGCAGGTCGCCCTGGCCTGGCTGCTGCAGCGCTCTGCCACCACCGCCCTCATTCCGGGCACCTCCTCGCGCGCCCACCTGCGCCAGAACATCGCCGCCGCCGACCTGACGCTGCCGGCGGACGCGGTCGCGGAACTCGACACAATCGGCAGTTGAGTCCCCTGCTTCGTAGTCCTGAAGGCATGGGCCCAGCTGAGTTGATACGACCTTGGATCGCCGACGCGGGCGAGGTCGCGGCGCCGCCCGAAGTGGCCGGGCTGCTCGGGGTCGGCACCGGCGAAACCGTCGTCGTACGGCGGGTGATGTATCTGGACGACCGCCCCGGTGAACTCACGGACACCTACCTACCCCGTGTCCATCGCGCGCGGCACGCGTCTCGCCGGGACAGCGAAGATCCCCGCCGGGGCGGTCACCCTGCTCGCGGAGCTGGGACACGTCGGCGTACGGGTGCAGGAGGATGTGACCGCCGCGATGCCCGACGAGGACGAGCGCGAAGCCTTGTCCATGGGACCGGGTGAGCCGGTAATCCGCCTGACGCGGGTCACGTTCGACGGCGAGGACCGGCCCTTCCAGGTCGACACCATGACCATGCCCGCGCGCCGCCAACGGCTGCGCCACCAGATCAGGATCGGATGATGATCGTGCCCCGGCCCGGATCAGCGTCGATCATGTCTCCGCGCGCGTCCCCACCCAGGAACAGTACGAGGCCCTCCGGCTGCCCAGCGATCTCCCGGTGCTGCGGACACTGCGCGTGGTGTACGGAGACGACGAACGCCCCATCGAGGCCGCGGTCATGGCCAAGGCGGGTCATCTGTACGAACTGCGCTACGAGTTCACCCCGGAGTAAGAAGTGCCGACCGCGTCCGCGACCCTCTGGATCAACACATCCCAGAACGCGGGCGGCGGAAACCCCCGTACGAAGTTGTTGTCGAAAGTCGCGTCATAAACCAAGAGGTGGCGCCTCTCTCCCGGTATGGCCCCGCAACTGGGCCCCTTGCCAGGAAAGGAAGTGCCCGCCATGCACTCTGTGGTCGAACGCGAGCTGGAACTGAATCTGGTGCTGTCGCCCGAGCACAGCATCCCCGTACCGGCCCGGCTGACGTACCGGACGGACGATCCGTACGCCGTGCACATCGCCTTCCACATCGGTTCGGACGCCCCCGTGCACTGGACCTTCGCCCGGGAGCTGCTGGTGGAAGGGATCTTCCGGCCGTGCGGGCACGGGGATGTCAGGATCTGGCCGACGAAGGTCGAGGGGCGTCAGGTGCTGTGTCTCGCGCTCTCGTCGCCCGACGGGGACGCGCTGCTGGAGGGGCCGTCCGCGGCACTGTCGGCATGGGTGGAGCGGACGCTGCGGGTGGTGCCGCCCGGTACGGAGGCCGGGCGGCTCGGGCTCGACGGCGCGCTGACCGCACTGCTCGCCCCGGCCGCGGCCGACGAGTTGTGGCTGCGGGACCCCTGGCCGTCGGACGGGTCCGCGGACGACGCGTGAACGCCCGGGTCAGACGTTCAGTTCGCGGGTCTCCTCGATGAACTCGCGGACGACCGCCGCGTTCCGTACGGGCACGTCGCACCGCCCGGTGCTGGTCAGCACGCGGAGCACGGAGGGGCCGAACGTCCGCGTCTCCGCCAGCTCCGACCAGTCGATCCCGGCCGGCCCGGCCGACGCGGCGGTCCCGCCCGGCAGCCCGCTCCGCAGGGTGATGCCCTCGTCGGTGACGTCCAGGTCGCCGAGGCGGACCGTGCCGTCGGTGTCCAGGGCCGCGCGCAGCCGGTCGAGCAGCCGGGGGCGTATACCCGCCTCCAGGGCCTCGGCCAGCTTGTTCTGCCGTACGACGTGTGTGAGGACGACCGGCTGCCCGCCACAGGGCCAGATCGTGGTGGCCGCCGCCCGTTCCGTGGTGCGGAAGCCGCCGGGGCTGACGTCGATCTCGCTGCTGCCCAGGTCGTGGCCGGTGGCGTCGATGTCCTGCCAGGCGTACGTGACCGGGGCGGCGCGCGGGCTCGCGAGCAGCACGCCGCCCTCGTAGACGACGGCCACGCGCACGCCCTCGGCGGGCGGGATGCGGCGCAGGCCGGCGAAGCCCGCGCAGAGGAGGCCGGCCACCACGGGGACGTACAGGAAGGGGGACTTGAGGGTGAGGTAGGCGACCACGGAGACCATGCCCGCGGGGACGGCCAGGATCTGGATCCACGGCAGCCGGCGGTACACCCGGTGCACGGAGCGCCGGTCGCCCAGGCCTGCTCTGCCGGCCGTCGTGTCGTACTCGGTCAGCTTGCTCACACGTACCTCACCCGTACCGCCGCACCCTCGGCCTCAGAACAGCTTGCCCGGGTTGAGCAAGCCCAGCGGGTCGAAAGTCTGCTTGATCCCGCGCTGCAACTCCAGCCCCACCGGTCCCAGCTCGCGCGACAGCCACTCCTTCTTCAGTACGCCGACGCCGTGCTCACCCGTGATCGTGCCGCCCAGCTCCAGGCCGAGCCCCATGATCTCGTCGAAGGACTCCCGGGCCCGCCGGGACTCGTCCGGGTCCGCCTGGTCGAAGCAGACGACGGGGTGCGTGTTGCCGTCGCCCGCGTGGGCGCAGACGCCGATGGTCAGGTCGTACTTCTCCGCGATGGCGGCCGTGCCGTCGATCAGCGCGGCGAGCCGCGAGCGCGGTACGCACACGTCGTCGATCATCGTGGCCGTCCTGACGGCCTCCAGCGCGGGGAGCGCGAGGCGGCGGGCCTGGAGCAGCAGCTCCGACTCGGCGGCGTTCTCGGCGGGGACCACCTCCGTGGCGCCCGCCGCCGCGCAGAGCGCGCCGACCGCGGCGAGGTCGGCGGCCGGGTCCGGGGTGTCGAAGGCGGCGAGCAGCAGCGCCTCGGTGGACTCGGGGAGCCCCATGTTGGCCATCGCGTTGACGGCGCGGACGGTCGTACGGTCCATGATCTCCAGCAGCGACGGGGTGTGCCCGCCCTCCATGATCCGGCAGACGGCGTCGCACGCGGCGGCGGCCGAGCCGAACTCGGCGGCCAGGGCGAGCTGCTGGGGCGGTTCGGGCTTCAGCGCGAGGACAGCCTTGACGATGATGCCGAGGCTGCCCTCGGAGCCGACGAAGAGACGGGTCAGGTCGTACCCGGCGACGCCCTTGGCGGTGCGGCGTCCGGTGGTGAGGAGCCGGCCGTCGGCGAGGACGACGTCCAGGCCGAGGACGTACTCCGCCGTCACCCCGTACTTGACGCAGCACAGCCCGCCGGAGGCGGTGCCGATGTTCCCGCCGATGGTGCACATCTCCCAGCTCGACGGGTCGGGCGGATAGGCGAGGCCCACCTCGGCGACGGCGCGGGAGAGCGTGGCGTTGATGACGCCCGGCTCGACGACGGCGATCCGGTCGACCGGGTTGATCTCCAGGATCCGGTCCATTTTGATCAGGGAGAGGACGATGCACCCGTCCGAGGCGTTGGCGGCGCCCGACAGCCCCGTACGGGCCCCCTGCGGGACGACGGGGACACGGAGCGCGGTGGCCGTGCGCATGACGTGCTGGACCTGTTCGACGGTGCGCGGCAGCACCACGACGGCGGGCGTTCCGGCCGGGCAGAAGCTGGCCATGTCGTTGGCGTAGGAGACCGTGATGTCGGGATCGGTGATCAGGGCATCGGCGGGAAGGCCGGTCCGGAGCCGTACGAGGAGATCGTCCATGCCCTCAGGCTCGCACCCGGGGCCATCGGTGTGAACCCGTGTGCAATCCACAACTCAAGACCGTGTGTGCTCTTCATATTGACGCACAGTAATCGGCATGAACGCCATGAAGAAGGAGCAGGTTAGGCAGGTCTGGCAGGTCAGAAGGGCGGCGCTGGCGGCCGGGGTGGGTGCGGCGCTGGTCGGGGGCGTCCTGCTGTTCGTACCCGACAGGGGGGAGGGGTCACGGCCGGCGACCCCGGTCGAGCGGGCCCTGGCGGCGGTGAGCGCGGGCGCGCCCGCCTCGCTGCCCGACCTGGACGCGCTCATCCTGGACCGGGAGAAGTGGCTGCGTACGCATCCGGAGGACAGCACGGCGTGGGCGGTGCTGGGCGCGGCGTACGTGGAGCGCGGGGAGCAGCGGGGCGACTCGACGTACTTCTCCAAAGCCGACCAGGCGCTCCAGCGCTCGCTGAAGGGGCAGCCGGTGGGGGCGGCGGGGCCGGAGGACCACGGAGCCCGCGCCGCCGCGGAAGGCAACGGCGACGGCGACGGCGACGGTACGGACGACGGGGACGGGGCGGACGACAACAAACAGGGCGGGATCGGCGCGCCCGCCCGCACCCGGGCCCTGGCCGGGCTCGGCTCACTCGCCAACGCCCGCCACGACTTCACCACCGCCAAGAAGTGGGGCGAGACGCTCCGCGCCCGCCGGCCCGGGGCGTGGACGGCGTATCCGGTGCTGATCGACGCGTACACCGGTCTGGGTGACTACGCGGCGGCGGGCAAGGCGCTCGACAAGCTGAAGGAGCTGCGCCCCGGCACCCCCGCCGTGCTGGAGCGCGCGGTGTCGGTCTACCGCGACCGCGGCTGGCGCGAGGACGCGGAGGCGAAGGCGGTCGAGGCCTCGGCCCGCGCCGACTCCCCCACGCAGAAGGCGGAGGCGCTGTACACGCTGGGCGAGCTGGCCTGGGAGCGCGGCGAGCCGACCGAGGCGATGGGCCTCTACGACGCGGCGCTCACCGCGGCCCGCGACCACCCCGCGGCGCTGGCCGGCCGGGCCCGCGTACTGGCCGCGCTGAGCAGGACGGACGAGGCGTACCGCGCCTACCAGGCGGCGCTGGCGAAGCTGCCCGCCCCGGAGTACGCGCTGGAACTGGGCGAGCTGTACGACGCGAACGGCCTGGACGGCGACGCCCGCACCCAGTACGCGACACTGCGCGCGCGGGCCGCGCGGGCGCAGGACCACGGAGTCAACGAGGAGCTGGTCCTCGCCCGCTTCGAGGCCGACCACGGCGACCCGGCGGCCGCGGTGGCCCGGCTGCGCTCGGAGTGGGCGCGCCACCACCGGAGCATGGAGGTCGCGGACGCGCTGGGGTGGGCGCTGTACCGGGCGGGCAAGGGCCAGGAGGCGCTGACGTACGCGAAGAAGGCGACGGAGCAGGGGCGGCGGAGCGCGCTGTTCTCGTACCACCGGGGCGAGATCGAGCGGTCGCTGGAGTTGGACGGCCCGGCCCGCCGCCACCTCGACGAGGCGCTCCGGATCAACCCGTACTTCTCGCCGCTGCTGGCGCCGCGGGCGCTGGAGGCGCTGGAGTCGCTCGGGGAGCCGGCGGAGGGCGGCCCGCAGGACATCGAGGGCGCGGGGTCGACACCGCAATCCCCGGAGATGGTGCGGCCGACGTCGGGGGCGGCGCAGCCGTCCGGCACGCCGACGACGACACCGCCGATGACGCGGCCGATGACTCCTCCGGTGACACCGTCGCCCTCCTGAGGGGCGGGCACCGGCGGCGTACGCGGCATACGTACGGCATACGGGAGCGGGGCCCGGTCGAGGAGACCGGGCCCCGTTTCCGTGCGGCTGCCCGGCCGCACCCACCGCGGGATGCGGTCGGACCGTGCGACCCACGACGGGTGAAGAGGCACCGAGGCTCCTGGCAGCCACGGGGGATCTTGGTCGAGCCCCCGTCCACCAGGAGCCTCTGCGTGTCGTACAGCGGTCCAACCCACCTACCAGTAGCTCGGGTTGGAAGTGGCTCGATATCTGAGCACAGATTGACCTTGAAACACCTGTGACGTGAGGAGGTCCATGGGCAAACATGATCGTCGCCGGGCAGCCCTGACCGACGCACGTACACCGTCGCCGTCCGCGTCGCCGTCCGCGTCGGCGGCCGCGTCGGCGGCCAGGTCCAAGGCCGGGATCTGGCCGCCATCCGGGGCGACATACCGGTCCGGGCCCGGGTGGTCCAGGCCCGAAGCACCTGCCGGAGCGGAGCGAAAGCGCGGTCAGTCGGTGTTTGTTGTGTCAGGAGGAGCGGTCTCGGCTGCGGATCCGGATTCCAGGCGCTTCATCCAGGCGTCGAGGTGAGGACAGGCGGTGCGCAAGGCGTCCACACCGAGAAGCTCGATCGCGTCCGGGCCGTCGACGACCTTCCGGTAGGCGGGGTGAGCCCTCAGGATCCGCTTCGACGGTGCCGTGTCGGGACCGTCGTTGACCAGTTCGGGGCCGCCCGCGGCAGCGACATGGGACCACAGTACGTCGGCCAGCCCAGGTGACTCGATCAACTCGGCAAGCTCGTTCGCGGCGGCGAGCACCCATGCCTCCGTCTCGTGGAGGACGAGGAACGGCAGGAATCGCGGGTCGTCGATGACCCGTGCCATCGCCTCCTCGACATGGTCGACGCGAGCGTACGCGTCACCGGCCGGGGCGCTGGAGAGCCCGGGCGTGTCGGAGGGCAACCCGTACAGGTCGAGCATCGTGGTCACCGTGTCGACGGCCGAGTTCCGCAGCAGTGCCCGGATGTCGTGCTCGATCTTGGTCCACCTGCTCACCCCGCCTCTGTCGTGCGGCCGACCTGCGGCCCGCCGGGTCTTGAGTGCGACCGGGGTGACCCAGATGTCCCGCACGATCAGCTCCGGCTGAAGGACCTGCTGCACCAGGCGCTCCTCCGTCGCACCCTCCACCAGTACGTGAACCTGACGCACTGCCCTCGACCTCACCGTTCCCGCTCGGGCCGGGGCCGACCACCCAGCAGATTCTTCAGCCACAGGTCACCGAGCGAGTAGCTGTCGAGCCAGGCTGCGAGTGCCGCGGGATCGGGCCGATGCAGCTTCGTCGAGCCGTCCACGCGCTCCGCGACGACGAGTTCGTCGAGCCCGAACTGGT
The DNA here is from genome assembly GCF_040685895.1 of Streptomyces sp. NPDC088124. Taxonomy (NCBI): domain Bacteria; kingdom Bacillati; phylum Actinomycetota; class Actinomycetes; order Kitasatosporales; family Streptomycetaceae; genus Streptomyces; species Streptomyces sp. NPDC088124. The sequence continues at coordinate 2,941 of NZ_JBFBJB010000024.1, read as the reverse complement.
CGACCAGGGTGACGGACTGGGTGGCGGCGAGAATCTGGCTGTGGCCAGAGGCCGACCGGAACAGCTCCGCCAGAACGGTGAGGGCGAAGGGGTGCAGCCCCAGCTCAGGTTCGTCGAGCACGAGCAGCGCGGGCGGTCGCGGCTGGAGCAGGAGGACGACAAGGCAGATGAAGCGCAGCGTGCCGTCGGACAGTGCGTCGGCCGGGAACACGGTGTCGGACCCGGACTGCTTCCACCGGAGCAGCACGCGCCCCGCCGCGTCCTCGGTGAGGACGAACTCACGGAAGAAGGGTGCGACGGAACGGACCGTCCGCACGATCTGCTTGTACGCCGCGGGATGCTCCTCGCCCATGCGCCGCAGGAACGCGGCGAGATTGCGCGCGTCCGGGTGCAGGACCTCTGTGTCGGAGGCGTAGCCCGGCTGCTTCACCGGGGCACCTGGGGTCGTGTCATGGAAGTGGTAGACGCGGCACCCCCGCAGTATCTCCAGCGTGTGACGGGCCACGCCGCTAGCTCCGAGCCGTCCCATTTCCGCGACCTCGGCGAGTTTCGACTCGCCATGGCCCCGGCCGATCTCCTGCTTCAGCGGCTGCTCATAACGTGACCTGTCGTGGAACTCCACCACCTCACGGCCGAAGACCAGCTCTCCTCGATGCGAGGGAACCAACCTTGCCTCGTAGGCGTTCACGAGACCGCTGCCGTCGGCCTCCACCCGCAGACCGATCCCCGCGGATCCTTTGGCCACGTCGTGCAGCATGGCCACTGCTCCACCGCGCAGCCCGACCTCCATACCCAGCTCACCGTCGGCGATGCGCCCGAGCAGCTCGACGGCCTCGATGAAGTTGGTCTTGCCCGCGCCGTTGGGGCCGACGAGCACGGTGACCGGACTCAGGGCCAGCTCGACCTGTTCGATTGACTTGTAGCCGCTGATGGTGATGCGTCGAACCCTGCGTGACATGGTCATCAATGTATCGAGCTATCGGGGTCAGGCACCGGCGCGCGGCGCGGGTCGCCGTTTCACCGGCGCGCATGTCGTTGCCGGGCCCGTCGCCGGAACGGGAACGAGCCCGGGAGCCGGAGCCGGAGGCGGAACCGGTCGAACCATCGGGGCTTGCGGTGCCTGCGGCGGGCGGGGCGTGGCGCGTGACGCGGTAGTACGTACGCGGGTACGGGTACGGGCAGTGCCCTGAGGGTGTACCGCCCGGTGAAGTCATCGGCGCCGAGGGCGAATTCCGCGCCCGCGAGGAGCCGGTCCCGCGCCGCTTTCCGCGCCTGGGGGGCGTGGCACCAGGACCGGAGTGCGGTGGGTACGTCCGGCTCAGGGGCCGGTACGGGGACGAGTATGGCCGGCGGAACCCACCCGGCGCCCGGGGCGGGATCCAGGCCGTCGGCGATACGTCGGGCCTGCTGGCGGAGGAAGGACAGCGCGGAGTCCGGCGACACCGCCTGCCGGGCGGCGAGGACGACCCGTACCCACGTGCCGTTGACCGGCCCCTCGCAGACCACGGTCACGTTGTAGAACCGGGTGGTGCTCACGCTCGCCGCCTGGCGGGGGGCCGCTGCTGCCGATGGAGTTTCGCGAGGGCGGCGAGTTGGGTCCGTTCCCGTTCCGTCGCCGGGCGGACCGCGATCAGCGCGGCCTGCCAGGTGTGTCCGGAGGGGCGGACGAGACAGACCGCCGATCCGGCGAAGGAGCGGATGACACCCGGCATGTCCACTCTCCGGTCGAACACCGCCATACCGACCCGCAGATCGGGCAGACCAGGCTCCGTCGCGGAACGTACGGGCAGGCGTCGCGGCGGGCAGCGGGGCGGAACGTGCGGTTCGGGGATCATCCAGCGTCACCGGCCCGGGGGTGCGGGTGCGCCGCGATCTGACGGGCGCACTCCGCCGTGGTGAGCGTGTCGATCCCGCGAAGGGCGTTCTCCCGACGCCTGTCCCACCAGTCGCACAGGTCGCAACCAGGCACCGGGGCCGGTCGCCAAGGACCACTGGCCGCTGTCACGGTGTGCGGCTCGTCCGCGTCTTCGCCCGTCGGTGGGGCCGTCCGGTGATCCATGTTCCGCGCCTCCAGCGCCTACGTATTGTGCTTGCCCGACTACAGATTCGGCGTCGGTGCGTAGTCTCAAAAGAGGCAAAGCGATTCCAAGCGGGATGCGAATACTGGGGAGTTGAACGCATGAACGATGAGCCGGAGACACCGGCAGTGCAGTTCGGCAAAGAGATCAAGTACGCCCGGGAAGCTCGGGGATGGCCGCAGGCGGAGTTGGCCGACAAGCTGTTCTGCAAACAGCCCTATGCGAGCAAGACGGAGAACGGGCAACTCCCGTCGGCGCAGTTCGCGGAGCAGTGCGACAAGGTGTTTGGCGCGCCTGGCACTTACGCCCGGATGCGGCAGCGAGCGGCTGACGCGGGCAACCCTCTCTGGTTCATCCCCTACCTCCAGTTGGAGCGCGAGGCGGTGAGCATCTGCGACTACTCCGCCACCCGCGTCATGGGCATACTGCAAACCCCGGAATACGCAGAAGCCGTCTTCCGATCCGCCCGCCCGCACGACTCGGCAGTCGAGACCAAGAAGTTGGTGGAAGACCGGATGCGGCGGCGGGAGGTGTTCGACATTCCGAACCCGCCATCACTGTGGGTGATCCTGCACGAGGCGGTTCTCTGGTCCGGCGTGGGTGGCCCAAGTGCCATGCGGGGACAGCTTCAGCACCTGGTAGACGCGTCCGAATCTCCGCACATCACTGTCCAGGTCTTTCCCTTCAGCGCGGGCGCCGCGTCGCGAGGAGTGCCGTTCGATGTGCTCACGCGGCAGGATGGGACCGAAGTCCTTTACGAGGAGACTTAGACCGACCGGCGAATGGGGGGCGGCGTCGCGGGGCTGGGGCACGCACCTCGCGGCGTTGTCGTCACTCACCATGGCTCCGCCATGCCTCGATCC
>NZ_JBFBJB010000023.1:0-144357 GCF_040685895.1 Streptomyces sp. NPDC088124 | reverse complement strand
GTACGTCGCCGGAGGCCGGCCGTGCCATCTCCACCGTGAGTGTGCCGCCAGTGTCGTCCACGGGCTGGATGCCCTCGATGGCCATCTCCACGTCGCGGGCAGTCCCTGCCCGCCGCCTCCGCGCGACCGTCTCCGTGTGTCCCTGCCCGCCGTACTGCCCGGTGCCGGTGCCCGGGTCCGGTGCCCGGGTCCGGTGCCCGGCGTCAGACCCTCAGCAGCCGCCGCGTCATCTCGCGGTAGCTCTGGAGGGCGAGCCGCAGTTCCTCCGTGTCCGGTCCGGCCCCGCCCGCGCCGTCCGCCGCGTCCCCCGCCGTCCCGCCGTCCTTCACGTCCCAGCGCGAACGCAGCGCACGCGGCCGCTCGGCGAGCGCGGTCGAGAGCCGCTCGGCGGCCTCCTCCAGCACCACGGCCGCCGCCTCGACCGCGTTCCGGGGCTCGTCGACGAAGGAGTTGAGGGCCTCCTGGAGCCGCTGGGAGAGCCGGTCGCTCTCGGCCCGGGGGAACAGCCGCCCGGCCGGCCCCTCGGAAGCCCCGTCACGCGCCTCGCTCGCCTCCCCCGTCCCACGCGCCGCAGGTGCCCCGGCGGGTCCAGGTGCCCCGGCGCGGGTCTGCCTCGGCACGCGGAGCGCCGTCCGTGCCCCGGGCCCGGGGTCCATCTCGCCGCTCCGCCGGTCCTCGCCCTGCCGGCCCTTCTCCTCGCTCTCCCCGCTCTCCTCGCTCTTCCGCTGGTCGCTCATCACGCACCACTCCCCTTGGGCCGCAGTGAGAAGTTCCGGTTCCGCCCGGTGCCCCGGGTCGTACGGTCGCCGCCACCGCCCCCCGGGTGGGCGAGGATCAGCCGCTCGAAGAGCTGACGCGCGCCGACCATGGCCTCGCGCAGTTCCTCCGTGCTCGCGCCACGGCCCTTCTCCGAGGCCGCGTGGTGCACCCTGCGGTAGCCGTCGAGCTGGTGCGCGTGGTGGACGGAGAGGGCGTCGAACTGGTCGTCGTAGCGCGCCCCCTCGGAGTAGCCGCGCTCCTGCGCCAGCCGGGCCACCAGCTGCTCGGCCTCGGCGACCGCATCCCGCGGGGAGTCGACGAACCGCTCCTGGAGGGCGGCCCATCGCGCCACGTACTGTTCGCGCTTCGCGTCGGACAGCGGTTCGGGCCGCAGCCGGCCATGCCGCTCGACCCGTGCCTTCAGCTCGTGCCCGGCGGCCTTGGAGTCGCCGTCGTGGACAGCCAGAACGCGGTCGTACTCGGGGCCGAACCGGCGCTTCAGGCCGCTGTGACCGCTTCCCCTGCCAGGTCCCGTGTAGAGGACCACGGCCACGATGATCACGAATCCCACGATCAGAGCGACGACGATCAGAACAGTGGACATGTTTGCCTTCCTGGTTCCCGGCGCGGTCCCTGCCGTGCCGTGTCGTGTCGGCTCTTGCTCGTGAGGTCGGGTTGCCCGTAATCCACTGGCCAAACGGCGCTTCACCCGGATAGAGGTGTGACCATGAACTGGTCCGTCGTCCCCGAGTCCTTCGCCACCCCCGACGCCACCCGGCTGCGCCGCGCCTACTACGCCGAGGTCGCGAGCCGGTACTGGCGGCGCCCCGCGACGGAGGCGGAGATCGACGAGGGCCTCGCCGGTGACCCGCCCGATCACCTCACCCCGCCCAGCGGGGAGTTCGTGGTCGGGCGGTACGGAACCGGGGGCGCCCCGGAGGCGGCGTCCTGCGGAGGGGTGCGGATGCTCGACGCGGCGACGGGCGAACTGACCCGGGTGTACGTGAGCCCCACGGCGCGCGGCACGGGCGGCGGCGGTGCGCTGCTGGCCGCCCTGGAGAACACGGCGCGGCGCCTCGGGGCACGGCGGCTCGTGCTCGACACCCGGCTGGACCTGATCGAGGCGCGCGGGCTGTACGTGAAGCACGGCTTCCGGGAGATCCCGGCGTACAGCTCGGGCCCGTACAAGGAGATCTGGTACGGCAAGAACCTGACCACCCCCGCCTGACGAAAGACCCTAGTGCCCCTCCCGGCAAGCTTTGCCCCGTCGCGCCGTCCAGCACGCACGCTCGCGGCGTTGGCCAAAAGCCCTGGTAGCTCCGCTACAAGGACTTCCGGCCGCCTTGCGATCGCGCTCGGCATCCGGAGGATGAGTCAAAGCGCCGGGACGGAGCGAGCGAAGCGAGTGCAGTGCACTGGACGACGCGCCTTCGGGGCAAACATTGCCGGTCACGGCACTAGGCGGCGTGGTCCCTGCGGGGTTCCGGGGCTCGGGGGCGTTCGGCGTCGGAGCCGCACAGCTCTCGGTTCAGTTCCTTCACCAGCGCCACCAGGTCGGTCGGGCGGTCGGCGCCCCACCAGTCCCCCAGCAGTTCGGCGAGCGACTCCTCACGGGCGGCGGCCAGCACCTCGGCCGTCTCCGCTCCCCGCTCGGTGAGCGTCAGCTCCACCCCCCGGCGGTGGGTCAGCCCGCGCTCCTCCAACTGCCGGGAGGCGTCGGTGACGGTCCGCAGCGACACGGCGCCGCCCTCGGCGAGCGCGGCGGGCTGCACAACCCCCTTGCGCCGGATCCGCAGCAGCAGCCAACTGGCCGCCGGGAGCAGGTCGTACCCCGCCTTCGCGGTGATCGTCTCGTAGATCTGGCGGCGGCCCTCACGGGTGCCGAGGACCGACAGGGCGCGCGCCACCTCGTCGCGCGAGGAGCGTTCGACAGGGTTGGAGGCCAGGGTCTCGGTGATCTCCGGGGCGGTCACGGAGCCGCGCAGCGTGTCCTCCTTCAGGAACCAGGCGATGACGAAGCCGACGAGCACGACCGGCACCCCGTACAGGAAGACGTCGGTGATGGACGTGGCGTACGCGTGCAGCACGGGGCCGCGCAGCGCGGCGGGGAGCCGGTCGAGGGAGTGCGGGTCGGCGGCGAGCTGCCCGGTCCCGGTGCCGGGCGGCAGGGTCTTGCCGGCGAGGGCGGCGGTGAGCCGGTCCCGGAGCAGGCTGGTGAAGATCGTGCCGAAGACCGCGACGCCGAAGGAGGCGCCGATGGAGCGGAAGAAGGTCGCGCCCGAGGTGGCGACGCCGAGGTCCTCGTAGCTGACGGCGTTCTGCACGACCAGGACGAGGACCTGCATGACGAGCCCGAGCCCGGCGCCGAAGACGAAGAGGTAGGCGCTCGTCTCCCAGGCGCCGCTGAACTCGGTGAGCCGGTGGAGCAGGAGCAGCCCGACGGCGGTGACACCGGTGCCGAGGATCGGGAACACCTTCCAGCGGCCGGTACGGCTGACGATCTGGCCGGACAGGGTGGAGGTGATCAGCAGGCCGAGCACCATGGGCAGCAGGTGGACGCCCGAGAGGGTGGGTGTGACGCCGTGGACGACCTGGAGGAACGTCGGGAGGTACGTCATCGCGCCGAACATCGCGAAGCCGACGATGAAGCTGATGCAGGCGACGAGCGTGAACGTCCTGAGGCGGAAGAGGCGCAGGGGCAGTACGGGCTCGGCAGCGCGCCGTTCGACCCGGATGAAGAAGGCGAGCAGCACGAGGCCGAGGACGGCGAGCCCGATGATCTCGGCGGACCCCCAGGCCCAGGTGGTGCCGCCGAGGGAGGCGACGAGGACGAGACAGACGGCGACGGAGGCGATGAGGAACGTGCCGAGGTAGTCGATGATGTGCCGGGTCCGGTGGACCGGGATGTGCAGGACGGCGGCGATGACGAGCAGGGCGACGAGGCCGAGGGGCAGGTTGATGTAGAAGACCCAGCGCCAGCTCAGCTGCTGGGTGAAGAAGCCGCCGAGCAGTGGGCCGAGGACACTGGTGGCGCCGAAGACGGCACCGAACAGGCCCTGGTACTTGCCGCGTTCACGGGGCGCGACCAGGTCGCCGACGATCGCCATCGAGAGCACGATCAGTCCGCCGCCGCCCAGCCCCTGGAGCGCGCGGAAGCCGATGAGCTGGAGCATGTTCTGGGCGATGCCGCAGAGCGCGGAGCCGACGAGAAAGATGACGATGGCCGTCTGGAAGAGCTTCTTCCGGCCGTACTGGTCACCGAGTTTGCCCCAGAGCGGGGTGGCGGCGGTCGAGGCGAGCAGATACGCGGTGACGACCCAGGAGAGGTGCTCCAGACCGCCGAGGTCGCTGACGATGGTCGGCAGGGCGGTGGAGACGATGGTCTGGTCGAGCGCGGCGAGCAGCAGGCCCATGAGCAGGGCGCCGATGGCGACGAGGACGGTGCGCGGGCGCTGGGCCGTTCCGGGGGCAGGGCTCACGGCCGGGGTGGTCATTTCCTGAGCCATGGGACAACTCCTCGGGTCCACGGGTCCTCGGGACGGGTCCTCGGGTCCACGGGTCCGCGGATGCGCTCGGTCCGCCGGATCTCCATCCTGGCCGCTCTGTCCCGTTATGGCCTGCCGAGCGCGGGCCGATGCCGTTCGGGCGGGCGTTCGTCCTTCATACGGGGGCTGCATAATCGGCGACAGTTCAAGGGGAGGGGAACCCAGGTGTCAGGACAGCTCTGTCCCGGATGCGGTACGCCGCCGGGCGCGGAGGGCGGACCCGGCTGCGACTGCGGGGCGCCCGAGGCGCGGCCGGCGCACGACACGGAGCCCGCGCGGGGGGCGCGGGCCGCCGAGTCACAGCCGGCCGTACCGGACGGACCGGCGGCGGAACAGCCCGCCGAGCCACCGGAGTCCACGCCACCCGCACCGCCCGAGTCACCGCCCGCGTCGCCACCCGCACCACCCGCGCCACCACCCGCACCACCCGCACCACCTGCGTCGCCGCCCGCACGGCCCGCACCGGCGCCACAGGACGCGCAAGCGCCGCAGCCCGCGCAAGCGGCGCAGGACGCCCGGGCGGCGCAGGACGCCCGGGCGGCGCAGGACGCCGAGATCGCCGAGGCCGAGGACTTCCACCCGCTGCGCGTACGGCCGTACGTGAAGCTCGGCGACAAGGAGGCGGAGCCGGAGGCGGTGCCGGCCTCCTTCCGTACGGCGGGCCCGCTGCCGCCCCTCGCCCCCGTCGCCCCGCCCGGGCCCCCCGCGGCCACCGTCGAGCCGTCGGCCGTGGGGTCCGCGCCCGCCGCTCCGGCCCGGGGACGGCGGGCGCCGCTGCGGGCCATGGCGATCGGCACGGCGGCGGTGGCGGTGATCGGTACGGCCGCCTTCGCCGGGGGGCTGTTCTCGGGGGCCGAGCGCGAGGAACACGCGGTGCCGGACAGGATCAGCACCTGGCTGCCGTCGGCCAACGACGAGGCGACGGAGGAGGCACCGTCCCCGTCGGCCTCGCCGTCCCCCACCGCCTCGGCGGCACCCACGGCCGCGGTGGAACCCCCGGCGGCCGAGGCCACGCCCTCGCGGCGGCCGTCGACGAGCGCGCCGCCACCGGAGGCTCCGGAGAAGCCCTCGGCGTCGCCGAGCGAGCAGGCCGAGAGCTCGGCCTCCGCGGAGCCGGGCGGGGCGACGGGCGGGACGCTGTCCCCGGGGGATTCCGGCGACGAGGTCGTGGAGCTCCAGTTCCGGCTGGCGTGGACCGGGCTGTTCTACGGGCAGCCGAACGGCCAGTACGACCAGAAGGTCGAGGAGGCCGTCCGCCGTTTCCAGCAGTCGCGCAACGTCCAGGACGACTCCCCGGGCGTCTACGGCCCCCGGACCCGCCTCGCGCTGGAGGCGGAGACCCAGGGATACGGACAGGGGTACGGACAGGGGTACGGGCGCGGCGATGAACAGGGGGCGCGGGGCTCCGGGTCGCGGCGCTGACAACTCTTTGTATAATGACGAAACAAAGTGGCTTCGCCCGTTCACCTGACCGACGGGTGGAGTCACTTTGTCCGGCGCCTTCCGGCCCGCCACGCCCCGTACGGTGGCATGCCGTCGCACCCCACCCCGCCCCACCCCGTACCGCCCTTCCGCCCAGCCCGGAGACCTCTTGTGAAGCTCGACGCCGTGAAGGCCCTGCTCCTCGACATGGACGGCACCCTCGTCAACTCCGACGCCGCCGTCGAGCGCTGCTGGAGCCGCTGGGCGCGGACCCACGGCCTGGATCCCCAGGAGATCCTGAAGGTCGTCCACGGCCGCCAGGGGTACGCCACCATGGCCGTCCTGCTCCCCGACCGCCCCATGGAGCAGAACTACGCCGACAACCGGCTGATGCTCGCCGAGGAGATCGCGGACACGGAGGGCGTGGTCCCCGTACCGGGCGCCCCGGAGTTCATGGCGGCGCTCGCCACCCTGCCGCACGCCCTGGTGACCTCGGCGAACGTACCGCTGGCCGAGGCCAGGATGACCGCCGCCGGCCTGCCGATGCCGAAGATCCGCGTCACCGCCGAGGACGTCACGGCGAGCAAGCCGGACCCGGAGGGCTTCCTGCTGGGGGCGGCGACGCTCGGCGTGCCCCCGGAGGCGTGCGTGGCCTTCGAGGACTCCGAGGCGGGCATCGCGGCGGCGCGGGCGGCGGGCATGCGCGTGGTCGGCGTGGGACCGCGCGCGGCGGCCATGGCGCCGGACGCCCATGTCGAGGACCTCACGCGGCTGCGGGTGGAGCCCCTGCCGGACGGCGCGCTGGCCCTGCACATCGACGGTCGTTAGCCGCGTTCATCACCAAGTCCCGGTACGGCAGTGAAACGGTCGGGTGCCCGACGATCCCCAGTGATCTCTCGATTTCCTCGACCATCTCCGCCGAGCCGTCCGCCGTGGACCGAAGCACTTCGGTCTCCACGAAGACACCTGCGCCACGCACCTCGTCAATACTGACCGTTGCACCGGGCAGGTCCGGGTGCCGGTGGACGGTACGGATCTTCTCGACCGTCACCAGTTCCCGCATCCCGATGTTCCGAAGGAGCCGATGCGCCGCTGCCGCCTGACGCACACTGTCTCGCATCCCGCAGCGGATTCGGGAGCGCGCGGCGCAAGTAGCGGTTGTAGTAGCCACGGTCCCGCCGCGCCACGTCCGTCAACTCGCGGGGGCCAGTGGGGATCACCTGACCTACTGCCATGTCCTGCGCGGCATGTCGGTCCAGGCCGCCAACCTCGGCCACGGCACGCCGGCCGTACGGCTCGCCAACGCCGCCGCCGAAGCCTCACCCGAGTCCGGCCCGCGCATGCGCGCGTTCATGGCGGGCCAGCAGGCACACGCGTACGCTCTGGCCGGGGAGCGCACGAACGCACTGAACAGCATCCGCGAGACGGAGCGCGCGGTGAATCAGGCGGAAAGCCAGCTCGGCACGTTCGGGGGGTTCAGTTCGGCGACACTGGCGTACTCGACCTCGGAGGTCAGGCATGCGCTGGGCGACGTGAAGGGCAGCGTCGAATCCCTCCACGACCATTTCCGGCTGCGCGATTCCAGTGACAAGCAGCGATCTGGGTTGATTTTCAGTTCCCTACTCGCCGAGCGGCAGCTACAAATGGGCCATCTGGAAGCAGCGTGCGCGACCTGGGGAAAGGTACTGGACGGCTATCCCGCCATCCACTCCGGGCGCATCGATCAGCAGGTCGCGCGCATTCCGGCCCTGCTCGCCCCCCACCGGTCGAACCCCGCCGCCCGGCAACTCCTCGAACGTCACCATGAAGTCTGCGTGAAGTAGCCGGAGCCCGGTCCCCGTTACCGCCGTCGACCGTGAACGGGTCGCGCGCCGACAGTACCTCGGTGTGAGGAGGCAGCGGCGGTTCGGGGGGGCCTCCACGGACCGTACGAGGAAGTGCGTCCCGGTCAGGCCGACCCGCGTACACGTCATGCCGCCCTCCTGCCCGGAGCGTCCGGTCGAGCAGAGAGCTCACGATGCACACGAAAGGGCCACCTCGTCGGACCCGCGTCGAACGGCGATCGCACAGCCGGTGCGGGTCATGTGTGACGTGGAGCGCTGTGCGCGAAAAGCGGGACCCGGCGAAAGTACGATCATTCAATGTCTGACATGACCGAAACCACGCCGGGCTGGCTCAGCCCCGACGATCTCGAACAGGCACGCGCCCAGATGCCGATCCTGTACGTCGAGGCCGTGCCCGTACGAGTCGACGACAGCGGCGAAGTCACCAGCATCGGACTGCTGCTCCGCATCGGGCCGGACGGGACGGTCAGCCGTACCCTCGTCTCGGGCCGGGTGCAGCACCACGAGCGGGTCCGCGACGCCCTGCTGCGCCATCTGGAGAAGGACCTCGGCCCGGTGGCCCTGCCCCTGATCCCGGCCTCGCTCCAGCCCTTCACCGTCGCCGAGTACTTCCCGACGCAGGGGATCACCCCTTTCCACGATCCCCGTCAGCATGCCGTGGCCCTCGCCTACATCGTGCCGGTGACCGGCGACTGCCGACCCCGTCAGGATGCCCTCGACCTGGTCTGGTTCAGCCCTCAGGAGGCCGCGGACCCCCTGGTCCAGGACGAGATGCCGGGCGGCCAGGGAGTCCTCCTCAAGCAGGCCCTCGCCCATGTGGGCTGCCTGTCCTGAACTGGCACCGGCCCCCGTACCCGTCCCTCCGGACACCGGAGCGGTACGACCGCGACGCGACGGCCTTCGTGGTCGAGCAGGCGCCCGGAGGCGAAGTACACGGCGGACAGGGGCCGGCCCGAGAGCGGGCGGGCCGGGCGGCGGCGCACGGGCTGCCGCCCGGCTTCGCGTTCAGTGCGGGTCGGCCCGTGCGCGGGTGCCGTCCACGGGGATGCCGCCTACCGGACTGTCACTGACCGAGCTGCCGCCTACGGGGATGCCACTGAGCCTTTTCAGCGTTGCCGCTCCAGGGTGAGGACGGCGGCGGCGATTGACGTCAGTCGGTCGGGCGGGAGGCGGTTGGTGTGGCGTCGCTGGAGCGGACGGCGTATCCGAGGTTCAAGAGGCCGATCTCGGAACGGGAGTTACGGGAGTTCTTCACGCGTCGGCGGAGGAGTTGGCGTGGGCATGTGAGCGTACGCATGACCGCCCGGGCAGGGGCGGAGACGAAGTGCTACGGCCGGCGGTGGCACCCATCCGGCAAAACCGGGCAAAACCACCCTTCGCTGCACGAAGCCGCCTCACTCGCTCATCTGGATGGCCATTCCGCGGTCGGGGAACCCGCGAGTCGCGAACCTCGGGTCTGTTGCATATACGCCATGGTCATCGACCGACGGCCGTCACGAGTACCCGACTCGCAATCCACACAAGACCCGTGACCTGCGACCTCACGGTGCACACCGCCCAGTGGATCAGGGGGCGCCCGACAGTGCGGCGAGCTGTTGGAGTCGTTCGGCGTCGGGGCTGCCTTCGGCGGCGGTGCAGACCATGAGCGCGGGGCCGGGGTTGCCCGGTATCGGGTAGGCGTCCCAGTCCAGGTTCAGTTCGCCGACCTGAGGATGGTTGAGGCGCATCTGGCCGCGGGTGGGTTCCTCGACGTCGTGGAGGGCCCACAGCGCCGCGAACTCGTCGCTGCGGACGGCGAGTTCACCCACCAGCTCGACCGCGCGCGGGTGGCCGGGATCGGCGGCGACCTGGGTTCGCAGCATCCCGATCAGTTCGGCGACGGTGGCCGCCCGGTTCGGGCAGGCACGGTCGGCCTCCGGGTGCAGGAACAGAGCCAGCAGGTTGCGCTCCTTCTGCGGCTGTCGGGTGAACTCGCCCAGCACGGCACGGCCGAGCGGGTTCCAGGCCAGCACGTCCAGGAAACGCCCGACGACCAGAGCGGGCGAAGTCATGCCGCGCAGGAGTCGTAGCGTGGTGTCCGGCACCTCCTCCGGCTCGTACGGACGCGGCGGGCGGGCCGGATTACGTGCGGCGGCGGCGAGGCTGTGCAGATGCCGGGTCTCCTCGGCGGAGAAGTTCAGGGCGTGCGCGAGGGCGTCCAGGACCTGTTCGGAGGGCCGGACGTCGCGTCCCTGCTCCATGCGCTGGTAGTAGTCCGAACTCACCCCCGCCAGCAGGGCCAACTCCTCGCGCCGCAGCCCGGCGACACGCCGCCTCGGGCCAGGCTCCAGTCCAACATCCTTTGGCCGCAGCCGAGTTCGACGGGTGCGCAGGAAGTCGGCGAGTTCTCGCCGGGGATCGTCGCTCATGGCGTGGGAGGAGTCGGTCACGACGCCAGTATGCCGTCGGTGCGGCCCGCAAGGGTGGGTCTGCCAGACCCAGGAAAAGGAGAACGACCGCGATGTCGCGCGCGGGGTCCAGCATCGGATCCACCACAGCCGGTCACGGAAGGAACAGCGACATGAAGGCCGTTCAGATCACGGGTTTCGGTACAGCGGACGTCCTGCGGGTCAACGACGTCGAGTGCCCTGCTCCCGGTGCGGGTGAGGTGTTGGTGTCGGTCGAGGCGACCAGCGTGAATGGGCACGATGTGAGCGTCCGCTCGGGAGAGTTGAAGATGGTAACGGGGCGTCGCTTCCCGATCGGCGTGGGACTCGACTTCGCGGGCACCGTCGCCGCGACCGGTACCGGTGTCGAGGGCTATCGGGTCGGGGACCGCGTGTGGGGCATGGTGCATCCCCGGCAGCGGCACTCCCTCGCCGGGGCGGCCGAATATGCCGTGGTTCCTGCGAGCCGTATCTCGCACGCCCCGGCGGACCTCTCGTCGGTCGAGGCGGCTTCTCTGGTGGTCGCCGGTGCTACAGCGCTCATCGCGCTGCGCGACAGCGTGCACCTCACGGGCGGGGAACGGGTCCTGGTGCGGGGCGCAGCCGGCGGAGTCGGCACGGCCGCCGTGCAGTTGGCGCACGCCATGGGCGGTCACGTCACCGCGCTGGCACGCGATCGCCACGCCGAGCTCCTGACCGACCTCGGCGCCGACGAGGTCCTGGACTACCGCACCACAACCGCGGAGCAGATCGGGCCGTTCGACGTCATCGTCGACACCGTCGGCAAGGAACTACACTGCTACCGCGGCCGGTTGGCCAAGGACGGCCGGATGGTCACCGTCGGACTGTCCCCGTCGGCGCTGGCCGCGATCGTCGCCTCCAGCGTGCACTGCACTCGCCGTATCCGCACCTTCAGTGCCAACCCCGAGACCCCCGTCCTGCGTGACGTGGCCGGCCATGTCACGTCGGGTGCGCTGCGCCCGGTGATCGACAGCGTGTACCCGCTCGCGGACATCGCCGCCGCGCACCAGGCGTTCGAGCGCGGCGGCGTCGCGGGCAAGCACGTGGTGACCGTTCCGCGCAGCTTCCTCTGACGGAGCCCTGTCAACCGAGTGTGGTGCGCGCTCCGACGCCACGGTCAGGGCGTCGGTGGTCACGAACCGGGCCGCTACGCGGGACGACCGCTGCCGGCCGGTCGGTGTCGGGCAGCGGCGATCAACGCCATCGACAGTACGGGTATCTCACTGACATGGGTCGGAGTCCGGTCTGTTTCGCCCTGTCCGTGTGTGCGGTGGATGTCCTGGCTCAACGGTCGGTGGGCAGCCCGGCGTCGTGCGCGAGGACTGCGGCCTGTACGCGGTTGGCGCAGCCGGTACGGGTGAGGGGCCACGAAGTTTCCGGACAGGCACCCAATAGCGTTGTCCTGAACAAGGAAACGAGGAAGAAGTGGCGCCACACAGTCAGTACTCGCCGGAGTTCCGCGAGGAAGCCGTCCAGATCGCATTGAGGTCCAGCAAGACGATCTCCGAAGTCGCCCGGGAGCTTGAGCTGAACTCGGAGACGCTACGCAGCTGGGTGAAAAAGTATCAGAAGCAGCAGGAACCGGCCCCGATGCGGAACTGAAGGTGAACGAGCGGGCGCGCCTGAAGGAACTCGAACGACGCAACCGTGAGCTGGAGATGGAAGTTACCTTCCTGAAAAAAGCCGCAGCGTACTTCGCGAAGGATCCCCGGTAGCAAGCAAGTACGAGTTCATCGACGAGATGCGGCTCGACACCGAGAAGTACGCATACAGTGTCGAGTTCATGTGCGGCCGGCTCGGCGTCTCCAGATCCGGCTACTACGACTGGAGATCCCGCCCGGAATCCGCGACAGCTCAGCGGCGTGAAGAACTCAAATTGCTCATCGAGAAAGCCTTCGACATGTCCGACAGCACCTACGGGCACCGGCGCATCCAGGCTCAGCTGCACCGCTGGGGCGTTGCCGCAGGCGTGGAGCTGGTCCGCCGCCTCATGCACAAACTGGGCCTGGTGCCCTGCCTGCGACGGCCGAAGAGGTTCAGCCTCACTCGGGCTGCGGCCGGCGAGGTGCCGGACCTCGTCGGCCGCGACGCCGCTGCGGACGCGCCCGGCAAAAAGCTCGTCGGCGACATTACTTATATCGCGACCGCGGAAGGCTGGCTGTACCTCGCAACGGTCATCGACTGCTGCACGAAGGAAGTCATCGGTCATGCGATGGACGACCACTATCAAACCCCACTGATATCCAGGGCAATTCGCAACGCGGCACGGAACAGGTAGCTCTCGGCCGGTGTGATATTTCACTCCGCCCGCGGAAGTAACTACATGTCGGCCGAGTTCGGGAAGACGCTCGACGGGTTCGGACTCCGCAGGCCTTCCGGTCGCACCGGGATCTGTTTCGACAACGCCATGGCGAATCATTCTTCGGCGCTCTGAAGAACGAGCGCGTATCGAGGATGACTTACCTGACCCGCGAGGCCGCCCGGCAGGACATCACTCGCTACATCGAATTCTGGTACAATCGCAAACGTCTCCACTCGGCCGTGGGTTACCGCCCTCCGCGTGAAGTCCACCCCGAGTACGAGAAGTTGCGAATCGCCGCGTGAAATGAACGGTCAGAAGCCTGTCCGGGAAACGCGAGGCGCCCCTCAAAGTATTGTCCTTGCGTGGCTGTGGATTGAGCGGGCCGGCATGGAAGCCTGCCTTCGCAGGGGTGGGCAACGGCGAGTCTGGCATGCCTATTGTGAGGCCAGTGACAGTGGTCGGACACGGATGGTGTCCGTTCGAGAAGAAGAGGTTCGCATGACGGTTGTCTCGATCAGGAAACTCGGTGACCCGGTTCTGCGGGAGCCTGCCAAGCCGGTGACCGACTTCGATGCTGAGCTGCACACCCTAGTCGGCGATCTGCGCGAGACGCTGAGCGACAGCAGAGGGGCCGGGCTTGCCGCGCCCCAGCTCGGTGTCGGGCTCCGGGTGTTCGTCTGGAGCCCCAAGCTGTTCGACGGTCGCGGCGATCTGGACCATCTGGTCAATCCCGTCTTGGACTTCCCGGACAAGGAGGAACAGGACGGTATGGAGGGATGCCTGTCCATACCTGGCGTCTTCCTTGACACCAAGCGTCGGATGAACGTTGTGGCGAAAGGCTTCACCATGAAGGGCGACCCGGTCCAGGTCGTCGGGGACGGGATCCTGGCCCGCTGCATCCAGCACGAGACCGATCACCTGGACGGTGTGCTGTTCATCGACAGGCTGACCCCTGAGCAACAGGAGCGGTGGATTGCCACGCTGCGCGCGGCCGACTGGTTCGACGAGAGTCTCATGACAAAGATCAAAAACTCACCGCACCAGTAAAGTGCGGCCGACTGTGCGGAAAGCGTCCCAGCGTCGCTTTCCGCACTCCGGCGACATGAGGGTGAACGTCCGCACCTCCTGGTGCCGCCGCGCCCCATCCCGGTTGGGAACGGGTGCGGCCACCGCGTGATCATCGGTTGGTGTGTGGACAAACGAAGATCGTGCGGTGGCCGCGGGCCATAGCGTAGACCCTGCCCGCTGGCGGGGGATGTTCGACCAGGTCATGGCCCGGATCGCGGGCAGGTTCGGGCGAGTTGAGCCTCGGGCTGCGGCCCGCGCTTACCTGCTCGGGCTGCTGTCGGGCGTCGAACGGAAGAACTGTGCCCGCCGCAGCCACTACCGACGACGAACCACCAGCGAACCCGCTGGATAGATCACGAAACCGCACTGGAGTACTAGGACCACATCAGGCACGATCGGCAAGGCACTTCCGGGATGCAATCTTCCCCTGCCGCGGCGGCGGTCTCATCCGCGTTCGATGATCCGAACCTGATCGCGTACGGCGGGCTGGAGCCGGTGGTGCGGCTGGCCGAGCGGTGCGGTCTGCCCGCGCCGGCCGGGGAGACGGACCCTGGTACGGCTGAAGGGGTTGGACTATCCGTTGTGTGCTTCGAGCTCGGTCGCCAGCGTCTGCTGGGTGGCCGCCCACGACGCCAGGAGCGCCAAATTGTCAGCGGTCGGTGTGCCCGCGGGTGCGGTGTAGACGTTGAGGTGCAGGCCGGGTTCGGCGGGCAGTTCCAGGGATTCGACGTCCAAGTCGAGCTGGCCCACGATCGGGTGGTGCATACGCTTGCGCCCGGACCGGTGCAGCCGCACGTCCTGAGATGCCCACCGCTGCCGAAATAGCTCACTGCACGTCGACAGTTCGCCGACCAGAGCGATCAACTCCTCGTCGTGCGGATTGCGGCCGGCTTCCATGCGTAGCTTCGCGGCCACGCCACCGGTAACTTGGTCGTAGTCGACAAAGAAATCTCTGGCCGTCGCGGGGTTCAGATAGACGAACCGCGCTGTGTTCGCGGGCCGTCGCGGGTCGGCCAGCACCGGTGAATACAGCGCGCGAGCGAGTTGATTCATGGCGAGCACGTCATAACGGCCGTTACCGATCCAGGCCGGCGCATCGGAGATCGCGTCGAGCACCTGCTGCAGCGTCGAGCGCACCGCCACGGCAGGCCTGCGCCGGCGTGGGCCGCTGGGCGCCCTGGACTGGCGCGCGAGGTGGAACAGGTGGTCGCGCTCGGCCTCGTCGAGCTGCAAGGCAGAGGCCAACGCGTCGAGCACGCCGTCGGAGGCACCGGCGAGGCTGCCGCGCTCCATGCGCACGTAGTAGTCGACCGACACCCCCGTCAGCAGCGCTACCTCCTCGCGGCGCAGACCTTTGACCCGACGGTTGCCGCCGTAAGCGGGCAGGCCCGCCCGCTCGGGTGCGATGCGGGCGCGACGCGAGCTGAGAAACTCCCGGATATCGGTGCGTAGATCCATCGCGGTTATCTCCTCACCGTAAGCCCGTCCCGCAGTTTAATGGATACTCGATGCGGTCGTTGCGGTACCGCCGTCCACCGGGATGATGGCGCCCGTGAGGTAGGACCCAGCCCGGCTGGCGAGAAACACAGCGGCACCCGCCATGTCGTCGTCGCGGCCGAGCCGGCGCAGAGGGGCCGACGCCACGATCGTGTCGCCGATGGCATCGAGCGTGGAGTCCATCATCTGCGACGGGAACACTCCCGGTGCTACCGCGTTCACCGTGACGTGCTGTGGGCCCAGCTCCTTGGCAAGTACCCTGGTGAGTTGATGGAGTGCCGCTTTGCTGCTGGCGTACGAGTAGTTGGGCGACGGGGCGACGTGGATGGCGGCGATGCTGCCGATGTTGATGATCCGCGCGGGATCATCGGCGGTGCCCGCCCTGCGAAGTGCGGGAAGCAGCGCCTGCACGAGCCAGAACGGCGACTTGAGGTTGAGGTCGAGCACTGCGTCCCAGGCCTCGTCCGGGAACGTCGCCAGCGGCTCGCGCCACATCGCTCCCGCGTTGTTGACAAGGATGTCCAGGCGTTCCGAGTCGGCCTGGACAAGATCAGCGAGGCGCTGACACTCGTCGTGCCTGGACAGGTCGGCGGGGATTGCTCGAACCTCGCCGAATTCGGACAGTAGACGCTGTGCCTCCGCGCACGTGTCTGCGTTGCGTGAGCTGATGACGACGCGGGCGCCCGCCTGGAGAAGGCCGCGCGCTATCATCATCCCAATTCCTCTGGTGCCGCCAGTGACAAGGGCGTACTTTCCCCTCAGATCGAAAAGTTCTGTGTGAGTGGTGAACTGGTTGTCCGCCATTGGTCTCCGTCCCTTCTGTCGTAAAAGAATGCGCCGACACGGTCGCGTATTCGGGGCAGCTGAATTGAATGATGAGGGTAAAGCTGCATTGCGTATCCATGGAGTTTTGTCGGCGCCTTCGACTCAACCAGGTTGACAGGCGTTTGGGACGTCGGGGAGACCCTGGTGATACAGGTACTGTCAGACCCCCCCCTTGCCTGGTGCGCTGAGTCCGGATCACCCCGGCTTGATGCCCGTGGATGGTTCACCCAGAAACGAAGAAGTGCTGCCTTGCGACCTGCGATGATGGGGTTTCCTCTAGGACCACATCAGGCACGATCGGCAAGGCACTTCCGAGATGCAATCTTCCCCCTGCCGCGGCGGCCGTCTCATCCGCGTTCGATGATCCGAACCTGATCGCGTACGGCGGGCTGGAGCCGGTGGTGCGGCTGGCCGAGCGGTGCGGTCTGCCCGCGCCGGCCGGGGAGCGCGTCCGGCTGTCCGCCTCGAAGGACGGCACCGGCGCCTTCCCTGCGGCGAAACCGATGTCGCTGACGGGCGGCATGGCCGCGGGCGCCGACAGCATCGACGACATGGACCGGCTGCGGCACGGTGCGATGGTCCGCCACGCGCCGCCGGTGCCCTGGCCTCCGCGTTCCATGCCAGGGCGACCACCGCCACCATCCGTGACCGCCTGATCAACGTGTCCGCTCGCCCGGCCCGCTCCGCCCGCCGCCTCACCCTGCACCTGCCCGAGCGCTGGCCCTGGAGCGAGGACTTCACCCAGCTGTTCAGCACGGTGCATGCACCGCCGGTCCTCTGACGCTCCCTGAGCCCTTTCAGCATGGCCGCTGATCGGGTGATGACGTCGACGTCCGCAACAGACAAGGCTCCTGTGCCGTTGAGGGAGGTGTTCGACGTCTCAGCTCATTGGCTCAGGAGCCCTGTTGCTTCCCTGTCCTGCCGCACTCGACCTGCCTCATGCCCTGAGCGAGTGGGTCACCCTACTCATCGTCACCCGGGAGGGCGACCGCCGCTGCAAGCTCCCGCCGCACCAGCGTGCGCTGGTCGGCCTGGTGTACCTCCGCCGACTTGACACCCTCGCCCAGCTCGCGGTCGGCTTCGGTATTTCCGTCGGCACCGCCCACGCCTACGTAGCAGCCGTCGTCGACCTGCTGGCCGACCGCGCGCCCGGCCTGCTGCGCGCCCTGCGCGAGGCCGATCCCGACTTCGTCCTGCTGGACGGCACTCTCGCGGAGTGCGACCGGGTCGGCGACAGCCGAGCCGACTTCTCCCACAAACACCGCCGGCCCTGGGTGAACGTGCAGGTCGTGACCGACCCGGCCGGGCAACTGCTGTGGATCTCGCCCGCACTGCCCGGCCGCACGCACGACCTCACTGCGGCCCGCACCCACCGGATCATCCGGATCTGCGAACGCCAGGGCCTCCCGGTCCTGGCCGACCGCGCCTACATCGGGGCCAGCTCGTGGGTGACGACAGCCCTCAGACGTCCGCCGGGCCGTGTCCTCACGCCCACCCAACAGACCGTCAACCGTGCGCTGTCCTCAGCCCGGGCACCGGTCGAGCGCGGCATCGCGCGGCTGAAGGCATGGCGGATCTTCCGCAGAGCTCGGTGCAGCCCGAATCGAATGACGTCAATCGCCGCCGCCGTCCTCACCCTGGAGCGGCAACGCTGAAAGCTCACTGACGGAGCTGTCATCGAGGAAGCCACCCGACTGGTGCCGCCACAGCTTCGCGTACGCGCCGTCCGACGCGAGCAGCTGGTGGTGCGTCCCCTGCTCGATGATCCGTCCCCGGTCGAGGACGACGAGGTGGTCCATAGTGGCGACGGTGCTCAGCCGGTGCGCCACCACCAGGGCCGTCCGCCCCTCCATGAGCCGCCACAGCGCCTCCTGGACGAGGAGTTCACTCTCGGAGTCCAGGGCGCTGGTGGCCTCGTCGAGCAGCAGGATCGGCGCGTCGCGAAGGATCGCCCTGGCGAGGGCGACCCGCTGACGCTGTCCGCCGGACAGTTTGACGCCACGCTCGCCCACCATGGTGCCGAAACCGTCCGGCAGCGCTTCGGCGAACTCCGTGACGTGCGCCGCCGCGGCGGCGCGGCGGATCTCGGCGTCGGTGGCCTCCGGCCGGGCGAACGCGATGTTGTCCCGCAGCGTGCGGTGGAACATCGCGGGTTCCTGGGGGACGTACGCGATCAGGCTGCGCAGGTCGGCCTGGCGCAGCTTGCTGATGTCCTGGCCGCCGATCAGGATCCGTCCGGCGTCGATGTCCGTCATCCGCAGCAGCAGCCGGGAGAGTGTGGTCTTGCCTCCGCCGGACCGGCCGACGAGACCGATCTTCGCCCCGCTGGGCACAGCCAGGTCGAGAGCCTTGAAGAGCGGCTCCGCGCCGACGTGGGCGAAGGTCACCGTCTCGAAGCGGACGTCAGCTCCCCGGGGCCGCAACGGCTCCGGCGCCACGGGGTCGAGCACGGTCGGCGGCACGAGCAGCAGTTCGGTGAACTGCGCGGCCTCCGTCATCGCGCTCTCCATACGACGGTAGATCTGGTTGAACTCGAACATGATCCGCGTCGCGTTGGTGTAGTACGTGAAGGCGACCACGACCGCCTCCACGCCGTGCGCGCCCCCGCCGAGCGTGACCGCCAGCAGCAGGCCCAGTACGTTGGTCAGCACGGACATCGGCGCGACCAGGGTGTCGATGCGCAGATTGCCGTAGTCCCACGACCTCAGCATGAGCCGCTGCGACTCCGCCACACGGGAGCGGTGCTCCGCGGCCTCGCGGTCCTCGGCGGCGAACGCCCGGACCGTGTCCATGTTCATCAGGCTGTCGGCGACATGGCCCGACACCCGGGCGACCGCCCGCTCGCGCTGCGCGACAAGCGCCTGGCGACGACGGATGAGGGGCACCACGCACAGCCCCGTCACCGCGATCATCACCAGGAGTCCGACAACGAGCAGTGGTTCGTAGCGCCACAGCACCACCGCCCCGAACAGCAGCGGCACGAAGTTGGCCATGACCGAGAACGTCAGCGTGTCGACGAACTGCTCGAAGCGGGCGGCGAAGCTCAGGACCCGCTTGGTCAGCGAGCCGGCGAAGTTGTCGTGGAAGAACGCCGCGTCCTTGGCGAACAGCTCGTCCATGCCGATCACATACAGATGCTCGATGCCGCGGGTTTCGAGCCGGTTCAGACAGTGCAGGCCGACGCGCCACAGCGCCTCGGCGAGCAGCAGGACGCCGGCGAAGCCCAAGACGTACGGCAGTGCTGAGCCGGCGGTGGCACCGGCATCGTCGGCGATGCCGCCGACGAGCTTCGCGACGACCAGCGGCGCGATGTAGAAGAGGCCGATGTTGCCCAGCGCCGGCAGCAGCATCCCGGGAACCGCCAGCCGCCGGAGCCGGACCAGTTCCCGTCGGTAGTAACGAAGTGCGAGGAGCACCGAGCCCTTGCCCGGCATCGCGTCGTGCGATTCAGGAGATGCCATCCCCCGCCTTCCGGTACTCGCACGTCGAAAGCGCCGCGAGAACGGCAGTTTCTCGTGACGACACCCACGACGTCCAAGCATTTTTGTCGGCCGCGGAGATGCACGCGACGTCGCATTGGCGCGATTCAAACCCTCTGGGTTCGCTTCACAACATTGGGTCCATTCCGGCAGACCGACCCGCAACGGCGCATCGGCCGGTCCGAGGTCGAGGCGGTATCGGCCATGACCGACCGGCTCTCGGGCCTCGATGACGAATTCGGGGGCCGCTTCGCCCGTCCCATGGCTTCCGCTTTCCTGATCAACACGGTTGGCTCCTACCTGAAGGCAAGCACATCCGAAGAGACACGAAAGTCAATTCCGGCCGTATCGATCAGCAGGTCGTGCGCATTCCGGCCCCACTCACCCCCCCACCGGTCGAACCCCACCGCCCGGCAGCTCCTCGAAGGTCACCGTGAAGTCTCCGTGAAGCAGCCGGAGCCCGGTCACCCCCAGACACTCGCCCCGGAGCGTCACCCGTCCCGGTTCAGCCGCCCCCGCGCCACCAGTTCCAGCACCACGGCCACCGCCACCGCCTGCACCGCCAGCAGCGCGACCAGCACGAAGAGCTGGACCGCGCCCGCCAGCACCGGTGACGCGCCGCCCAGCAGCATCCCCACGAACGCCCCCGGCAGCGTGACGAGCCCCACCGTCCGCGTCTGGTCGAGCCCCGGCAGCAGCGCGTCCGACGCGGCCGGTCTCGCCACCTCCATCCGCGCCTCGCGGTCGAGCAGTCCGAGCGCCATGCCCGCCTCGACCTCGCCGCGCCGCGCGTGGAGTTCGTCGAGCGCCCGGCGTCCGCCGAGGACCGTCGCGGTGAGCGCGCCGCCGATGAGGATGCCCGTCGTGGGGATGAGTGCGATGCCCTTGGCGGGGACGACCCCGGTGAGCAGCAGCACCGCCATCACCGGCGCCACCCCCACCCCGATCGGCAGGGCGGCCCACCACCAGGTGCGGTTCGGGGTGACGCGGCGCCCGGCGGTCCGTACGGCGACGGCGTACATCAGGACGATAAAGCCGACCAGCGGCGGCACGGAGCCGATCACCCAGCCGATCACCAGGGAGACCGCGCCGAGTTGGAGCGCGGCCCGCACTCCGGCGACGCCGATCTCGCGGGCGCGCCCGAGCCGGGCGAGTCCGGCCACGGCCACTGCGGCGATCAGCAGCAGACCGAGCACGACTCCGAACGTGATATCGACCCGCAGCAGCACGTGCCCATCCTAGCCGCCGCCTTACGTCAACTTTGCCCCCTTAGGCCCGAATTGTTTTTCCATCAGAAACAACCGGATCACGCCAACCCCTTGATGTGACGTGTCCATGTCGTCACCCTGTTACCTGAAGCCCACCTCCCGGAAACCCACCGACGCCACGATGGCCACCGGGCTCACCGGCCGAGCCCCCACTCGGCCATCCATCCGGCCCAGCTCTCAGCTCCGCAGCGTCATCTCCGGTTCCACAGGTTCCCCCCACTCCAAGGGAGTTCGCATGTCTGGTGTCTACGCGCGTCGAATGCGCCGCATCGCCGTTCTCGCGGCGACGACCGCCATCGCCGGCGCCACCACCCTGCTCACCGCCCCCGCCGCGCAGGCCGCCATGCCCACGCCGGTCAGCGCCGCCACGGCCCGTACGTACCTCAGCTCGCTGACCGTGCAGGCGGAAGGTTCCTCCAGCGGTTACAGCCGCGACCTGTTCCCCCACTGGATCACCCAGTCCGGCACCTGCAACACCCGCGAGGTCGTCCTCAAGCGCGACGGCACCAACGTCGTCCAGGACTCCTCCTGTGCCGCCACCAGCGGCAAGTGGTACTCCCCGTACGACGGCGCCACCTGGAGCGCCGCCTCCGACGTCGACATCGACCACATGGTGCCGCTCTCCGAGGCGTGGAAGTCGGGCGCCAGCAGCTGGACCACCGCCCAGCGCCAGGCGTTCGCCAACGACCTGACCCGCCCGCAGCTCATCGCCGTCACGGACAACGTGAACCAGTCCAAGGGCGACAAGGACCCGGCCAACTGGATGCCGCCCCTGGCCTCGTACAAGTGCACGTACGTCCGTGCCTGGGTCCAGGTGAAGTACTACTACAACCTCAAGGTGGACTCCGCCGAGAAGACCGCGCTCACCAACGCCCTGAGCGGCTGCTGAGCCACGGCCGACCCGGCCGCCGGCCAACCTCTCCCCCCACCCCCTCCGTCGTTCCGTACGGTGCTTCCGTACCGTACGGGGCGACGGGGGACGGGCGAGGACAGTGGAGAGGACACCTGTGACCGGTCTGCGCGTGGGACCACTGCTGCGGTACGTCGACGGGGAGGGCGCCGGGACGGCGACCGTCTGGGTCGAGGCGGACCGGCCGGCCGGCGCCGAGGTACGGTGCGCCGACGGGGCGGGCGGCAGCTCCCGTACGTTTCATGTCGCGGGCCACCACTACGCGTTGATCCCGGTGACCGGCCTCACCCCCGGCACCGAAACCCCGTACGAGGTGTTCTTCGACGGTCGGCGGGTCTGGCCGCCCGAGAACAACCGGTTCCCGCCGAGCACGATCCGTACCCCGGCGCCACCCTCCTCGGAAGCCGGTGCCCCGCCCGCCGCACTGCGTGTCGCCTTCGGCTCCTGCCGCTGGGCGTCGCCCCCGCACGGTGAGCCCGATCCGGTCGGCCCCGACGCGCTCGACACCCTGGCCACCCGCCTCGCCGCCGACCCCGCCGCGCCCCGCCCCGATGTCCTGCTGCTCCTGGGCGACCAGGTGTACGCGGACGAGACGTCGAAGGCGACCCGGCGCAGACTGGCCGCGCGCCGGGACCTGAGCGAGGCGCCGGGCGCGGAGGTCGCGGACTACGAGGAGTACACCCATCTCTACGACGAGTCCTGGACGGACCCGGACGTACGGTGGCTGCTCTCCACCGTGCCCAGTTGCATGATCTTCGACGATCACGATCTGGTCGACGACTGGAACACCAGCGCCTCCTGGCTCGCCGAGATGCGGGAGCTGCCGTGGTGGCAGGAGCGGGTGCTCGGCGGGCTGATGTCGTACTGGGTCTACCAGCACCTCGGCAACCTCTCCCCCGCCGAACTCGCCGCCGACGAGATGTACGCGGCCGTCCGCGCGGCGCCCGACGCCACCGAGCTGCTGCGGGCGTTCGCCGCCGAGGCGGACCGGGAACCGGCGGGCGTGCGCTGGAGCTACCGGCGCGACTTCGGCCGGACCCGGCTGATGATGGTCGACTCGCGCGCCGCCCGCGTCCTGGACGAGCGGCGGCGCGCGATGCTCGACGAGGACGAGGCGCGCTGGGTGCGGGAGCAGGCACTGGCCGACCGGGGCGCGTACGACCATCTCCTCATCGGCACGTCGCTGCCCTGGCTGCTGCCGCCCTTCATCCATGACGTGGAGTCCTGGGACGCCGCGCTCTGCCGGGGTGAACGCGGGCCGCGCTGGGCGCGCTTCGGTGAGCGGCTGCGCAGGGCGGCGGACCTGGAGCACTGGGCCGCCTTCCCCGACTCCTTCGAGGAGCTGGCCGCGTTGATAGCGGAGGCGGGCGGCGGGGACGAGGGGCCGGCCACCGTGTGCGTGCTCTCCGGGGACGTGCACCACGCCTATGTCGCCGAGCCGTCCTGGCGGAGCGGTACGGGACCGGGCGCCCGGGTCCTGCAGCTCACCTGCTCCCCCGTGCACAACTCCGTCCCGGCCGTCATACGGCTCGGCTTCCGGTTCGGCTGGAGCCGTGCGGGGCGGTGGCTGGGGCGCGCCGTGGCCCGGCACGGCCGGGTCGCGAAGCCGGGGGTCTCCTGGCGCAGGACGGGCGGGCCGTGGTTCGGCAACCAGCTGATGACGCTCACCCTGCGCGGCCGTACGGCCGGGCTCACCCTGGAACGGGCCCGCACGGCGGGCGACGGACAGGGGGCGGAGCTGGTGGTGGTGACGGAGCGGGCCTTGACACCCTGACCCGGGGGGCGATCGTCGTGGGCTGCCGGGCTGCCGGGCTGCCGGGCTGCCGGGCTGCCGACGGACTCAACGGCGCCGTCCGCGTCCGCGATGTGCGTCCGCGATGTGCGTCCGCGATGCGCGATCTCCGCACTATCCCTTCAAATTCCCCACACTATCCGCCCATTGGGATGTGAGTACCCTTCGCGTGATCATTCCCACAGGACGTGATCCTTCACCCAAGGGTTCGAACTCATCTCACTGCAACGGCATGATGTTGCGGACCATCCACTTCCCCGCACCCCCCATGCCCCGGGAGTCACAGCTTTGTCCGATGCACGGCAGTACCCGCACCGTTCTCTCGCCGTCGTCGGCGTCGGCCCCCGTGGCACCTCCGTCCTGGAGAGACTCTGCGCGTCCGTGCCCGAACTGGCGCCGGACGTGGCGCTGACCGTGCATCTCGTCGACCCCGCGCCGCCGGGCGCGGGCCGGGTCTGGCGTACCGACCAGTCCGCCGAGCTGCTGATGAACACAGTGGCCTCGCAGGTGACCGTCTTCACCGACGAGAGCGTGGAGTGCGCGGGACCGATACGCCCGGGGCCGAGCCTGTACGAGTGGGCGGCGGGCCGCCCCGCCGAGCGGCTCGGCCCCGACGACTATCCGAGCCGGGCCGCGTACGGCCGCTACCTGGAGTGGGCGTTCCGTACGACCGTGGAGGGCGCGCCCGGCAATGTGACGGCCGTGGTGCACCGGGCGCGTGCGGTGCGACTGGATGACGACGCCGTCGAAGGGGCCGGCGCCGGCGCCGGCGGGCGGACCGCCCCCGGGGCCGCCCGCGTTGCACCCGTTGTGACCGGTGTGCCCGGTGCGTACGCCCCGGACCGGCCGACGCAGAGTCTCACGCTCGACGATGGCACGACGATTTCCGGTCTCTGTGCGGTGGTGCTCGCGCAGGGTCATCTTCCGGTGGTTTCCGGTCAGACCCAGGCAACGCTGGCGGAGTTCGCCGTCCGTCACCGGCTGCGATATCTGCCGCCGGCCAATCCGGCCGATCTCGATCTGTCCGGGATCGCTCCGGGCGAGCCGGTCCTGCTGCGCGGGCTCGGGTTGAATTTCTTCGACCACATGGCGCTGCTGACGGCCGGCCGCGGCGGGATCTTCGCGCGGGACGCGGGGGACGTTCTCGTATACCACCCGTCGGGGCGCGAGCCGCAGTTGTACGCCGGGTCCCGCCGCGGGGTGCCGTACCAGGCGCGTGGCGACAACGAGAAGGGGCCCTCGGGCCGGCACGAGCCGCTGATGCTGACGCCGGACGTGATCGCGATGTTCCGCAAGCGCGCGGACGCGGGCGATCCGCCGGACTTCCGCCGGGAGATATGGCCCCTGGTCGCCAAGGAGGTCGAGGCCGTCTTCTACGGTGCCGCCCTCCGGCGGCCGGCTCCGGGGCCGGCCGCCGGGCCCGGTCCGGGCGCCGGGCCCGGCTCCCTGCTGGACCGGTTCCTGTCCGCGCCGGGCGGCAGTCCGGAGGAGGCCGCCGTCCTGGACGACGCCGGGATCGCCGCCGCCGACCGCTGGTCGTGGGAGCGGATCTCGCGTCCGGGCGCCGACGAGACCTTCCGCGACCCGGCGGACCACCGCGCCTGGCTCCTGGCCCATCTGCGGAGGGACGCGGCCGAGGCGGCGCTCGGCAATGTCGCCGGCCCGGTCAAGGCCGCGCTGGACGTCCTGCGCGATCTCCGCAACGAACTGCGGCTGATCGTGGACCACGCCGGTCTCTCCGGCGTCTCCCGTCGCGACCACCTCGACCGCTGGTACACGCCGCTGAACGCGTTCCTCTCCATCGGGCCGCCGCGCCGCCGCATCGAGGAGATGGCCGCCCTGGTCGAGGCGGGCGTGCTGGATGTGATCGGCCCGCGGACGACCGTACGGGCGGTGGACGGCGCCTTCCTCGCCGAGTCCCCCGACATACCGGGTTCCGCCGTCCGGGCCACCACGCTCGTCGAGGCGCGGCTGCCGGAACCGGATCTGCGGCGGAGCTGTGACCCACTGCTCTCCCGGTTGCTGAAGACCGGTCAGTGCCGGCCACACACACTCGACGGTTACGAGACGGGTGGGATGGACGTAACACGGCGGCCATACCGTCTGATAGATCGCCAAGGGGGCGTACACCCAAGGAGGTTCGCCCTCGGCGTCCCCACGGAGGGTGTGCACTGGGTGACCGCCGCGGGCGCCAGACCGGGGGTCGACTCGGTCATGCTCTCGGACACGGACGCGGTTGCACGTGCCATCTTGCGGGCCGCGACCAGCGACAGCGCGCCACACACGACGCGAATTGATCCCCGACAGAATGTTGAACTTGCAAGCATGATGAGGCCTGCCTAACGTTGCGGGACGTCACTCGTCGGTCCAGACCCCGCCCCCCACACGCGCGGTCCAGACCCAGACCGAAGGAGTACAACCCCCCATGCTCACTCGTCTGAACACCGCGCAGCCCTACGTCCTGGGCCTGTTCCGGATCGTGGTCGGACTGCTCTTCACCTGCCACGGCGCCGGTTCGCTCTTCGGTGCCTTCTCGCGCGAGACGGTCGCCGCCGGCACCTGGCCCGGCTGGTTCGCCGCCGTCATCGAACTCGTCGGCGGTGCGCTGGTGCTGCTGGGGCTCGGCAGCCGTACCGCCGCCTTCATCGCGTCCGGTGCCATGGCGTACGCGTACTTCACGGTCCACCAGCCCGACGGGCTCTTCCCCATCGCGAACAAGGGCGAACTGTCCGTCATGTTCTGCTGGTCGTTCCTGCTGATCGTCTTCATGGGCCCCGGCGCCTTCGCCCTGGACCGGTTGCTCCCGTCGCGTGGCTCGGCCACCGCGTCCGAGGAGGAGCGGCACGGCGAGCGAGCGAAGGTCGCCGCCTGACCGAACCGGTTGAGTCCGGGGCGCCGACATGCCGCCCCGGACGAACGCTCCGTACCGCACACGCGTACGCTGTGTGGCTCAGCAGCCGCTGCCGCCCTCCATGCGACATCAACGCGCTGCGACGGGACGGGCGGGGAGTCGGAAGAGTGCTGGAGAGTCTGGGGTCGCTGACCGGCAGCCCATGGATCTACGCCGTCGTGGCCCTCTCCGTACTGCTGGACGTGTTCCTGCCCGTGCTGCCCAGCGGTGTGCTGGTCATCACGGCGGCCACGGCCGCGGCGGCGGGGTCCACGACGGTCGCGGGCGCGGCCGGGAAGGTGTCCCAAGTGCCGCAGGAAGTCCCGTCGTTGATCCTGCTGATGCTCTGCGCGTTCACCGCGTCCGTCCTCGGCGACCTGGTCGCGTTCCGGCTCGGGCGGCGCGGCGGGGACCGGCTCGGCCGGGCCATCGCCCGCTCGCGCCGGCTCACCACCGCGCAGGAACGGCTCGGCAGCGCGCTCGGCGGGGGCGGCGGCCTCCTGGTGGTCATCGCCCGCTTCGCGCCCGCGGGACGCTCGGTGGTCTCGCTGGGCGCGGGCGCCGCGCACCGCAAGGTGAAGGAGTTCCTGCCGTGGTCGGCGCTGGCCGGCGTGGCCTGGACGGGGTACAGCGCGGGGCTCGGCTACTTCGGCGCGCAGTGGCTCGGCTCGACCTGGGTCGGTGTGGCCCTCTCCGTCCTGGCGCTGTTCGCGGCGGGCTCGCTGGCCGCGTACGTGATACGCCGCCCGGGTGCCGGCGGGAGCCCGGCCACCGCTTAGGGCCCGCGCGGATGCACCACGGATCAGCTCCGCCGGAGGAACCCTGCCGCTCCCTGCCGCACCCCAGGTCGTTACCCATCGGTGCCCGGCCCGGTCCCGGAACGTGCGCTTCCCCGCTTCCGCGACAGGTAGGCTCCCGCACGCCGAGCGGGTGGTTCGAGCCGCGCCGCGCACGGCACGGACCAAAACATCGGGGGCGCACGGAATGAGTACGAACGGCAATGGTCGCTGGGGCCGGACGGGCGGACCCGGACCTGGACCCGGTGGGCAGCCGGGCCCGGGTCCCGCTCCTCACCCCTCCCCCGGGGCCGGACACCGCCCGTACCCCGGCGGTCCCGGTGTGGGGCCCTACCCGCCGCGGCCCGCGCCCGTGCCGCCGCAGGGGTACCCGGGCCATCCGCCGGGCTGGGGCCCGATCCCGCCACAGCCGCACGGCGGGGGCCCGCGGCCTCCGTTCCCTCCACCGCCCCGGCCACCGCTGACGCGCCGGCAGCGGATCCTCAAGTGCGTCTACAACCCGTTCTACGCCGCGCAGCGGGCCTTCCGCCCCTCGCGCCCGGGCGCCGTCGAGGACCTGACGGTGCGCAGAATCCAGATGTGGCGGACCGGGCTCGGCATCGCCGCCTGGCTCGTGCTGGTCATGTCGTACAAGCCGGTCGACACCGCCAAGGGCGTCGAGACCGTCGCGGGCGACAAGTTCAACCAGAGCTGGATCAGCACACTCGTCCTCGTGTGCGCCTTCCCGTTCGTGATCGCCCTGTTCACGTTCGCCGCGCAGGGGGCGCTGCGCGGGCTCTACCTGCGTCGGTCCCTGAAGTCCTTCGGGGCGGTGGCGGCTCTGATGGGATCCATGGCCACGTTCCCCCTCGCCGTCGCGCCCGACCCGGAAACCGCCGGCTTCCGTGATGCCATCGGGACCCCCGGCGTGGTCTTCCTCTACACCCTCTGCGCGTGGTCGGTGGGCTTCGCCCTGTACGGGATCGCGCTCTGCCTCCTGCACGTGTTCCGCACCGCCGACATCCACGAGGTGCTGCCGCCGATTCTCGCCACCCTGATGGCATGGGTGGTGACCACCCTCGACGTGATCAACAACGAGAACGCCGAGGTTCCGGTCCTTGCCCGGATCGTGTTCCTGCTCGGCGCTCCGGTGTCGGTGACGGCGCTGTCGTGCTGGGAACTGTACCGGCTGCGGAAGTACCACAACCTGACCGTGCGACAGGCCCTCGGCCGCTAGGGCCTGTCTGGCGGACCGGGCCCGGGCGGCCGATGCGGACAAGTAGGCCAAGCCTTACTTTCATGGATATTCATCTGCATAGTGGAGGGCCGAGTCGAGAGGAGTACGGCTTTGCCGCGGTTGAACCAGGGTGTCGTAGCGCAGGTCGAGGTGGAGCAGGCCCACGTATCCGCGATGTACGGTCTGCTCGACCAGGCGGAGGGATCTCGATCCGCTCATCCGGCGGCGAGTACCGCGGCGAGCGTGGCGGAGCCGTCGAGGAGGGCACGGGAGCGGGCGGTGACGTGGGCGTCCCGGGCGGCCAGTGCGGCGGCGACCTCCTGTGAGCGGTGCCCACGCCGGAGTTCCGGCATCAGGGCCCGCAGCGCTCCGATGCCGTAGCCCGCGCCGCGCAGTTGGTGGACGATCCGGGCGTCCCGGGCCTGGGCCGGTGTGTAGCGGCGCGTTCCGCGCGGTGGGACCCGGTCGGGCACGGCGAGCCCTTCGGCGTCCCAGTGCCGCAGGGCCGAGGGGCGTACGCCGAGCGCGACGGCGAGTTCGGAGACGCTGAGCGCGTCCGCGGGGCGTACGTCCCCGATCGGCTCGGCGGAGATCGCCGCGGCGGCCTCCCGGGCGAGCGCGAGGTCCCGGCGCTCCCGGTCGAGCCGGGCGTGCGCCGCGTCGAGGAGCGCGAGTACGTCGCCGACCGGCCCCTGGTGCGCCGCGCGAACGATCCGCTTGGCCTCGACCGGCCCCGTACCGGCGGCGAGCGCCCGGTAGGCCAGTGCGGACTCCAGGTGGATCTCCCGGTAGCTCCGGTACCCGGTGGCGGTGCGGGTCGCGGGCGGCAGGACGCCGTCGCGTTCGAGGTTGCGGATCTGCTGGACGGAGTACCCGGCGCGGCGCGCGACATCGACGGTGCGCAGAACCGCCGACTTGAGGGTTTCCACCACTCACTCCCCCATTTCAAGGGTTCCTCCGGCCCAAGTCTCCACAAGCACCCGAATGAAACGCTTGAGCACATGACCATCGAGGAGATCATCGCTCATCTGGAAGAACTCGGCGGAGTCCTGGTGCACAGGCCCGGCCCCGGTGACGGCTCACCGGAGATCAGCTGGGGGGACACGTTCGTCCACTACGCCCCCGACGGCGTCGTGCCGAAGACGGCCCAGCCCTTCGTGACGATCGTGACGAAGGACTATCCGGGCGACGAGACGTCGCGACTGGACCGCCCGGACACCTTCCGCGTCAGCGTCGCCGCCGGAAAGGAGTCCTTCACCCACTGGACGTGCCCCGCCCCCGGCACTCCCTCGGGCCCCGGCGACCCGAGCGCCACGGACACGGTGATGGCGCACCCGGTCTACGGCCCGGCCGGCTGGCTCGCCGTGGTGAACCCGGGCCCCCGTACCGCCACCGCACTCCGCGACCTGCTCACCACCGCCCACCGCCTGGCCCGCGCCCGCCACGAGCGCCGCGCGGCGACAACGCAGCCCTGACCAGGGAGCCGGCCCCCAGGTACTGGAGGCCGGGAGGACCCGGGGCTCGGGAGGACCCCGCCCGGCTCACCCCGTACGAGCCTGCGCCCCGGCCCCGCCCCGTACCTCCAGGTCCCGGAGGAGCGTGGCGGTCGCCTCCGCGATCTCCTCCACGGCCCGGTCGAAGACCTCCCGGTTGTGGGCGGCCGGGGCGCGGAAGCCGGACACCTTGCGTACGTACTGGAGCGCGGCGGCGCGGATGTCCTCCTCGGTGGCCTCCTCCGGGAGCGCGGGCGGACGGAGGGTCTTGATGCTTCGGCACATGCCTCCAGTGTGGACCCGGTCCGCTCAGGGCAGGTCGTACTCCGCCGAGAGATGACGGCCGGGGCCGAGGAAGTCTGTGGCGTACTCCGTCACCGCCCCATCCGCGTCCCAGTACCGATTGGCCATGACCAGGGCAGGTGCGCCGACCTCGACACCCAGCAGTTCCGCGTCCCCCGCAGGCACCGGCCGCAGGGACACCACATCGCTCCTGCGGACGGTACGCCTCCCAACGCGCTCCTCCACCAGCCCGAACGTCATCTTCGGCAACGGCGCCGACTCGACCAGCTCAGGAGCGGCGTCCGCGAACTCCCCCGGAAGCCACGACGTGGAGAGCGCCACCACGCCGCCGTCGTCCGGATACCTCCGCTGCCGCCTGACGAAGCCGGTCCGCACCCGTCGTCTGCTTCGCCCCCAGGTCCACGAAGGTCCCCTGGGTCGACGACCGTACGTATCCCTCGGCCTGCAGTTGCTTGATCCCCTTGGCCGCCGTGGCCGTGGCTACGCCCGCTCGCTCACCTGACCCCGGTCGCGGCACGCGCCGCGTCAAGGATCGTGTGCGCGCCCCGACCGATGAGATCGGCGGCCAGGGCCGCGCCCAGCTTCTCCGGCTCACCGGACGGACCGGCAACCCTCCCTGAAACACGCTCTGTTCCGTCCAAGGATGTCACTTGGCCGAACAGCGACAGTTTCCCGTCCGGTGAACTCACCGCGTATGCGCCCAAAGGGACACTGCACCCGCCGTGCAATTCGGCCAGCAGTGAGCGTTCCGCCCGCACTTGAGAGTCGGTATCGAGATCTCCTGTGGCGGAGAAAATTTCGCGGGCGGCCGCATTGTCCTCGTGAATCTGGATTCCCAGCGCACCCTGTCCCGGGCTCGGCGGAAAAAGATCCGGGGGCAGGATTTCCCCGATCGCGTCCTCCAGGCCGAGTCGGCGGAGTCCCGCGACCGCGAGGACGACCCCGTCCAGGCCCATGGTCTCGATCTTCTTGAGGCGCGGCGGGACATTGCCCCGGATGGGCACCACCTCAAGGTCGGAACGTACGGCAAGGAGCTGGGCGATCCTCCGGGGCGCACCCGTTCCAACCCGCGCGCCCTGCCGCAGGTCAGCGAGGGTAGATCCGCATAGTGCATCCCTTATGTCCTCACGTCCGGGCGGGGGCAGGAGCACCAGACCCGGCGCGTTGGCAGTCGGCAGGTCCTTCAGGGAGTGAACGACAACGTCCACCTCCCTCCGTACCAGGGCCGCTTCCTGCGCGGAGCTGAATGCGGAGCCACCACTGAGCGCCGATACGCCGGGAAGCTGCGACTTTCGATCCCGGTTCGCAATGGATCGCTCATACAGACAGCGGGTCGGTAACGGCCGCTATTCCGGTGGCGGAGCCGTGCTGTCCCGTACGACCAGCCGCGTGCCGAACTCGATACGGGTGTCCGCCTGGTCCGCGTGGCCGGCCTGGTCGCCCTGGCCCTGGTCGGCGCGGCGCAGCCGTAGCAGCATCCGGGCCGCCTCCTCGGCCATCTCCACCAGGGGCTGGTTGACCGTGGTGAGCGCCGGGCTCGACCACTGGGCGAGCGGGATGTCGTCGTACCCCACCAGGGAGAAGTCCTGGGGGATGCGCAGGCCGAGCACGCGCGCCGCCTCCAGCACGCCGAGCGCCTGGAGGTCGCTGCCCGCGAAGATCGCGGTGGGCCGGTCGGGGCCCTGGAGGAGTTCGGCCGCGTGTGCGTGGCCCGAGCGGACGTGGAAGTCGCCGAAGCGCACGAGTGTGGGGTCGACGTCGACGCCCGCCATGCCCATGGCCGAGCGGAAGCCGTCGAGGCGGGCCAGGGAGCAGAGCATGTCCTCGGGGCCGGTGATGACGGCGATCCTGCGGTGGCCGAGGTCGAGCAGATGGCGGGTGGCGGCGAGGCCGCCGGCCCAGTTGGCGGAGCCGACGGACGGCACGTCGGGTTCCGGGTCGCCCGCCGGGTCGATGATCACGAAGGGGATGGCCCGGGACC
This sequence comes from Streptomyces sp. NPDC088124, assembly GCF_040685895.1. Classification (NCBI taxonomy): domain Bacteria; kingdom Bacillati; phylum Actinomycetota; class Actinomycetes; order Kitasatosporales; family Streptomycetaceae; genus Streptomyces; species Streptomyces sp. NPDC088124. The sequence continues at coordinate 112,519 of NZ_JBFBJB010000023.1, read as the reverse complement.
ACAGCTTCTTCTTGAGGTCGTCGGGAAGCGTGGAGAAGACGAGGACGACGCCGAGCGGGCGGCGCCGCAGGACGCCCTCGACCCAGTCGGCGCCCGGGGAGTGGCGGGTGCCGGTCTCGGTGAGGACCACGCTCAGACCGGTCTCCTTGGCGACGTTCTGGACGCCCCTGATCAGCTCCATGGCCCAGGTGCTGTCCAGTTCGTGGAAGACGATCTCGATGAGCGGGGCCTCGGGGGCGGTGGGGCTGGAGCGGCGGTAGCCGTGGGCCTCCAGCAGTTCCTCGACCTTGCCGCGGGTGGGTGCGGAGACATCAGGACGCCCATTGAGCACTTTCGAAACTGTCGAAAGAGAAACCCCGGCTTGCGAAGCCACCTGAGCCAGGGTGACCCGGCCTGCACTTGTCTCGTCTCGCATGGACTGAAGGATAAGGCACCGGAAGTCGGGCGGAAGTCGGTAACGGTTTGACTGTGTGGTGACCGCACTGTTGACCGTTCCGTAGAGGAGTTCTACGGTCACACGCCAGATACTTTCGGCAATGTGGCCGATACTTTCGAGAGGTCGAGAGGTCGACGATGAAGGCGATGAAGACTCGCACGACTCGCGCACGGTTCTCCCGGACCGTCGCCGGCTGCGCGGCGCTCCTCCTGGGCCTGGGCCTCACGGCCTGCGGCGGTGGCGGCAGTTCCTCGGGCGGTGGCGACGAGTTCCACGTACTCGTCTACGGCGACGCCACCAACAAGGTGGAGAAGCAGATCGTCGAGACGTTCAACAAGACCTCGAAGGTCAAGGCGGTCCTGGACACGGTCCCCGGAGCCGACTACCAGAAGAAGCTCCAGACCACCATCAGTACCCCGCAGGCGCCCGATGTCTTCTTCAACTGGGGCGGCGGTTCCATCCAGCCCTTCGTGAAGTCGGACCTGCTGCTGCCGCTCGACGATCTGGTGGCGAAGGCGCCGGGGCTCAAGTCGAACTTCCTGCCGTCCGTGTACGACACGGCGGTGATCGACAACAAGGCGTACGGCGTGCCCATGCGCGGCACCCAGCCGGTGCTGCTCTTCCACAACAAGAAGGTGCTCGCGGACGCGGGCGTCGAGGCGCCGAAGACCTGGGACGACCTGCTCGGCACGGTCGCCAGGCTCAAGGCGAAGGGCGTCACGCCGATCGCGCTGGGCGGCGGGGACAAGTGGCCGACGCTGATGTGGTTCGAGTACCTGTACGACCGGGTGGCGGGCCCTCAGCTCTTCAAGGCGGCGCTGGCCGGGGACAAGAGCGTCTGGGAGAGCCCGGAGAGCAAGCGGGCGCTGGCCATGCTGAAGGAACTGGTCGACGCGGGCGCGTTCGGCACCAACTACGACTCGGTGAAGTTCACCGACGGCGGCTCCCCGGCCCTGCTGGCGGCCGGCAAGGCGGGCTTCGAGCTGATGGGCTCGTGGGTGTACTCGACCCAGCGCGACGTCAACCCCGACTTCGCCAGGAACGGCCTGGGGTACACCACCTTCCCGACGGTCGACGGCGGCAAGGGCGACCCGGCCGATGTCGTCGGCAACACCAACAACTTCTACTCGGTGCTGAAGAAGACCGAACACGCGGACGCGATAGCCGAGTTCCTCAAGCTCATGTACTCGGACGAGTTCGTCGAGGCGCAGCTCGCCATCGGGAACCTGCCGACCACCACGAACACCGAGAAGTTCCTGGACTCGACGGAGGACCCGGCGTACCTGAAGTACCAGTTCGACCTGGTCAGCAAGGCGCCCTCGTTCCAGCTCTCGTGGAACCAGGCGTACCCGCCGGCGGCCGACGCCCCGATGATGCAGGCCGTCCAGGAGTTCTTCAACGGCTCGATGGACGCCGACGGCTTCATCAAGGCCATGCAGGCCCTGTCCACCGACTGAGAGCGACGGACACCGGAGATGACCGAGACAGCCGACACGGCCGCGGCTCCCACCGGCCGGGGCCCGGCCGGGCATACGGTGGCCAGGCCCGGGATCCTCTGGGCGCTGCCCGCCGCCGCCTTCTTCGCCCTGTTCGCGATGGTCCCGCTGGTGCTGGTCGCGGTCCTCTCGTTCGCCGAGTGGAACGGGCTCGAAGCGCCGCGCTTCGCGGGGTTCGACAACTGGACCGCGCTGCTCCACGACCCGGTGATGATCAAGAGCCTGTGGCTGAGTGTGCTGCTGACCGTGCTCGGGGTGGTCACCCAGACCCCGCTGGCGATCCTGCTCGGGGTCTGGGCCGCCGGGCCGCAGCGCAACCGGGCGGTGCTCTCGGCGGTCTTCTTCGTGCCGCTGCTGCTCTCCGCCACGGCGATCTCCGTCCTGTGGCGGGCGCTGCTCGACCCAAACTTCGGGGTGCCGGCGGAGCTGACGTGGCTCTTCGGCGACGGCAATCTGCTGGGCACCAGGACCGGGGCGATCTGTGTGCTCGTGTCCGTGGCGGCGTGGCAGTTCACCCCGTTCCACGCGCTGATCTACCAGGGCGCGGCGCGGGCCGTCCCGCCGGTGCTCTACCAGGCGGCGGCGATCGACGGGGCCGGGCGCGGGCGACGGTTCTTCCACATCACGCTGCCGCAGCTCCGTAACTCGATCATCACGTCGGTGATCCTGATGGTGGTCGGCGGGCTCACCACCTTCGACACCGTGCTGATCCTGACCCAGGGCGGCCCCGGCACCGACACCAGCATCAGTGCCTACTACATGTACCAGAAGGGGTTCCGGGAGTTCGACTTCGGCCAGAGCGCGGCCATCGCGCTGCTGCTGGTCGTGGTCGCCACGGTGATCTCGCTGGTCATGGTGCGGATCTCGGGCTACGACAAGATGGCCGGCACCAAGGAGGGAATGTGACGGGCCGTTCCGTGGGCGGAGGGAGGGTGTCGGGCCGTTCCGTGACGAAGGGGCGTCCCAACCATCTCGCGGGTCTGGGCGCCCTGCTGTGGCTCGGGCTGGTGGCGCTCCCGCTGTACGTGATGCTCGGGGCGACCGTCCAGAGCCGCGCCGAGTACAGCGCGAACGGCCCGCTCGCCTTTCCGCGCTCCTTCTCCCTCGACAACTACGCGCAGGACTTCTCCAACGGCTTCGGCCGCTACTTCCTCAACACGGTGGCCGTCACGGCGAGCGTGGTGGCGATCGTGCTGCTGCTGGTGCCCCCGCTGGCGTTCTCGATCGTACGGAACCGGGGGCGGGGCACCGTCCGGATCTTCCGGCTCTTCCTTCTCGGGCTCGCCATCCCCGCCCAGGCGGTGATCGTCCCGATGTTCTACGCGATCAGCAAGGCGGGCCTGTACGACAACCTCATCGGGGTCATCCTGCCGACCGCCGCGTTCTGTCTGCCCGTCTGCGCGCTGATCCTCACCGGGACGATGCGCGACATCACCGGCGACCTCTTCGAGGCGATGGCCATCGACGGGGCGAGCACGCGCCGCGTCTTCTTCCAGCTCGTCGTGCCGCTCTCCCGGGGCGGGATCGCGACGATCGTGGTGTTCTCCGCCCTCCAGGCGTGGAACGGCTTCCTCTTCCCGCTCGTGCTGACGCAGTCGGAGGAGACGAAGGTGCTCACTCTCGGGCTGTACAACTTCCAGACCGAGCACGGCGTCGACATCCCCGGTCTGCTGGCGGCCGTGGTGCTGTCCACGCTGCCCGTCCTGTTCGTCTACCTGTTCGCCCGCCGAGCCCTGGTCCAGGGGCTCATGGGGGTCGGAGGAAAGTGATCGACAACGTGAGCACCGAGACCACGGCCGTGCCCGGGGCCGCCCTCCTGTCCGAGGCGCGGGCCCGCCGCGTCGAGGAGCTGATCGCGGCCATGACCACGGAGGAGAAACTGGCGCAGCTCTACGGGCTGTGGGCGGGCGCCTCCGCCGACGGCGCCGAAGTCGCCCCGCACCAGCACGACATGGACGCCCCGCCCGCCCTGGCCGACCTGCTGCCGTACGGCCTCGGCCAGCTGACCCGGCCGTTCGGCACCGTGCCGGTCGATCCCGCGCTGGGCGCCCTCTCCCTGATGCGTACGCAGGAGCGCGTCGTGGCGGCGAGCCGCTTCGGCGTGCCCGCCCTGGCCCACGACGAGTGCCTCGCCGGCTTCGCCGCCTGGGGCGCCACCACGTACCCCGTCCCGCTCTCCTGGGGCGCGTCCTTCGACCCGGAGCTGGTCCGGGAGATGGCGGGCGCGATCGGGCGGGACATGCGCTCGGTCGGGCTGCACCAGGGGCTCGCGCCGGTGCTCGACGTGGTGCGCGACGCGCGCTGGGGGCGGGTCGAGGAGACCATCGGTGAGGACCCGTATCTGGTCGGCACCGTCGCCACGGCCTATGTGCGGGGCCTGGAGTCGGCGGGCATCGTGGCGACGCTGAAGCACTTCGCCGGGTACGCGGCCTCGCGCGGCGGACGCAATCTGGCCCCGGTGGGCATCGGTCCCAGGGAGCTGGCGGACGTGGTGCTGCCGCCGTTCGAGATGGCCGTGCGGGAGGGCGGCGTACGGTCCGTCATGGCCGCCTACAACGATCTCGACGGGGTGCCGTGCGCGGCGGACGAGCGGCTGCTGACCGGACTCCTCAGGGACGTCTGGGGGTTCGGGGGCACCGTGGTCTCGGACTACTTCGGGGTCGCCTTCCTGGCCACCCTGCACGGGGTGGCGGGCGACCGTGCGGAGGCCGCGACGGCCGCGCTCGCGGCGGGCGTCGATGTCGAGCTGCCCACCGTCAACACGTTCGGACGGCCGCTGCGGGACGCGGTCGCCGACGGGCGGCTGCCGGGCGAGGTGGTGGACCGCGCGGTACGCCGGGTCCTGACCCAGAAGGCCGGGCTCGGGCTGCTCGACCCGGGGTGGAGCGCCCGGCCGGCGGCCCTGACCGGGCCGGCGCCCGACGGGACCGGCCCGGACGGGACCGGCCCGGACGGCCCGGAGCGGCTGCGCGGCACGGTCACCCTGGACTCCCCCGCGCACCGGGACATCTCCCGTCGGCTCGCGGAGCGTTCGGTGATCCTGCTGCGCAACGACGGTACGCTGCCGCTCGCGGCCGGGGCCGCCGGACCGGCGAGGATCGCGCTGATCGGCCCGCAGGCCGAGACCCCTACGGCGGTGCTGGGCTGCTACTCCTTCCCCGTCCATGTCGGCGCCCGGCATCCGGACACCCCGCCCGGCATCGAACTTCCCACGCTGCGCGAGGCGTTGGCGGCGGAGTTCCCGGAGAGCGAGATCGTCACGGTGGCGGCCACCGGCATCGACGACCCCGTCGTCCCCGGCGTCCCCGGCGCGGTCCTCCCGGACGGCTTCGCGGAGGCGGTACGGGCGGTCCGCGCCGCGGATGTCGCCGTCCTCGCGCTCGGCGACCGCGCGGGGCTCTTCGGGCGCGGCACCAGCGGGGAGGGCTGCGACGCCGAGACCCTCGATCTGCCGGGCGCCCAGGCCCTGTTGCTGGACACGGTGCTCGACGCGGCGCGGGCGGCCGGCACCCGGGTGGTGGTCACCCTGCTCGCCGGCCGGCCGTATGTCCTCGGCCGGGCGGTCACCGAGGCCGGGGCGATCGTGCAGGCGTTCTTCCCCGGGCAGGAGGGCACCCCGGCGGTGGCGGGCGTGCTCAGCGGCCGGATCAACCCCTCGGGCCGGCTCCCGGTGAGCGTCCCCCGGCTGGCGGGCGCGCAGCCGTCCACGTATCTCGCGGCGCCGCTGGCCCGCGCGAGCGACGTCTCCAGCATCGACCCGACACCGGCCTTCGGGTTCGGCCACGGGCTGACGTACACGTCGTTCGCCTGGTCGGAGCTGGAGGTCACGACGGAGGGCGCCGCACTGCCCACGGACGGCGCGGCGCGGCTGGCGTTCACCGTCACCAACACGGGCGGGCGCGCGGGCGTCGAGGTGGTGCAGCTCTATCTGCACGACCCCGTCGCCTCGGTCGTCCAGCCCGCGCAGCGCCTGATCGGCTACGTACGGCTCCCGCTGGCGGCGGGCGAGCGGGCCAGGGTCGGCGTCACCGTACCCGCCGATCTGGCGTCGTTCACCGGGCGCGACGGGCGCCGGATCGTCGAACCGGGGGCGCTGGAGCTGCGGTTGGCGGCCTCCAGCACCGATGTGCGGCTGACCGCCGCGCTCGCCCTGACGGGGCCCGTACGGTACGTGGACCACACCCGCGCGCTGCACGCCACGTTCACCGTCGGGACGCGATACCGGCCACGGGAAACCGACGGGATGTGAAGATCTTGTAGCCGCCCGGGGGCCCAGCGGATAGCGTGACGGCACGTCGCCACGGATACGACGCATGCCAAGGAGCGCGGCGGACAGGACGGACGCGCGCATCGGCTCGGTCGGCCGGGTGGGAGACAGATCAGATATGACGCCGACTCAGCTCCGGGCGTACGCCGCGGTCGTCCGCCTGGGTTCGGTCAAGGGGGCCGCGGCCGATCTCTCGGTGTCCGAGGCCGCGGTCTCGATGCATGTCGCCCAGCTGCGCAAGGAGTTGGGCGACAGGCTGTTCGCCAGGACGGGCGCGGGCCTCGCGTTCACCCCCGGCGGACTGCGGCTGGCCAGCCGTGCCACGGAGCTGCTGGGGCTCCAGGACCGGACCATCCTGGAGGTCAGCCAGGCCGGTTCGGGCCGCAGGCTGCTGCGCGTCGCCACGTCGAGCCTCTTCGCGGAGCACGCGGCGCCCGGCCTCATCGAGCTGTTCGCGGGCCGGGCGGACGACCTGGACGTCGAGTTGAGTGTGCACAGCCCGCAGCGGTTCGCCACCCTGCTGCGCAACCGCACCGTGGACGTGGCGATCGGACCGCGTCCGGCGGTCGTGGACGACGGCATGAAGTGCACGCCGTTCCTCAACTACCAGATGGTGGGCGTCGTCGGCCCGGACCACCCGCTCGCCGGCCGGCGCCCGGGGCCGGGCGAGCTGCGCCGCCAGACCTGGCTGCTCGGTCCGTCGGCCGCCGACCGCGCGGGCCTCGTCCCCTCCGTACTCCAGCAGCTCCAGGTGGACGAGGAGAACCAGCGGATCTTCCAGAGCCACGCGGCGGCCCTGGAGGAGGCCAAACACGGCAAGGGCGTGGCGCTGGCGCTCTCCTTCTCCGTCACCCGGGCGCTCTCCGGCGGGGAACTCAAACAGCTCCTGAGCCCCGCGCTGCCCGCCAAGGGCTCCTGGAACGCCCTCGCCCTCCCGGGCCGTGACGCGCCGCCCGCGGCGGCCGAGTTGATGCGTTTCGTCACGACGCCGCGGGCCCTACAGGCGATGCTGCGCGGGGAGGGTGTGACGGCGGGCAGGTTCCGGCCGGCCATCCATGTGACGCTGTGGAGCTGACGGGCCCGGCGGCGCGGTGCGCGACCGGGCCCGTCCACCGACCGCGCTCGGCCGGGTGCTCAGCCGGTTGCGTTCTGCTTCTCCCTCGCCGCGGCGGAGGCGCCTTCCGGTGGATTGACGCCGACCAGGCGGTGGGCGCCGATCCGCTTCAGCAGCGGGCCGGTGAGGACGGTGGTCACCACGGCCATCACCACCATGATCGAGTAGAACTGCTGGTCGATCAGGGCCATTTCCAGGCCGACGGTGACGATGACGATCTCGGTGAGCCCGCGCGTGTTCATCAGGACGGACGCCGTCAGCGCCTGCCCGTGGTCCGCGCCGGCCAGACGTCCGGCGGCGTAGACCCCGAGCGCCTTGGTGGCGATGGCGACGGTGATGACCAGCACGAGGGTGAGGAGGACCCCACCGCCGAATCCGGCGAGGTCGACCTTCATGCCGGCGACGACGAAGTAGAGCGGCAGCAGCAGATAGCCGGTCTGCTGCGTCTGGTTCACGACGAGGACGCGCAGCGACTCGGACATCGCGCGGGGCATGATCGCGCCGAAGGCGAACGCGCCGAAGATGAAGTGGATGCCGAGCCACTCGGTGGCGGCGCTGGACAGCAGCAGGCCGGCGATCAGCACGGGGAAGAGGACCGTGGCCTGCTTGTCGTTGTGTTCGGCGTACTGAACGGCCCTCTTGAGCGCCGGCCGGACCAGGAAGGCCATCGCCAGTACGTAGAGCGGCAGCAGCACGAAGCGCCACTCGCCGGTCGCGCCCGTGAACGCGATGACACCGGCCAGGCAGATCCAGGCGACGATGTCACCGATGGCCGCCGCGACGAGCACGATGGCGCCCGTCGCCGTACGGTTCAGCTCACGGTCGGACAGGATGCGCGCCAGCACGGGGAAGGCCGTCACGGACATGGCCACACCGACGAAGAGCACGAATCCGGTGTGACTCTCGGGCGCGTAGGTGGAGGCGAGCGGTATCGCCAGGGCGACTCCGCCCGCGAGCGGGAGCACGACCGAGCCCACCGCGATGCTCAGGGGGATGCGCTTGCGGCCGCGCAGCAGCGCCCCGTCCATCTCGTAACCGACGAGGAACATGAAGGTCGCGAGGCCGACGTTGGCCAGGCCGGAGAAGACGGGCTGCACACTCTCCGGGAAGATCTTCTCGCTCACGGTCGCCGACAGCACCACGGGGCTGACGAGGATGCCGGCGAGGATCTCTCCCACGACGGCGGGCTGTCCGATCCGGCGGAGTGCGGCTCCCAGCAGTTTGGCTGCGGTGATGGCGAGTGTCAGCGCCAGGAAGAAGTCTGATACGGCGTTACCAGTCATCAGTATCGGCCTCAGGTGGGTGGCCGGGCGTGTCGCGGCCGGCCGGGCACGGTGGGTGGACCGGTGGGCCTGCTGTGACCGCAGGCCCACCGCGGTACGTTCAACACACGTGCTGTACGGGGGTGGTGCGCGGGATCGCATGACGGGCGGGCAGTGTGTCCGGCGCCGGTGGTCGCCTCACCCGTGGCGCGTCACACCGACAGGAAGTCCTTCGCGGCGATCAGCACCCGCCGGTGGGCCTCCTCGGTCCCCACGGAGATCCGGACACCGTCGCCGGAGTACGACCTGACCCGCGCCCCGGCCCGCAGCGCCGCGGCGGCGAAGCGGTCCGACTCCGGTCCGAGGGGCAGCCAGACGAAGTTGGCCGACGACGGCAGCGGCACCAGCCCCTGCGCGCCGAGATCCGACCGGAGGTCCGCGCGCATGCGCCGTACCGTACGGAGCCGTTCGGCCAGGTCGCTCCCCTGTGCCAGCGAGATCACGGCCGCCCGCTCGCCGGAGCGCGTGACGGAGAAGGGGATGACCGTCTTGCGGGCGCGCACCGCGATCTCCGACGAGGCGAAGGCGTAGCCGACCCGCAGCCCCGCCAGGCCGTACGCCTTGGAGAACGTCCGCAGCAGGACGACGTTCGGGTACTCCCGGATCAGGCCGAGGTCGTGCGGATCCTCCTCCTCGTCGAACTCCATGTACGCCTGGTCGAGAATGGCGACGACGTGGGACGGGAGGCTGTTCAGGAATCCCAGCAGCTCACTCCGCGGGATCCGGCGGCCGGTGGGGTTGTGCGGGGAGCACAGGATGACCGCCCGCGTACGGGGGTTCACCCGCTCCAGCAGCCCCGCCAGGTCGTGCTCACCGGTGGTGGTGAGCGGTACCGGTACCCCCTTGGCGCCGGTGACGGCGATCAGCAGGGGGTAGGCGTCGAAGCCCGGCCAGGCGTGGAGGACTTCGTCGCCGCGGCCCGCCAGGACCAGGAGCAGTTGCTGGAGGACGCCGCCGCTGCCCGGGCCGACCACCGTCTCCTCGGTCTCGGCGCCGAAGTGCCCGGCCAGTGTGCCCTTGAGCACGCGGGCGGTGGGGTCGGGGTACAGGTTGACCTGGAGGCTGCTCCGGCGCAGCGAGTCCACCACCGCCGGCAGCGGTGGCAGCATGAGTTCGTTGTTGGAGAGGTCCAGGACGTCCTCGGCCCTGCCGGGCTCCGTCGCCTCCGTTCCCTGGATCGCCTCCGTCGCCTCCGTTCCCTGTGTCGCCTCCGTCCCTTCCGTGGCGCGGTAGGCGGAGAACCTGTCCAGCTCGGACGTCCTGAAGGATGGCTGCGTGACATGGCGTGCCGTCATCAGTGCCCTGTTCTGTGAGTAGCGGTTTCGGTTCCGGACCGGGGCCGTGAGACACGCCGCGGGGGAAGTCACGGGTGCTCACGGCCCCGGTTCACACCGGTGTCGGGCGGTTCACACCAGGTTCAGCCGCGGCTGCTCCGAGCCCCGTAGGCAGGCTCCGAACCCTGTAGCGCGGGCTCCGAACCCGGCTGCGCGGGCCGCGGTCCGAGGCCGCCGTCCAACGGCAGCGGCCAGGCGGCGAAGGAGCGCAGGCCGTACAGCAGCGGAGTGCCGTCGGTCTGGGCGATTCCGGCGACCTCACCGAAGACCACGGTGTGGTCGCCCACCTCCTGGGTGCCGCTGACCCGGCACTCCGCCACCGCGAACGCGTCCTTGGACAGCCACGGCAGACCCGACCGGCACTGCTTCCACTGCACGCGCGAGAAGCGGTTCGGGTCGGGGCCCGAGAACACCTCCGCCGCGTGCCGTCCGCCGTCGTGCAGCAGGTTGACGGCGAACCCGCGGGTGGCGGAGACCGCCTCCAGGGTGGCGCTGCCGTTGCGCAGGCAGACCAGCAGTGTCGGCGGGGACAGGGTGGCGCTGGTGACCGACGAGCAGGTCATGCCGCGGGGCACACCCTGGGCGTCGAGGCTGGTCACCACCGCGATCCCGGTGGGGAAGGCGCTCATCAGATCGCGGTAGTGCTGCTGCTCGGTCGTCACGCCGCCCGCCGCACCCTTCACGACGCACCGTGCAACTGACGCAGCAGGTCATAGGTCGACGGCAGCGACTCGACCAGGTTGTCCCCCTTGCGCTTGACGTCGGCGAACAGCAGCTCGGACTCCGCGATCGACTGCGGCTTGTAGGCGAGCGCGGGCAGCGGGTTGCGCGGCATCAGGCCGAGGCCGGCGAAGATGCAGTAGTAGCTGCCGTTGGTCCAGAAGTTCCGGAACTCGGCCTCGAAGTTGCCGTAGTAGGTCCCCTCGTCGGTGACCGGCAGGTTGACCGGCAGCCCGGCCCGGTACGTCTCGACCTTGTCCTTGATGGAGTCGGCCAGCTTCAGTTCCTTGTTCGCCCGCCAGAACGGCGTGTCGACGCGCGGCGAGAAGTAGTAGTGCGCCTGGAGGAAGTCCCGGGTGTCGTCGAACATCTCCTCGATCTCCCGGTTGAACCGGTCGACGAGCACCTTGTCGAAGGTCTTGTCGGGGAAGTGCTTGGCCAGCATGTGGATGGCCGCGTAGATGAAGTAGATGCCGCTGGACTCCAGCGGCTCCACGAAGCACGACGCGAGGCCGACGCTGACGCAGTTGCGCACCCACGCCCTGCGGTTGCGGCCGACCCGGAAACGGACGTGGTTGAACTCGGTGTTGTCCGGGTCGAGGCCCCACAGCTTCGAGAAGGCCAGGGTGGCCTCGTCCTGGGTGGCGAAGTGGTTGGAGTAGACGTGACCACTGCCGAACCGGCCCAGCATGGGGATCTTCCAGGTCCAGCCGGCCTCCATGGCGATCGAGGAGGTGTACGGCTCGACACCGTTCTTCTCGTCGTCGTGCGGTATGGCCGTGGCGACCGCGCTGTTGCACAGGAGGTGGTCGCTCATGTCGATGAACGGCTCCTCCATGGCCTTGTTGATCAGCAGCCCGCGGAAGCCGGAGCAGTCGACGAAGAGGTCACCCTGCAGGAGCCGTCCCGACTTGGTGCGCAGGGCGGTGATGAAGCCCCGTTCGTCGGTGAGGACCTCGGTCATCTCGTCCTCGACGTGCTCGACCGCCTGCTTGGTGACGGCGAAGTTGCGCAGGAACGCGGCGACCTTGCTGGCGTCGAAGTGCCAGGCGTAGTTGGTCGCCCGCCGCATGTCGAGGAAGCGGGGCGCCTTCTTGGCGTTCATGATCGCGGTGTCGGCGAAACACGCCTCGTCGAAGTTCTCGTCCGTCTCGCCCTGGAGCCGCTTGGCCGCCCAGTAGTGGGACAGCGGTATCTGGTCGGCGGACGGCAGCAGTCCGAAGGGGTGGTGGAAGGTGTCGGTGTGACCGTCGTCGAGCGTCCGGGGATCCGGAGTGCCTTCCCCGGCTGTGCGCCAGTTGATGAACTTCACCGCCATCTTGTAACTGGCGTTGCACTCGCGCATCCACTCCTCCTCGGGGATGCCGAGGTAGTCGAAGAACGCGCGCTGCAGGTTGGGGACGGTGGCTTCGCCCACACCGATCCGCGGGATGGTGGGCGCCTCCAGGACCACGATCTTCACCGTGTTCTGCAGCGCCTTGCCGAGATACGCCGCAGCCATCCAGCCGGCGGTGCCGCCGCCCAGGATCACGACTGTCTTGATTCGATTGTCCACGTTGTTCTCCTTCAGAGATTCGAGCAAAGTGGGCTTTTCGGTGGTCCGGGCACGCCGCTTCTGCCTCTTGAGGGAGGCCGTTCTTCGGAAGGGCGAGTTCTCGGGGGCCCGCGGGCGCCTCGGTGGGCGCCCGCGGGTGCCGGCGTCAGGCGGAGAGAAGTCCGCGGGCGCGCAGGTCTTCGACGACCTTGTCGGTCAGGCCCGCGGCGCGGGCCTCGGGAAGGGTGAGGGATCCCGGGATGCTCTGTTCGAAGGCGAAGACGTTGTCGGGGTCGTACCGCCTCTTCACGTCCATCAGCCGCGGGAGGCTCTCCCCGTAGTAGGCGTGCAGCCAGTTCTCCAGATCGCGGTCCGGACTGTTGACGTAGGCTCCGCCCGTCATGAAGGCGTCCATCTCCTCGCGGACGCCGGACAGCCAGCCGAGGTGTTCCCGGTCGTGCTCCGCCCCCTGCCAGTGGCCGAGGTACTCGACGCAGATGGACGCGTCGCGGTGGGCGAACGCCGAACTGTCCGGGGACACACTGCCGAGCACCTCGCCGCCGAGCCCGTAGAGCCCCGTCTTGACCCCGGCCGGCGCGTCCTTGTGCCAGCGCTCCAGGGTCTTCAGCGCATCGGAGTCGAGCGGCCCCGCCGACAGCGCGGGCACGAACTTGGCGCGAATGGACGGGACTTGCTCACTGAACGTCCCGACACACTCCATGTAGGGCATGGTGCGCACGAAGGAGTCGCGCGGCGGGAACCTCTCGACCAGCGGCTGGAGGATCGACTCCAGCTCGTCGGCCGACCCCTCGAACAGGCCGGTCGTCATGACCGTACCGACCGTGCTGGAGAAGACGTTGAACCGGGCGTTGACCCGCGAGTCCGCCGAGAGGAGCCAGTGCTGCCAGGCGTCGAGCACCGCCATGCCGCCCTGCCAGTCCCACTCCAGCTTGAAGATGGTCACGTCGGAGATGGGCCGCATCTCGAAGGTGTACGAGGTGGCGATCCCGTAGTTGCCTCCGCCGCCTCCCCGGCAGGCCCAGAAGAGATCCGGGTGATGGTCCGCGTCGACCTGGAGCTTCTCCCCCCGCGCGTCGATCACGGTGAGGCCCACCAGGTTGTCGATGAGCAGGCCCCGCGAGCGGACGAGCATCCCGATGCCGCCGCCGAGCACGTGCCCGCCGATCCTGATGTCCGGGCAGACCCCGGCGGGGATGGTGCCGCCCACCGACCAGAGGTTCGCGTACACCTCACCGAGCATGACACCGGGGCTGATGACGGCCCGGGTCCGGTCGTTGTTCACGGCGATCGAGCCGAGCTTCGACAGGTCGATGATGATGCCGTCGTCGACCGTGCAGAAACCCTCGCTGTTGTGACCGCCGGAACGGATACGGAACGGGACCTCGTTGTCCCGCGCGTATCCCAGCGCCGCCGCCGTCTCCGCTTCGTCGCACGGGTACATGATGGCCCGGGGCCGGCAGTCGAAACGGTCGTTCCAGATGCGTCGTGCCCGTTCGTAGTCCGGGTCGGCCGGCGAGACCACCGTGCCGGCGTTCCGGGGATATCTGTCCATTCGTCGTCCTCCACCTTCGGACAGCCTGGGAGTTCTGGTGCCTCACAGCACCTGGCACGTCACGGCATTCGTCGCGCCACGGAATTCGTCACGTCACGGAATTCGTCACGTCACAGCGCCTGGCACGTCACCGTGCCCGGCACGTCACTCGGAGCCGACGTGGCCGTGTGCGAAGTGCCGGACGGTGACCTTCCTGACCCGCCCCGACGGATCGTCGGGGGCGGGCGGACGCCACGCGGCGTACGTGTGGGTGATGCCGCCGCCCCGGCTCTCCAGGTAGCAGATGATGTTGAGCGGCCAGCCCGCGTTGCGGAAGAGGTACTCGTCCATCCGGCTGGGGTTCTCGCTCAGGTTCTCCGTGCCCCGTTCGTGCGCGGGCCCGATGCGGTGCCAGTCCGGGTGCATGTGGACCGATCCGAGCATCTCCAGGCCGGCGTTCTCGAACTCTCTGACGATCTTGAGGAGTTCACGCGAGTCGCACCAGAACCCGCGCTCCCCGTCGTCGTACTGCTTGCCGAACTGGGGGACGATGTTCTCCTTGAACTCCTCCAGGGGGACGGACTCGACGGCCCGGACGTTGGTGGCGAAGGCGACCTGCCTCACGATCATCGCGTCGCCCTCGAACGTGCCGCCCAGCAGTCCGAAGCTGTTGGGCCGGTGCAGCCGCGGACCGGCCGCCTTCACCGACGCCAGACCGAGGCTGTACTGCTCGATCGCGTCCTCGACGAAGGGCGCGAAGGTCTCGGTGTCGATGACCACCACGTCGAGGTTGTCCAGGATTCCACCGGGGTCGCTCTCGCCCCGCGGGACCGTGCTCTCCAGCATTGTGGTGCTCCTCTCCGGGAATGACGGGGACGTCACACGATTCCGCCGTTGGCGTGCAGCACCTGCCCGTTGATCCAGCCGCCCTGCTCACCGAGCAGGAAATCCACCACCGCCGCGATGTCGTCCGGCCGGCCGATCCTGCCCAGCGGGATCTGCCCGGCCAGCGCCTCGATCGCCTCCGGCGGCCGGCCGCTGAGGAACAGTTCGGTGCCGGTGGGTCCCGGGGCGATCGCGTTGACCGTGATGTCCCGGCCGGCCAGTTCCTTGGCCAGCTGCCGCGTCAGCACCTCGACGGCGGCCTTGGAGGCGTTGTAGACCGCCTGGCCGGGCGCCCCCAGGGCCAGAGCGGAGCTGGAGAAGGTGATGATCCGTCCGCCCGTACGGACCCGGGTCGCCGCCGCCCGCAGCATGTGGAAGGTCCCGCGGAAGTTGACGTCCACGACCCGGCGGAAGTCGTCGTCGTCGGTGCCCGCGAGGGGGCCGCGCCGCGCGGCGTGGGCTCCCGCACAGGTGACAACGATGTCCACCCCGCCGAAGGTCTGTTCCGCCTCGTCGAAGAGGCGCGCGGCACCGTCCGGTTCCGCGATGTCCGCGAGCACGGCCTTCGCCTGTCCGGCTCCCGATCCGGAACCGCTCCCGGCTCCGGCTCCGGCTCCGGCTCCGGCTCCGGAGATTTCCCCCACCAGCTTCTCGGCGGCCACGGTGTCATGGGCGAAGCCGATGACCACATCCATGCCGGCGGCCGCGAGGTGACGGGAGATCTCCGCCCCGATGCCGCGGCTGCCGCCGGCCACGATCGCCACCGTACGTGGCGTGGCGGCCGTCACTTCTCCGACTCCGCACGGACGCGCAGCTCACCGATGGCCGCCCGGCCCTTCTCCGACCAGCGGGACTCCTCCGCGTCCTCGAACCGCTGCCCGTACGACTCCAGGAACTTGATGCGGTCGGGCACGGGATCGTCGACCCGGTTCAGGAACGGCAGGTCGGAGTCGACCATGTGCCGGATGGCCAGCAGCGGAATCGGACTGCGCAGCGGCCGGAACCCCGGGTTGTGGAGCCCGCCCTGCTCGCTGCGCGGATGGAACTTCCCGATCATGAGGCCGGAGGCGACGAACTCCGCCTTCAGCCTGCGGTGTGTTTCGTCCACCACCTCGGCCGCGTCCTCCTCGCTCACATCGGGGAGGATCACCATGATCGCCTTGTCGATGGCCTCCTGCCCCGACCGGGGTTCCATGTCGAGGATGGTCTGCCGGTACGAGGCGATGATCCCGTCGATCTCGGCCTCGGTGCGGTTCGCCGTGTGCAGGACGACGAACGAGACCCGGTTCATGGCCAGGGCACGCGGAATGAAGGGACAGACCGAACCGCCCCGCCCGAGATCGGGATGCGGCTTCGAAAGGAACTCCGTACACCAGTCGGCGATGGTCCGGATGAACGGCAGGTCCTCCGCGATCCGGGCCAGGTCCTCCGGGCGGTAGAGCACGGGACTCCCACCCGACGGGGAATTCCCGTCCACGACGGGATTTTCGTCCACCACGGGATTCCCGTCCGGCGGGGAACTCTTCTCCGCGGAACTCTTCTCTGCGGTACTCATATCGAGCTCACCTCCGGTTCACCAGGTAATCGGGAGTTCCGCGATGGCATGCGTCATCATGTCCGGCTTCCAGACGATCTCCTCGGCGGGCACCGCCAGCCGCAGATCCGGGAAGGTGCGCACGATCACGTCGTACGCCTCCTGGAGCTGCACCCGCGCGAGATACGCGCCGATGCAGTAATGCGCGCCCTTCCCGAAAGCCATGTGCGCGTTGTCCACCCGGTGGATGTCGAACCGGTCGGGGTCCGCGAACTTCTTCGTGTCGCGGTGCGCCGACGAGATGAGCGGCATGACCCCCTCGCCCCGCCG
Source organism: Streptomyces sp. NPDC088124 (assembly GCF_040685895.1). NCBI lineage: Bacteria > Bacillati > Actinomycetota > Actinomycetes > Kitasatosporales > Streptomycetaceae > Streptomyces > Streptomyces sp. NPDC088124. The sequence goes on along the minus strand of NZ_JBFBJB010000023.1, from coordinate 95,995 downwards.
GATCTGACCGGACGGCAGATCGACGTCCTGCGTCGCGACGCGGAGGAAGCCCACATCGGCGGGGAAGTCGTGCCGGAGCACCTCCTCGACCGCGGCCGGCACCAGCGAGGGATCCGCCACGAGCTGCGCGTACTGCTCGGGGTGGCGCAGCAGCGTGAAGATCCCGCGCCCGATCGACGTCATGGTCGTCTCGTGCCCGGCCAGCAGCAGCGAGCGGGCGGTGTCGCACAGCTCCGCCTCGCTCAGCCGGTCGCCGTCCTCCGTCGCCTGGATCATGGCGTCGAGGAGATCCGTTCCCGGTTCCCTGCGGTGCTGCTCGATGAGGTCGACCAGGTACGCGAAGAACTCCTCGCGCCCCGTGACGCGCTCGTCCGCCATGTCGGGCGTGATGCTCATGGCCACGTACGACCAGTGGCGGAACTGGGCGAGATCGCTGTCGGCGACCCCGAGCACCCCCGCGATCACCCGCATGGGCAGCGGTTCGGCGAGGCCGGCCATCAGGTCGACGGGACCCGGGGCGGCCGCCACCATGTCGTCGACGAGTTCCTGGACGATCTCCCGGATGCGCGGCCGCAGCTTCTCGATGTTCCGTACGGTGAACGCGCGGCTGAGGAGCCGGCGGACCCGGGTGTGCCGCGGCGGGTCCATGTTGATGAGCGTGTCGCGGTCGTCGGACATGTCCGCGCCGGACTGCAGCCGGGGGCATCCGGGCTTGCTCAGGTCACGGCTGAACCGCGGATCGGTCAGGACGGCCTCGACGTCGTCGAAGCGCACCGCGAGCCGTACGGCGTCACCGCTGGGCAGGGTGACCTGCCCGAGGGGATCGGACTCACGCCGCCAGGTGCAGCTCTGCGGGACCGCGCCGAGCGGCTCTTCGGGAAAGGGAAAGAATTCAGCGGACATGGCTCTCAGCTTTCAAAGGTGAGCAGGGGCACGTCGTACAGCTCGGTCTTCACCGGACGACGCATGTGCGGGGAGGCGACCTCGACGATCAGCATCTCGGTCAGGTACTGGACCGTGGCCGATATCAGATGACTGGAATAGGCGAGGGCCGACTGCTGCTTCAGTCCGACCGTGACATGCACGTGCGGCACGACGATGTCCCGGTCGGGGTCGTAGGAGAAGGTGCCGCTGCCGACGGCCTCGACCTTCTCCAGGTATACGGGGAGGCGGACGGGGGCTTCCGGGTCCTCGACCCGGTCGCACGTTCCCGCGATCTCGGTCTCGGCGAAAGCCGCGAGGAACATCGGGATGTAACCCTGCCGGACATCGTTTTCCTTGCAGAAGTCGGCCAGCGTCTGGAAGAAGTCCTCCTTGTGGTCGAAATTGAGTCCGAAGGACCTTCCGATCGTGAGCTCGCTGCTGCGCATGCTGAAACCACTCCCGTCGTACGTGTGGGCAGGGAAAATGCGGAGGAAAGGCAGAGGGGAAGCAAGGCGAGGAGAGAAGCGCGAGGAGGAGTCCGGCGCCCGGCGTCAGACGTCGACGCGCAGCGACTGGGACTCCAGCCAGGAGTTCAGGTCGAGCACCATCTCCAGGCTGATGCGCGTCACCGTGGACGCGGACTCCTCGGCCGGCGACTTGAGCAGGGTGCGTACGGCCTCACCGTCCAGCAGGGGCAGTACGGGGGCGTTCCCGTCCGCGATCAGGTCGCTGAGCGTGCCGCGCAGCGCCTTCCCGTACGCGGGGTCCTGGGTGGCGGGATACGGGCTCTTGCGCCGCTCCAGGATCGACGCCGGTACGAGGTCGGAGACCGCGGCGCGCAGCAGGCTCTTCTCGCGCCCGTCGAAGGTCTTGAAGGCCCAGGGTGTGTTGAAGACGTACTCCACCAGCCGGTGGTCGCAGAACGGCACCCGGACCTCCAGGCCGTGCGCCATGCTCAGCCGGTCCTTGCGGTCGAGCAGCATGTTCACGAAACGGGTGAGGTGGAGGTAGGAGACCTCCCTCATCCGGCGTTCGCGGGCGCTGACCATCGGCAGGTACGGCACCTCGGCCAGCGCGTCGCTGTACCGGTCGCGCTCGTACGCGAGGACGTCGAGCTGTTTGCGCAGCTCGGGGTCGAAGAGGTCCTCGGGCCGCTGCTTCTGCATCATGAAGACGAGCCAGGGGAACGTGCCGGAGTCCACCGCCTTCGGCAGGTGGAACCAGGCGTACCCACCGAACACCTCGTCCGCGGACTCCCCTGACAGCGCGACGGTCGAGTGTCCCTGGATCGCGCGGAACAGCATGTACAGCGAGGTGTTCATGTCGCCGCTGAACTGGGGGTATTCCCAGGCGTCCATCACACTGGCGCGCAGCCGTGGATCGGTGAGCTCGGTGGTGTCGAGTGTGATGTCGGTGTGATCGGGGCGCAGGTGTGCCACCGCGTCGCGTACGAAGGGCCCGTCGGCGCTGCCGCGCATCTCGTCGGGCTGGAAGTGGTCGGCGTAGCCGGCGAAGTCGACGGCGAACGACCGGGTGTCCCCGTGTTTCAGGGCCAGGGCGGTGAGCGCGCTCGAATCGAGGCCGCCCGACAGCAGGCTGCAGAGCGGGACGTCCGAGACGAGCTGCCGCTCGACGATGTCCTCCAGGAGCTCGCGCACCGTACGGACCGTCGTGTCCAGGTCGTCGGTGTGTTCCTGGGCCGTGAGCTGCCAGTACTGCCGCTTGGTCAGGCCCTGGCGCCGTACTCTCACCACTTGTCCCGCGCGCACTTCGTGCATGCCCTTGTAGAGGGAGAGGCCGGGCGTCTGCGTGATGGTGAAGATCTCCCGCAGTCCGTCGGCGTCCACGGCCCGGTCGGCCTGCGGATGGGCGAGGATGGCCTTCGGCTCGGATCCGAAGAGCACACCGCCGCCGGGGAGCGGGTAGTAGAAGAGCGGCTTGACACCCATCCTGTCGCGGATGAGCAGGAGTTCCTCGCGCCGGACGTCCCACAGCGCGAAGGCGTAGATCCCGTTGAGCTTGTCGACGAGGTCCTCGCCCCACTCCAGGTAGCCGCGCAGGACGACCTCGGTGTCGCTGTGGGTGCGGAAGCGGTGTCCTCTCGCCTCCAACTGGACTCTCAACTCACGAAAGTTGTAGACCTCGCCACTGTAGGTGAGGACGGCCACGTCGTCCGCGGCCATCGGCTGGCGGCCGCCTTCGACATCGATGACCGCGAGCCGGCGGTGCCCGAGCGCCGCATGGGGGGAAAGCCAGATTCCGGTGTCGTCCGGCCCCCGTAACGCCATGGTGTCCGTCATGGCCAGCACTGTGGACCGCTCTCCGGTCAGGTCGCGGTTGAAATCTACCCAGCCTGCGATACCGCACATATGGCTTCCCATTCTCGGTTCGATCGCTTCGACCCCGACCCCACCGGTACGCCGGACCCCGGTCCCGGCAAATCGGCATGCCAAGGCCGTCTGTGAGAGATGGGCGCACGTCGGTAAGGCCGGAACGCGGACAACGCGGGACTACGGATTCAGGGTCTCTACGGAGTGGTCTGTGCCGGGGTCAGCAGAGGTCAGCAGTAAGGGTCAGATTGAAACAATTACCCGATGACGCGCCGGAAAGGGCGGCGGGTTGGATTCGACGGAAGGGGTGCTCGATGACAGTGGTCCTGCAGATCCGATGTCTTTCAGAGGTATGTGGTCGCGCATCCCTGGAGTGGATGCGGATGTTCGCTCTGTGCAAGCGGCCGGCGAGAGCAACCACCGGCCGAGGTGCTTGGTAACGGTCAATCACACGAATACGGTCAAGCACTGCGTCGGGGCCAGATCCTGCCATGGCCCCTTCTCGCGGTCCAGACCGGCTTCTTAGCGCCTGTGCATTCCGGCCTCACCGCATGACGAACCGGCCATGAGCCACAGCCCGTTCGGCCACAGTCAGGCCACTCCGAAGCCTTGTCCGGGCCACCAACGGTCCATTGGACACAGAGCGCCGGCCGTGTCGGCACCCCTTCACAGAAACGTTTCTTCTACCGGACCGCACCGCTCCGGAACGCCGGCAGGCGCCTTCGCACCGAAGCCGGACACGGTGTGAGGATCGGTCGGCCCCCGCGGCGATCCGGGCTCGACCCGGATGGCCGAATAGAGCTCATTTCATACGCCGTTAATACTCCGAGAGGCATTCCGCGCGACGGGGAAAGAGCCCCGGAAACACTCGGTGGCGATTCGGCGTCTTTCACGCAAACTGCACCTTTGACCAGTTTGTTTGCCCTTGAGGACAGCCGGTGTGCCCTCGGATGTCTTGATGAGGACAACAGCCGGCAACACGCCAGAAATTCCGTCCGGCGGAGGGCGGGAAGCAGCCACCGCGACGGGGCGACCGTGCGCGGTATCAGCGCCTGAAGTTCACACCCCGTCCGGGTGCATTCCGGCATCGCGGGCGAGCAGCGCCGCCTGTACCCGGTTTTCGCACCCGAGCTTGGTCAGGATGCGGCTGACATAGGTCTTCACGGTGGCTTCGCTCATGTGCAGCCGCCTGCCCGCGTCCGCGTTGGAGAGGCCCTCGCCGAGCAGCGCGAGCACATCGCGCTCCCGGGCCGACAGCCGGTCGACACGCGCTCTGGCCTCGTCGGCGCGGGTGGTGGCCCCCGGGGAGGCGAGGGCGTCCACCACGTGCCGGGTGGCCGCGGGCGAGAGATAGGCGTTCCCGGCCGCCGCCGCCCGCACCGCGTGGATCAGCTCGTCGGGCGCGGAGTCCTTGAGGAGGAAGCCGGCGCCGCCGTGGCCGAGCGCGCGCAGCACGTTGTCCCGCTCGCCGAAGGTGGTGAGGATCAGCACCCGCACGTCCGGCGCGGCGCGGCGCAGCTCGGTGAGGGCCGCCAGCCCGTCCATCACCGGCATCTGGATGTCCAGCAGGGCCACGTCCACGGCGGTGCCCCGGGCGCTCTCCACCGCCTCACGGCCGTCGCCCGCCTCGGCGACGACGTCGATGTCCTCGGCCGAGGTGAGGATCATTCTGATGCCGGCCCGGATGAGCGGCTCGTCGTCGGCGACGAGGACCCGGATCACAGAGCCTCCTGCGCGGTGTCGGTCATGGAGCGGATGGCGTGGCCCCGCCATCATGCCCTGCCCCGACCGGGTAGGCCGCACCGAGGTACGGCGTAACCCGCCGTACGTCACGCGGAGGTTGGGCGCCACCCGCCGTACGTCACACAGCGGTCGGGCGCCACCCGCCGTACGTCACACAGCGGTCGGGCGCCACCCGCCCCACGGCACGCCGAGGTCCGGCGCCACCGCGCGCCGGGTCACGTCGCCCGGAACGTGTCCTTCGCGACCAGCTTCCCGTCACGGAAGCAGAACCGGAAGACCTTCAGGCTGTCGAGGCTCTCGTCCTCGTCGGAGATGAAGTGGCGGCAGGTCGCGCCCTCGGGCGCGGCAGGCGCCTGGTCCGCCAGGTCCGAGGTCGTCCACGAGTCCCCGGCGGGCAGTTTCTCCTGTACGTCCGCCTCGGCATCGCCCACCTTCACCGATTCGTACACGCTCGGCGAGATCTCGGCCCGCTCCATCTCCTTCATCAGCTCCTTCGTCCCCCATATCCCCAGCGCGACGATGCCGCCGACCAGGACGACGGCGACAGCGGCACAACCGATGGCCACATTCTTCTTGTTGGTCATGATGGTGGTGAACTCCGTTGGCGGATCGATGCGGTTGATGACCGCTCCACCATCGCCCGCGGCGCCCCTCCTCATCTGCCCCACAAAGTCGCTCCCGGGACCGACGGAAGTCGCGCCGTCCGGGCCGGGCCCCGGCCCGCCGTCCCCGGTGCCGTACGGCAGCAGGCCGGCGATACGGAATCCGCCGTCCGCGGTGGGACCGGTGTGCACCATGCCGCCGACGAGCCGGGCCCGTTCCCGCAGGCCCTTCAGTCCCTGGCCGCCGCTGACCACGGCCGGCCCCCGCGCCGCCCCGGCCGGTACGGGCCCGTTGGCGACCTCCACCACCAGGCTGTCCGGCTCGTAGCGCAGGGCCAGGCTGATCGGGGCACCCGGGGCGTGTTTGTGGGCGTTGGTCAGGCCTTCCTGGGCTATGCGGTACGCCGCGTGCTCGACGGCGGGCATCAGCGGCCGGCGGACGCCGGACCGGTGCAGCTCCACGGCCGCGCCCGCCGCCCGGGAGGACTCGACCAGACCGTCGACGGAGGCGGCCGGCCGCCGGCCCGGACGCCCGTCGCCCGCTCCGGCGGCCGGGCGGGGACCGTCCCTGCCGTCCGGCCCCTCCCCTTCATCGCGGTCGTCGCGGAGGATCCCGACGGCCTCGCGCAGCTCCCCCATCGCGGTCACGGAGGCCTCCCGCAGGATCCGTACCCCTTCCCGCTGGCGGTCGGTCAGCTCCGGATCGACCTGCAGGGCGCCCGAGTGCACGGATATCAGGGCGAGTTGGTGGCCGAGGCTGTCGTGCATGTCCCTGGCGATACGGTGGCGCTCCAACAGGCGCGCCTCCCGTGCCACCATCGCCTGCTCCCGTACGAGCTGGGCGTTGTTGCTCCGCAGCGCACCGAGCAGCGCATGACGCTGGGCGCGGTAGCGGGCGACCAGCCCCGGCACGATCGCCAGCGCCAGGAACATTCCCCCGCTCACCGCGCCGGTGGTGGCCAGCGACATGACGGAGCCGGCGCTGATCTCGTCGTAGGCGACCAGCGCCGTATGGGCCACGAGCGCGGCGGCGTACGCGCCGGCCACCCGCCAGGGTTTCACGATGCGGCTGCCCGCCGACCAACTCGCGTAGACCAGCAGCGGAACCGCCGCGATCAGCGCCCCCGCCGCCGCGGCGGAGAGGACCAGCACCGTCGCCGGCAGGGCGCGCCGGGTCAGCGACAGCAGGGCGACGCCCGCGACGACGGCGAAGGTCCGGGCACCGAACCCGGATCCCACGACGTCGAACATCCCCGCGATCCCGGCGAGGGCAACGGTGAGCACGGCCTCCCCGGCGATCCGGTAACGGCCCCAGGGCGACGCGGCGGCAAGCCGGGTCAGGAGCGTCCGGGCGGTGCGAGGGGTGTCTGCTTCTTCCACTTCCACGGACCGACGATAGGCAACGAGCGGGAGCGCCCGCATCATCCCCCCGTCGTACGGGCGAACGACGAAAGTTGACAACTCCTGCCGGGACGGCGGCCGTTCGAGGCTCCGGTGCCGTCGCCTTCAGTCGTTCCTGACCGCGACTTCCGGTAACTGCGCCGGGCCGGCCGCCACGGCGACGATGAACGGGTCGCGCTGGAGGTCCGGCGGACGGTACCGGCCGAGCCGTACGAGAAGAAGACAACGGGAGACGTCACATGAACAGCACACACGTACAGGCACACGAGCGGTTCACCATCCGGCAGAAGATGACCCTCAGGGCCAAGGAGTACGTGGTGACCGCGGTCGGGCCGGACGGCTCCGAGGGCGAGGTCGTCGCCTTCGCCCACCAGAAGCGGATGACGCTCGGCGAACAGATGACCTTCTACACCGACGAGTCCAGGAAGCACGTCCTGTGCACCTTCGAGGCCCGCGAGCTCCTCGACCCCGAAGCCGGGTACGACGTACGGGACGCGGTGGGCCAGCCGATCGGCTCCTTCGGCAACGAGGCCATCGCCTCCCTCCTCCGCTCCACCTGGACCCTGCGACAGCCGGGCACGATCAATCTCACCGGGCGGGAGCGCAACCGGGTGGTGGCCGGGGTGCGCCGGATCTGGGAGTGGCTGCCGTTCACGGATTTCGTGCCCTTCCTCTGGCCGTACCACTTCGACTTCACCGAGGGCGACAAGCGGCTGATGGCGGTCGACAAGAAGTTCGGACTGCGGGACCGGTACGTCCTCGACATCCTCGCCCCGGACCTCGACCGCCGCCTCGCCATCGCGCAGGCGGTAGCGCTGGACGCACTGGAGGAGCGCTGACGGCTCCCGCCGCACGGCCCGTCGAGCACGTCAAGAAGGCCGGGGCCCCTGCCAAGACGTGCGGCGGCGCCACGGCCTGTCGTACCGGCCGCCGCAGGTGCGGCACGAGGCGGTACAGAGCGCGGCGGCCGGGGTCACACGGTCCGCGGGCCCGGCCGGACAGGGATGACCCGAGATCGTCACCGACAGTATCGTCCGGCCGGTCGGCGATGTCCCCGGCCCGCCTGCCGGCGAGCCCTTGGCGTCAGTCGCCCGGTCGCGGGATCAGGCCGCCCTCGTGGGCGGCGATGGCCGCCTCCACCCGGTTACGGACGCCCAACTTGCCGAGCACGACGCTGACATGCGCTTTCACCGTGCCCTCGACCAGGTGCAGTCGCTGTGCGATCTCCGCGTTGGACAGCCCCGCGCCGACTCCGGCGAGTACGTCGCGCTCCCGCGCCGTCAGCCGGCTCAGCGGACGGTGCGGGTGCGCCGAGCGGTGCGCACGCATTCCGGCGATGACCCGGGCGGCGACCCGAGGAGACAGATAGGCCCCGCCGGCCCCGACCGCCCTGACGCCGTTGAGGAGCTCCCGCGGGTCGTCCGCCTTCAACAGAAAGCCGTCGGCGCCGTCTTCGAGCGCCCGGGCGATGTACTCGTCCTGCCCGAAGGTCGTCAGCATGACCACACCGACCGCGGGCAGTTCCCGGCGGAACCGTGCCACCGCCGTCAACCCGTCGAGACCGGGCATCCGAATGTCCAGCAGGACCACGTCCGGCCGGTGACGGCGGGTCGACTCGATGGCCTCGTGCCCGTCTCCCGCCTCGGCGACCACCTCGATGTGCGGATCCCGCGCCAGGATGGCCCGCACGCCCGCCCGCACCATCGTCTCGTCGTCCGCCACGAGGACCCGGACCGGTCGATCGCGCGGTGTCGTCCCTTCCACGCGACGAGCCTACGGGCGGCTCGCCGGCGGGTGGGCCGGTGAGCCCGGAGATCCCTCCCGGGTGGCGGCACCCCCTGACGAAAGGCAGGGCGCCGCTTCCCTTCGACCGGTGGGAGCCGCCCCCGCCCGCCCCTAGCGTCGTCGCCGTACGAAGGCTCCGCGCCGAGCCGCGACCGACCACGGAGGAACCGCGTGATCACTGTCGGAGGACTCTCCAAACGCTACGGCGACATCGTCGCCGTGGACGATCTGACCTTCACCGTCCAGGCAGGCCGTGTGACCGGCTTCCTCGGCCCCAACGGATCCGGCAAGTCCACCACAATGCGCATGATCCTGGGTCTGGACCACCCCACCCGTGGGCAGGCCCTGATCGCCGGCCGGCCCTACGCGGATCTGCGCCGGCCGCTGCGGGCGGTCGGCGCGATGCTGGACGCCCGGGCGGTGCACCCGGCGCGGTCCGGCCGTGCGCACCTGATCGCGCAGGCCCGGACCAACGGAATCCCCCTGGGCCGCGTCGACGAGGTGCTCGCGACCGTGGGCCTCGGACAGGCGGCCCGTCGGCCCGCCGGGACGTACTCCCTGGGCATGAGCGGGCGGCTCGGAGTCGCCGGGGCGCTGCTCGGCGACCCGCCCGTGCTGATTCTGGACGAGCCCGTCAACGGACTCGACCCGGAAGGCGTGCGGTGGATCCGCCGACTCGTGCGCGACCTGGCGGCCGAGGGACGCACCGTGTTCCTCTCCAGCCACCTGATGAGCGAGATGCAGCTGACCGCCGACCACCTCGTCGTCATCGGGCGGGGGCGGCTGCTCAGCGATACCTCGATGAGGGACTTCCTGGCCGCGGCCTCGACCGCGTCCGCGCGCGCCTCGGTACCCGACCCACGGCAGCGGGCCGCGCTGGTCCGCCGGCTGACGGCTCTCGACGGCGTGGGCGTCGGGACATCGGCGGACGGCGGACTCACCGTGGAGGGCCGGACCGCCGCCCAGGTGGGCGACCTCGCTCATGACCTCGGGGTACGGCTGCACGGCCTCGGCGACGTCCGGGTGTCGCTGGAGCAGGCGTACATGGATCTGACCGCCCGGAGCGTCGAGTACGCGACCGACGGCACCACGGAAAGGGACGCGACATGACCGCGACGACGCACGAGGGGCGTGCCGTGCCGCCGCCGCCCGCGCCCGGACGGACGGCCCGGTGCACATCAGGCGGTTTCGCCGGGGCGGTCGCCTCCGAGTGGGGCAAACTGTGGTCCGTGCGAGCCGCCTGTCTCTGCCTTCTGGCGGGCCTCGCGGCCACGGGGTTCTTCACCTTCTACTACGCCTCGATCGCCCGCATCAACGGCCATCCGGTCCAGCCCGTCGGGAACGCCGCGGCCGCCTCCGTCGTCCTGTCCCAGTTCGCCGTCGTCGTCCTGGCCACGGTGGCCGTGACCTCCGAGTACGCGACGGGGAGCGTACGGGCCACCCTGCTGTGGGTGCCGCGGCGCCATCAGGTCCTGGGGGCGAAGGCCGTGGTGACGGCAGGCGTCGCGTTCCTCGGCGGCGCGGGGTTCGCCGCCGTGGGCACGGCCACGGCCTGGGGGGCCTTCGGCGGGCGGGCGTCGTTCGACGCCGCTGAAACGCTCGGACAGCTCCTCGCCATCGGTGTCTACCAGGCGCTCGTCGCCGTGCTCACCGTCGGCACGGCCTTCGCCGCCCGTCACCCGGCGGGCACCCTGTCCTTCGCCGTCATGCTCCTGTGGGGGCTGCCGACCGTGCTCCTGGGGCTCGGCGTCAACGGGGTCAACCACGCTCTGCCGCACGGGGCGGGCGACCACCTCATGCGCCTGGGGGACGACGCACCGTACACGTCGGCGACAGCGGCCCTGATCGTGGTCGCCTGGGCGGCGGCCGCCCAGGCGACCGGCCTGTACGTGCTGCGCCGCAGGGACGCCCTGTGAGGTGACCGCCCGGCCCGCCCGGAAGGCCGACGCGCCTCCCCGTATCGTCGGCCGCCTGGCAGCCTGGACGCCCGGGTGCGCGCCGGCAGGGCCCGCCCCGGGGCACGTGAGGCCACCCGACACGCCACCGATGGCCCGCCGACCGGAAGGACGCCTCCCCCACCATGCCGCGCCAGCTCGTCCCGCCGCCCCGACATGTGCTCGCCGACGCCGCCCTGTGGGCCGTGCTCGCCGCCGCCACCGGGTACGGCTTCCGGGACGCGGGCGCGGCATCGCCCGTCGTCGGCCTGCTGCTCCCGCTGACTGTCCTGGCGGTGGCCGTGCCGCTGTCCCGAAGCCGGCCGGGGACCGCGGTGTTCGTCGTCAACGGGCTGTGCGTACTGGGCCTGGCCGACCCCGTCACCCCGGGCAACGCCCACGTCCTCTCGCTCGCCGCGCTGAGCTGTCTGCTGGGCGCCCGCGTCGCCACGGCCCGGGGTCCTCTTCTGGTACTCGCCGCCTGCCTCGCCGTCGACGTCGCGGCGTGCGCCGTGCTGGGCGCGCCCGCCGTGTGGTGGTTCTACGCGCTGACCGTGCTGCCCGCCGCACTCCTGCTGCCCTGGCTCGCCGGACGGCATGTGCGCGGCCGACGCGAACTCGTGCGGGAGGGCTGGCGGCAGGCCCGGAGCCTGGAGGACCGGCAGCACCTGATCGCGGAGCGGGCCCGGCTGACCGAACGCGCCGGCATCGCCTCCGACATGCACGACTTCCTCGGCCACGCCCTGAGCCTGGTCGCCCTGCGCGCCGGCGCCCTGGAGCTCTCCCCCGATCTCACCGACCGCGACCGCGCGGACCTCGCCGAGCTGCGCGGAACCGTCACCGACGCCGTCGAGCAGTTGCGCGAGGCCGTCGCCGTCCTGCACGAGCCACGGGAGCGGGGCGCGGACCCGGTGGGCCTGCCCGTCACGGACGGCGTCGAAGACCTGCTCGGACGGGCGGTCGCCTCCGGCGTCGCGGTGCGCTGGGAACGGCACGGTACGGTCCCCGCGCTGTCGCCCCTGGTCGAACGCGGTATGTACCGGGTGGTGCAGGAGGGCCTCACCAACGCGGTGAAGCACGCGCCGGGCGGCGCGGTCCGGGTCAGCGTCAGCCATGAGGCGGACCGCACCCGGGTGACCGTGGTCAACGAGGCCCCGCCGGGGCCCTCACCGGCGGGCGGCCGGCCGGACAGGCCGGCGGCGGACGGCCGCGCCGGCGGTCCCGGTCAGGCCGAGGACCACCGGGAACCCGGCCCCGCGCGCCGGGGACTGACGGGCCTTCGGGAGCGGGTGAGCGTACTGGGAGGCTCGCTGTGGGCAGGTCCGCACCAGGGCGGGTTCCATGTCGCCGCCGTCCTCCCGCACCAGCCCCCCGACCGCCGCGCGGACCGGGCATCCGACCCGGCCCCCGACCCGGCCTCCGGCTCGGATCGGGACGCGGACGCCGGTGTCCCCCGGGAGTCCGCCGAGCGGCTCGCCGAGGTACGAGCCGCCGCGCGCCGCCGCGCCGTGCTCGCCTTCGCGGCACCGGCCGTCGCGGCGGTGTTCTTCGTACCGGCCGCCGTCTTCCTCGCCTGGCAGCTGACGACCGGCGTCCTCCCGCCGTCCGGGTTCGACCGGCTGGAGGCGGGGCGCTCCCGTGCCGAACTCGCCCATCTGCTCCCGGCCCGGGCATTCCCGTACCCGCCCGACCACATCCGTTCCGCCGCCCGGCCGCCGGACGCGGACTGCGCGTTCTACCGCTCCGGCCGCGATCTGCTGAACGAGGTCGACCTCTACCGGCTCTGCTGGCGCGACGACGTTCTGGTGGCCAAGGACACCATGGACGCGAACCGACGCTGACCGGCCGCCCGTCAGCCGCTCGCCCGACGGAACGGGCCGCCGCGGACGGTACGGGCGCCCCGGCAAGCGGGGCGTCCCGGCAGTCAGACCCGCCACCCTGCCGAAGACCCGCGCGGTGTCACGCGGAGCCGTGCGACCTCTCGTGGCGGAAGTCGCGGGGCGAGAGACCGTACGCGCTGTGGAATGCGCGCGTGAAGGTGGTGTGACTGGGGAATCCCCATCGCGCGGCGACGTCGTGAATGGTGGTGCCGCTCTGCGCCGGATCGGCGAGGTCTTTCCGGGCGCCTCGCAGTCGCAGGCCACGGATCATGGCCGCGACCGTGGTGTCCTGGTCCCGGAAGAGCTGGTGCAGGTAACTGGTCGAGATGTGATGGGCCACGGCGACCGCGCGCGGGGTCAGGTCCGGGTCGTGCACATGACGGCGGATGAACGCCTGGATTTCCATCGTCAGGGCCCGTCGGCGCGTCTCAGGGCCGAGTTCGTCGTCGGTGGCGAGATGGTGGGTGAACAGCGCCGAGAGCAGATCGACCACGATCGCGGCCAGTCGTTGCCCGTCCGTCGGCCGGTAGACGGCGGTGTCCCGGGCGATCTGGGTCAGGAAGGCCACGAGCAGGCCCCCGAATCCTTCTCGCCCGGACAGCCGGTATCGGCTCAGCTTTTCCAGCCCGTTCCCGGACAGCGGCAGCAGGGCTTTCGGTACGTCGAGCCCGATGCCGGTCTGAGGGGCGAGCGTCCGGACCTCGATGGTGCGCGAACTGTCCACGACACACAGGGCATCGGGGCCGTACGCCATCTCATGGCCGTTCCGGGTGACGTACAGCGTGCCTCGCAGAGGAATGGAGATATTGACCTGCTCCGGGTCGGACTGCCGGATCAGCCGTGGAGTCCGCCGGAAGGAAACCGGCTGGAAGCGGGTGGGCCACACCGAGATCCCGTCGAGCTCCAGCAGCCGCTGCGACGCGCTGAATTCCTTCCGGTACTCGCTGTCCAGCTCCAGAGGCGCGGTGCACTGCCGCATCAGCTCACGCCAGCGGTCGAACCGGTCCGCCGCCGGAACGTCCTCGCTCCTGAACACCGTCTCGATCATCGGCACCGTTCCCGTCGCCCGTCCCCGGCGGCCGTGCGGGTGACCGAACGGCACGACCGCGCCGATGGGACACTATGCCAACGCCGAAGTGGAAGTAAACGAGGCGAAGTCCACCGCGCGGACAGGACCCGGGCCTCGGGCGGTGCACTGCCTGACAGTGTCAGATCTTCCTCGCAGTAGCCAACTTCTCCGTGCGTCGCCGGAGTTGACGTCGTACGGTCGCCACATGCCCGTAGACGAACCCATGCCGGCCCCGACCACCCTGCGCCAACGCCGCCGGGCCGCCGCGACCCAGGAGATCCTGGACACCGCCGAGTCCCACATCGCCGAACACGGAGCGGTGGCCCTGTCCCTGCGCGCGGTCGCACGCAGCCTCGGAATGACCGTGCAGGCGCTCTACCACTACTTCCCCAGCCGGGACGCCCTCGTCACCGCGCTCGTCGAAAAGGCGCACAGCGACCTGGCCGACGCCGTACAGACCGCCGTCGACACCACGACGGAGGTCGGGGCCGTGCCACGGCTGGTGGCCGCGGCCGAGGGATACCGCCGATGGGCCGTCACCCGTCCCGAGCACTTCAAGCTCATCTACGGAACGCCGCTGCGGTCCTACGCGGCCCCCGCCGGGGGCCCGTCCACCCAGGCGGTCCTCCGGATGAGCGCGGTCTTCGAGCGCGAACTGTTCGCCGGGTACACCAGGGCGCAACTCGCCGCGGCGGACACCCCCGCGCTCTCACCACCGCTCCTGGCCTATCTGGAGCAGCTGTCACCGCAGGGCCAGGAGAGCCTGCCGCCCGCCGCGACCTCTCTCCTGCTGAGCGCGTGGGGGCACCTGCACGGCCTCGTCGTCCTGGAGGTCTTCGGGCACACCTCGTTCCTCGGCGACCATCAGGCCGAGATCTTCCGCATGGCGATGCGGAACATGGCCGAGGAGATCCACGGCCGGATACCCCACGCGTGAGCAACTCGCCACGGCCCGACGGAGAGCCGGCAACCACTCGTCATTCAGACGGTGAGGACGAGCTTGCCCTGGAGGTGACCGGCGTCGAGCAGCCGGTGCGCGTCCGCGACGCGCTCGAACGGGAACGTCTCCTGCACGTGGACCCGGAGCCTGCCCTGTTCGACGAGTCCGACAAGACCTCGCAGGGCGACCGGATCGGGGTCGACCGCGATACCGCTGAAGCGCATGCCGGCCGCCTCGTACGCGGCGACGAGTCCGGCATCCTCCTCCGCGACCGCCGTCACCAGGTGACCGCCCGGGCGGAGCACGTCGAGCGACCGCTCGACGGTGTCGCCGCCGATCGTGTCGAGCACGACGTCGATGTCACGGACCGCCTCGGTGAAGTCGACCGCCGTGTAGTCGATCACCTCGTCGGCGCCGAACCCCTCGACGAACTTCCGCTTGCTCCCGCTCGCGGTCGCGATCACATACGCGCCGAGCGCCTTCGCGATCTGGATCGCGACATGGCCGACCCCGCCACCACCGCCGTGGACCAGGACGCGGTCGCCCTCGGTCACGCCGCCGAGGTCCACGAGGCCCTGCCACGCCGTCAGCCCGACGACCGGCAGCGCCGCCGCCTCGACGTGCGAGAGCGACGCCGGCTTGCGTACCAGGTGCAACGCCGGCGCCGACACGACCTCGGCGTACGCCCTCGCCGCCCGCGGGAACAGCGGCATCCCGAACACCTCGTCGCCGGGCCTGAACCGCCATGTGGACGCCTCCTCGACCACGCCGCTGATGTCCCAGCCGAGGATGAACGGCGGTCGGCCGAGCAGCGGGAACTCCCCGGCGCGCAGGCGCGCTTCCAGCGGGTTCAGCCCGATCGCCTTGACGCGGACGAGAACCTCGGTCGGGAAGGGCTGAGGCGCGGGCGCGTCCACGATGGTGAGCACCTCGGGACCGCCGAGCGACTGCTGGGTGATGGCTCGCATGACTCTCCTGGCTTTGGAAGGGGGAGAGAACCCAGGCTAGGTTTCCGATAGGAACCAGCAGGTACCTTTGGCGCCATGAGCGGTTTCGGTCCCGGCGGCCCCTTCCTCGCCGACTGCCCGGGGCGTCTGACGATCGAGCTGATCGCCGACAAGTGGACGGCGGTCGTGCTCTACGGCCTCAGCAGGGGCCCGGTGCGCCATGGCGAGCTGATCGAACTGATCGGCGGCATCTCCCGCAAGGTGCTCACGCAGACGCTCCGACGACTCGAAGCACACGGCCTCATCCGCCGCCACGCGTACGCCGAGGTGCCGCCCCGTGTCGAGTACGAACTCACCCCGCTCGGGGCGACGCTGATGGATCCGATCCACATGCTGACCGAATGGGCGAGGGCGAACGGCGACGCGGTGCTCGACGCGCTCGACGCCGCCCCCGAGCCGGTCACCCCGAGCAACTGACGCCCCCTGCCAGGGCATTGAGTATCCTCTGGGCCGCTACCCGGTATCGGCCACGCCCAGGTCATGACTGCCGAGGCCGATGGCGACCGAACGGGGGCGTGGTTCGTGGCGCATCCGGTGGAAGTCCCACAACCGCTCGGCGTCCGCCCGTGCCTGTGCCGAGATCTATGCATGCTCCCTTCGTATTCCTTTCGTACCGGGCTGTGCCAGGAATCGTGAAGTTGTACGCCGCCACGCGCCATGGCTACCGGGTGGCGCCGTCGGGCCAGAGGACGGTGACCGGTACGCCGACGCGCTCGGCGTAGGCCACGACATCGGCGGTGCCGCCGTAGCCGCGCGCGGGCAGCCCGTCCCACACGGCGAGTACGAGGTCGGAGCGACCGACCAGGACCTCGCTCCCGGCCTGGTGGGCCTCCGAGGTGGACTCCCTGAGCCCCGTGTGATGCGTCTCGGCGGCCTGGGACAGAAGCGAGTCGTAGTCGTGGTGGTGCCAGTCGGGAAGTCCGTCGCGGTATTCGGCAGCGGGAACGACGACTTCGAGGCACCCGCCCACGGAAAGGACGGCCTGGGCCCACCAAGTGTCGGGCCCGTCCGCGATACAACTGACGCCGACAAGGTCTGATGCGTCGAAGGAGGCAGCCCGCTGGGCGAGCAGCGCCTTGACCTGGAGCTCAACGGCAGGCGGCAGACCACGGTGCCCGGTGATACCGACGCGCATGGCGGGTCCTTTCTACAGGTATGCGGTATGGAGCTTTTCGTCGAATTCGCGCACCGTAGTCGGTGGTGAAGGAGATAGATAAGAGCGGCGCAGACCGCGCGCTCTCTCGACGATCCGTCCGGAGCGCAAGCGTAGTCCCTCGGCAAGCGCGCGGTTGGCGAGTCCAAAAGCTGCGTCGATATCGCCGTCTGCAAGACGACGCGTAGCGATGTCCAGAGTCAGCATGGCCCGTTGTTTGTCGTGTCCGCCTGTGAGAGCGGTGGCCATCGTTTCGTCACCCGTGCGCATACGGTGCGCGGGGGCGAGCCGTGCCGCGCAGGAGATTCGACAGGCCGCGATCTTCCGCTCGTCGAAGGCAAAGATCCAAGGCCAGGCAACTGGTTCGGAGCCGGAGATTCGTCCAGCACGTTGCTCGCACGTGACAAGCGCCTTGTCACAGGCCCGACGGTCGCCGCTTGTGGCGTGGGCGACTGCCTCGATCGACGAAAGCCATGCAGCGGCGAGCGCCGGTACATCGGGCCCGAGTTGGCGGCGGGCGTGTTCGACGAGGCGCAGTGCTTCATGCGGGTTGCCGGTATCGGCCTCGAAGGATGCGAGTGAGCCGGTCTGGTAGGCACTCAGCAGAGCATTACCGGTCCCCCGGGCGGCGCCTATTGCGGATCCGTACCACCGCCGAGCGGAGCCGTGATCAGCCATGTCCCAGGCCAGCCAGGCAGCGAAAGAGGCCGCTTCGGAACCGACGGAGGCCATCTGTGAACGGTGTGACGCATTGGGAGCCAGATCTGCGATGGCCTGGATCAGCCTCAGGTGTCCGTGCACGGCTTCGGAGAGGCTTCGCGACGTAACGGTCGCGTCGAGTCGGCGGTATGACGCCGTGGCTGTACGCAGCGATGCGGCCTGAGAGTTGTCCCACTCAGCCGGTACGGACACGGATCCGGTGACGATGAGGGGCTTGGCTGTAGCTGCGGCGGCGGCAGCCAGGAATTCGCGACGCTCCACAGGCAGGTGTCCATTCGTATCCTGGTTGGCGAGCCCGACCAGTTCGAACGGTAGTCCAAGAGCGCCGGCGGCGCTCGCCAGGGTGGTCATGTTGTAGCTGCCGGTTCCGTGATTCTCCAGACGGGACACCGCCGCCTGCGATAACTCGCAGGCGTTCGCGAGCTCCCCTTGCGTCAGGCCCACCATTCGTCGCGCGCGGTGAATGACACGGCCGTAATCGCCCACGCGAGAAGCGTCTCTGATGTCGCCGAATGCGTACCAGTCAATCTTCTGTGTATCCACGATTGCCAGCATCTCATCACTCAGCGACCTGTTGATATGCAGTCGCCGGATATCCGTATACGCCCAGTGAATGCCGCATGGCTAGGTGGGCAGTTGGTCCGGTTTGCTTACAGCTCATCGGCGCCTCGGGGCTGCCGGAGCCTCATCCGGCTCGCAGTTGCGCTGAACGCTGCCCCCCGACGATGTCGAGTCCATGTCAAGCCCATGCGCTTATCGGCATGCAACCGAGGGGACTTACGCAATGGCCCTGCTTCCGAAGCGGTACGAATACGCATACCGTCGCCCATCTGCGGGGCCGCCGCCGCAGCTCATGCTGGTCAGCGCCCCGGAATCGGTCCGGGCGGCCCGTGCGTATGTCCGTGAGTTCGCCGCGTACCACCTGCCGGGCGTCAGCGGAGCGTACGTGCACGATCTCCAGCTCGTGGTCTCGGAGTTGGTGACGAACGCGGTGCGATACGGCACCGAGCCCGGGGACTCCGTACTGGTCCTGCTCGCGGTCACCGACACCTGCGTACGGATCGAGGTACGGGACCCGGTGCGGCGGCGGCCTCGGTGCCGGGCCGTGTCCCAGGAACGCGACCGGGGGCGCGGGCTGTTCATCGTGCAGGCACTGGCGGAGTGCTGGGGCGTGACCGAGCGCCCCTTCGGGAAAGCCGTCTGGGCCCAGGTTGCCCGGTGAACGGGACGCCTGGCGGTCAAACCTCTTCGCCCGGGGCGCGGTTCGTCGCAGACCCGGGCGTCATCGCCACCTGCATACGGCTGCGTGCCGTCGCCGGAAGCGCGCTCGCGGGCGCCACCGGCATACGAGGCGCGTAGTGGGGCGTGGACACCGCCGTCCCCCGCTGGTCCTCGTCCTCGCCTCGGCGGCGCTGGTCGTGTTCGTCGTGAGCCTCCTCAGCGACCACCTCGACCGATAGCCCGGCCTGCTCAGGCCACTCGGCCCTCGTCGCCCTGACGCCGTCCGCCCATGCCTTTGCACGCGCGGCAGAGACCACGGGCGAGCCGTAGCGCGCCCCTTCAGACTCCCGCTCCGGCCGGCACTCCCGGCGAAGGAACAACCGGCCGGAACGGGACACGGGCCCGGCCAACACGATCCGGGCCCCGCAACTGCACCCAACGGCACAGGAGGCCACCATGCGACACCCCACCGACCCCGTCAACCACGGTGGAGAGGACGACAACGGCAGCGGCGACGACGGAGACGGCACCCCCTCCGGAGGCTGCGGCGACGGCGACGGCTGCGGACGCCGATAGCACCCACACCAGCAACACCACGCGGCCCCGCCCGAACTCCCCGGGCGGGGCCGCCTCCAAGGAGACCCCAAGAGCCCCAGCAGACCCAGGAGCCCACGTGTCACCCCACCACCACGCCTACCTCTGGCATGGCCACGGCACCCTCCTCGTCACCCCCGGCGACGCCCACCGCCGACCCGGCCACCCCGAATTCCCCACCACCCCCCTCATGCCCCTCGAACCCGCCCACTGGCTCCTCAAAACACCCACCCACATCCAAGCCACCTTCAGCCAAGCCCAAACCGAGGACGCCGCCCGCTGGTACGCCCATCAGCTCCAGCAGCACGCCGACATCCTCACCGGGACCTACGCGCCCACCGCCGACCTCACCCGACGGCTGACCGCCCGCGCCGACATCACCGGCGGCTGGTGGACCACCGGTGGGCGCTTCCTCTCCCTCAACCTCATCGCCTGCGACCCCCACCCCCAACGCCCGCACCACGACTGCCCCGCCCCTCAGCGCTGATACGGGTCCCTACGTGCGGGATCTGTTCGAGCGCCCGGGCCAGGGAGCGGAAGGTGTCCGCCGGCAGCAGTGCGTCGCAGTACGGGAGCGCCGCGGCCATCGTCGATACGCGCGGCTCGAAACCCGGGGCCGAGGCGCGCGGGTTCAGCCACACCACCCGGTGGGCGCGGCGGCGCAACCGGGCCATGGCCGCGGCCAGTTCGTCCGCGGAGTCGCCGTCCCAGCCGTCCGAGCCGATGATCACGATCGCCCCGCGCAGCGCGCCGCCGTGGTGCGAGGCGAGCAGTGTGCGCAGGCAGCTCGCGATCCTGGTGCCGCCGAACCGGTCCGTGACCTGCGCCGTCGCCCCCTCGATGGCAAGCTCGGCGGACCGGTGGCGCAGCACCGCGGTCAGCCGGGTCAGTGAGGTGGCGAAAGCGAAGGCCTCCGCGTCGGCCGTGAGTGCCAGCGCCCGCATGAGGTGGAGGTACGCGACGGCCTGGGCCTGCATGGACCGGCTGACGTCGCACACCATGACGACCCGGCGCGGCGCGGCGACCGGTGCCACCCGCACCAGTTCCATCGGCTCCCAGCCGGTACGGCGCGACCGGGCGAGCGTGCGCCGCGGCGCGATCCGGCCCCGCCGCCCCCGGCCCGGCGCGACGCGCCGCGACCGCCGGGTGGGCCACTCCCGTACGGCCGCCTCCAGCCACCGTCCGAGCAGCGCGCTCTCCTCGGGGCCCAGCGCTTCGAACGGTACGTCCGCGAGCCCGTCCAGCGCGCTCGGCAGGCGCTGCGGGGCGGTCAACTCACGTTCCTCGCCCTCGACATGCTCGGTCTGCGCCACCACCTGGGGCCGCGTCGCCCAGGGCAGCCCGCCGTCGCCCTCCGGCACCCCGTCCCGCCGCACGGACGGTGCCGAGGCGGGGCGTTCCGCCGCACCGGAGGGCCCGGCGGGGCCGCGCCGGCGCGCGTGGGGGTCCACACCGAGGACGGTGTCGCCGAACACGGCGTCGAAGACCGCGTCGAACACGGCCAGGTCGGAGTGGCGCCGTACGAGAGTGACCCGGGCGGTCCAGTACAGCGGCGTCCTGGTACGCGGCCGGGTGCCGTCCAGCGCGCGGACGAAGTCCTCGACCGCCGTGAACCCGACCGTCAGCCCGCGCGCACGCAGCCGCTCGGCGAACGCCACGGCGAAGGCGGCCCGGTCCGTGCCGCGCAGCAGCAGGGGCGGGGCGGGCGCCGCGTCAGCGGACAAGGAGGTAGACCACGACCGCTATCACGACGACGGCCCCGGCCACGACGGGGAGGAACCGCTTGTAGACCGACGCCCCGGCGATCCCCATCAGATCGAGCGGTGCGACGTCGTCGTCCTTCTCCTCCGGAGCCGGAGCCGGAGTCGGAGCCGGAACGTGAGTCCGCGCCGGAGAAGAGACCGGTGTCTCCCGTACCGCGGCGGGGGCCGATGCCGCCAAGGGCTCGGGCTCGGGTGCCGGAGCCGGAATCGGAGTCGGCTCCGGTGCGGGTGTCGCCGCTGGCTCCGGCGCTTGCGCGTGCAGCTGCGCCTCCAGGTTCTGTACGAACTGGCTCAGCAGCTTCACCGACACCTCCTTGATCATTCCGCTGCCGAACTGGGCGATCTTCCCGGTGATGTTGAGGTCCGTCACGACCGTGACGACCGTCGTGTCCCCCTCCGCCCGCAGCGTCGCGTTGATCAGCGCCGACGCGTTGCCCGCGCCCCGGGAGTCCTTCCCCTTCGCGCGGATCACGGCCCGGCGGGCGGCCGCGTCCTTCTCGACGATCTCCGCCGTACCCGCGTACTGGCTGATCACCGGACCGACCTTGATCTTGATCTTTCCGGTGTAGACGTCCCCGTCCACGCCCGTGAGCTGCGCGCCCGGCATGCAGGGCGCGATGCCCTCCAGGTCGGTGAGCACCTCCCAGGCACGGTCGACGGGCACCCCGACGGTGAACTCGTTGTCGATCTTCATGGGTTCCTCCGTTGGCTACGCCGACGCGGGCTCGGGAAAGCCCAGGCCGTCCAGCGCTTCGGTGATCGTGGTGTGGTCGTCCGGGCTCTTGGCGATCGTGCTGAGCGTGCGGACGATGTCCGCGCGCACCAGCTCCGAGGCCCGCAGCGCCGACAGCGCCGAGACCCAGTCGATCGTCTCCGCCATGCCCGGCGCCTTGTCGAGGTCGAGCCGTCTGACCCGGCCGATGAACTCCGCCGCCGAGGCGATCAGCGGTTCGTTCGCGGCGGGTACGGTACGGCGCAGGATCTCCGCGGCGCGCTCGGGCGCCGGGAAGTCGATCCAGTGGTAGAGGCAGCGGCGGCGCAGCGCGTCGTGCAGCTCGCGGCTGCGGTTGGACGTCAGGATCACCACCGGGCGCCGGGCGGCCGTGAACGTGCCCAGCTCCGGGACGGTGAGTGACGCCTCGCCGAGGAACTCGAAGAGCAGCGCCTCGAACTCGTCGTCCGCGCGGTCGATCTCGTCGATCAGCAGCACCGGCGGTACGGGTCCTTCGTGCCGTATCGCCCGCAGGATCGGCCGGTCCTGGAGGAACTCCTGGGTGAAGAGGTCGGCGTCGCTCAGCGGCTCGTCGCGTGCTTCCGCGAGCCGTACGGCCAGGAGCTGGCGCTGGTAGTTCCACTCGTACAGCGCCTCGTTGGCCGTCAGGCCCTCGTAACACTGCAGTCGCACCAGTGGTGTTCCCATCGCCCGGGCCAGCGCCTTCGCCGCCGTGGTCTTGCCCACGCCCGGCTCCCCCTCGACGAGGAGCGGACGCTCCAGGGCGAGGGCGAGGTAGAGGGCGGTCGCCGTTCCGTCGTCGACGAGGTGGCCGACCGCGTCGAGGCGGCGCCGTACGTCGTCGGCGTCCGCGAACAAGGGGACGGGGACGGGGTCGGTGTCGTTCATGTCGTGCTACCGCCGCTCCCCTCCGCCGCGTACCGGTCGCGGCACCCGGGGGCGCAGAACCAGACGTCCTTTCCGTCGACGGAGAGGTGCGGGGTGTCGGGCATGACCGTGACCGACATGCCGCAGACGGGGTCGGTCGCGGTCGGCGGGGGTGAGGGTGGGGACGGGGCCGGGGGCCGGCCCCCGGCGGCAGGGGTCCGGGCGGCCCCGCCGGGAAGGACTCCGCCCCCGGTGGCCCCGGCGCCCCCGCGTACCGCCGTGATGACCTCCGCCAGGATCGACAGCGCGACCTCCGGTGCCGTGCGCGCGCCGATGTCCAGACCCGCCGGGGTGGAGATCCGGGCCCGTTCCGCGTCGGTCAGGCGCAGTTCGTCGAGGAGGGCCCGGCCTCGCCGGGGGCTCGCGACCAGGGCGATGTAGCCGATGCCCGCGTCCAGCGCGGCGCGCAGGGACACGGTCTCGTCGCGGCCGTGGCTCGCGACGACCACCGCGTCCGCGCACCCCTCCGGCGCGCCGTCCGGCAGGGAGCGGGCCGTGGCGTAACCGAGCACGTCCGCGAGGGCGACGAGGGCGTCCGCGACCGGGGTCCTGCCGACGATCTCGACCAGCGGCGGGGGCAGTCTCGGCGCCAGGAAGATCTCCAACGCCCCGCCCGACAGGCAGGGGTTGACGACCACCTGCGCCCCCGGCGACTCGGGGAAGTCCGCCTCGCCCTCGGGCAGGACCCGCAGCAGCAACGGGCCGCCGCCGTTCAGGGCGCCCAGTGCGGCCGTACGGACGGAGCCCTCGGCGCACACCCCGCCGACGAAGCCGTCGATCGTGCCGTCGCGCGTGATGATCGCCTCGTCACCGGGGCGGGCGGAGCTGGGCACCTGGGCCCGTACCACCGTCGCGTGCACGAACGGCACGCGCCCGGCGGCGAGTTCCGCCATTCTGGCCGCCATCCGGGCCGCCCGGTCCGTCACCGGCGCTGCCGTCGTGGGCACCGGCGCTGGCTTCGTGGTCACCGGCGCTGCCGTCGTAGTCACTGACGCTGTCGTCATGGTCATCCGTACGTTCGCCACCCTCGTAACCCTCACTTCGACCGCGATCCGGCTCAGATCGGCGGCGCCGGCCGCCCCCGCATCGCCTCCCACACCCGGGAGGGCGTCAGCGGCATGTCCGCGTGCCGGATGCCGTACGGCCGCAGCGCGTCCACCACCGCGTTCACCACGGCCGGCGGGGAGCCGACCGTCGCGGACTCGCCGACGCCCTTCGCGCCGATGGGGTGGTGGGGCGAGGGCGTGACCGTGAACCCCGTTTCCCAGTCCGGGACTTCGAGCGCCGTCGGGATCAGGTAGTCCATCAGTGAGCCGCCGAGGCAGTTGCCGTCCTCGTCGAAGGAGATCATCTCCATCAGCGCCATCCCGACGCCGTCGGTGAGGCCGCCGTGCACCTGGCCCTCGATGATCATCGGGTTGATCCGGGTGCCGCAGTCGTCCACCGCGATGAAGCGGCGTACCTTGACCTGCGCCGTGCCGGGGTCGATGTCCACGACGCAGATGTACGCGCCGTGCGGGTAGGTCAGGTTCTCCGGGTTGTAGCAGATCTGCGCCTCCAGACCACCCTCGATCCCCTCCGGCAGATCGCCCGCGCCGTGCGCCGCCATCGCGATGTCCTGGATGGTCACGGACTTCGACGGGTCGCCGACGACCGTGAACGAGCCCTTGTCCCACTCCAGATCGGCGACCGACACCTCCAGCATCCCCGAGGCGATGATCCGCGCCTTGTCCCGCACCTTCCGGGCGACCAGGGCCGCCGCCGCGCCCGAGACCGGGGTCGAGCGGCTGCCGTACGTGCCGAGCCCGAAGGGTGTCTGGTCGGTGTCGCCGTGCACCACGTCGATGTCGGCGGGCAGGATGCCGATCTCCTCGGCGACGATCTGCGCGAACGTCGTCTCGTGGCCCTGGCCCTGGGTCTGCACGGAGAGCCGTACGACGGCCTTGCCGGTCGGGTGGATCCGCAGCTCGCAGCCGTCGGCCATGCCCAGGCCGAGGATGTCCATGTCCTTGCGCGGGCCCGCGCCGACGGCCTCGGTGAAGAACGAGACGCCGATGCCCATGAGTTCGCCGCGGGCCCGCTTCTCCGCCTGCTCGCGCCGCAGTTCGTCGTAGCCGGCCAGCTCCGTCGCCAGCCGCATGGTCGGCTCGTAGTTCCCGGAGTCGTACACCCAGCCGGTCTTGGTGGTGTACGGGAACTGCTCGGGCCTGATGAAGTTGCGCCGCCTCAACTCGACCGGGTCCATGTCGAGTTCGAAGGCGAGGCAGTCCACGATCCGCTCGACCAGATAGACCGCCTCGGTGATCCGGAACGAGCAGGCGTACGCCACCCCGCCCGGCGCCTTGTTGGTGTGGACGGCGGTCATCCTCGCGTACGCGGCCTCGATGTCGTAACTGCCGGTGAACACACCGAAGAACCCGGCCGGGTACTTCACCGGCGCCGCCACCCCGTTGAACGCCCCGTGGTCCGCGAGGACGTCGGTGCGGATCGCGAGGATCTTCCCGTCACGGGTCGCCGCGATCTCGCCGCGCATGATGTAGTCGCGGGCGAAGCCGGTGGAGATGAGGTTCTCGGAGCGGTCCTCCATCCACTTCACGGGCTTCCCGGTGAGCAGCGAGCCGACGATCGCGCAGACGTAACCCGGGTAGATCGGGACCTTGTTGCCGAACCCACCGCCGATGTCGGGGGCGATCACCCGGATCTTGTGCTCGGGCAGCCCGGCGACGATCGCGTACAGCGTGCGGTGGGCGTGCGGGGCCTGGGTGGTGGACCAGAGGGTGAGCCGGCCGTCGATCGCGTCGTAGTCGGCGACCGCGCCGCAGGTCTCCATCGGCGCCGGGTGGACGCGCGGGTAGACGATGTCCTGGCTGACGACGACGTCGGCGCGGTCGAAGACGGCGGCGGTCGCCGCCTCGTCGCCGGTCTCCCAGTCGAAGCAGTGGTTGTCGGTCTTGCCCTCGATGTCGTCCCGGATGACGGGCGCGCCGACCTCCAGGGCCCGGCGCACATCGACCACCGGGTCGAGCTGGTCGTACTCGACGTCGATCAACTCCAGGGCGTCGCGCGCCGCGTAGCGGTCCTCGGCGACGACGAAGGCGACCTCCTGGCCCTGGAAGCGCACCTTGTCGGTGGCGAGCACCGCCTGGACGTCGTTGGAGAGCGTGGGCATCCACGCGAGGCCCTTCTCCGCGAGCATCGCGCCGGTGACGACGAGCTTCACCTTGGGGTGCGCCTCGGCCAGCGTCGTGTCGACGGAGACGATCCGGGCGTGGGCCATCGGCGAGCGCAGCACGGCGAGATGGAGCATCCCGGGGAGCTGTACGTCGTCCACGTAACGGCCCCGGCCCCGGATGAAGCGCGGGTCCTCCTTGCGGAGCATCCGGCCGTGGCCGCAGGGTTTCCGGTCGTTGTCGGTGAACTCGGTGACGGGCGCGGGCGCCGGGACGGCCGAGTGGTCGGCGACGGTGCTCATGACTCCTCCCCGGCGGTGACGGCGCTGCGGGTCCCGGCCTCTTCGGCGGCGGCCCACTGGACGGAGCGGACGATGGAGGAGTAGCCGGTGCAGCGGCAGATCTGGCCCGAGACGGCTTCCCGTATCTCGTGCTCGGAGGGGTTCTTGTTACGGTCGAGCAGCGCCCGCGCGGTCATCAGCATGCCGGGGGTGCAGAAGCCGCACTGGAGGCCGTGGCACTCCATGAACCCCTGCTGGACGGGGTCGAGCCGGCCGCCCTGCTCCAGGTCCTCGACGGTCCGTATGTCGTGGCCGCCGGCCATCGCGGCCAGCACCGTACAGGACTTGACGGGCTCGCCGTCCATCCAGACCACGCAGGTGCCGCAGTTGCTGGTGTCGCAGCCCCAATGGGTGCCGGTGAGCGCGAGGTGGTCGCGGAGGAAGTGGACGAGCAGCAGCCGGCCCTCGATCTCACGGGTGACCTCGTCACCGTTGACGGTCATGGTGACCTGCATGGTCAGCCTCCCTGGGGGTAGTTCGGGCCGGGGGCGGGGGCAGGGGAACTCCCCGCACCCGCCCGCGCGTCCGCGATGCGCGCCACCGAGCGGCGCAGTGTGCGTACGGTCAGCTCCTTGGCGAGGTGGCGCTTGTACTCGGCGCTGCCGCGCCGGTCCGTGACCGGGTCGCAGGAGGCCGCCGCGATCTCGCCCGCCCGCGCGTACAGCGCCTCCGAGGGCTCCCTGCCGCGCAGTTCCCGGGAGATCTCCGGCAGCCCGGTCGTGTTCGGCCCGACAGCGGCGAGACCCACCCGCGCGTCCTCGATGACACCGTGCTCCGCGTCCAGCCAGACCGCCGCGCCCGCCGAGACCACCGCCCAGTCGCCCGCGCGCCGCTCGACCTTCTCGTACGCGCTCGCGCCGTGGGGCCGGAGCGGGAGGATCACCTCGATCAGCATCTCGGCGTCGCCCACCGCCGTCTCGTAGGGACCGCGGTGGAACTCCTCCATGGTGACGGTGCGCCGGCCGCCGCTGCCCTGGATCACACAGCTCGCGCCGAGCGTCGTGCACACGGCGGAGAGGTCCTCGGACGGGTCGGCCTGGCAGAGCGAACCGCCGAGCGTGCCGCGGTTGCGGACCACGGGGTCGGCGATCACGCGCTCCGCGTCGGCGAAGATCGGAAAGGTCGCGGCGAGCGCGGCGGACTCCAGCAGCTCGCGGTGGCGGGTCATGGCGCCGATGCGTATGCGGTCCGGCTCGACCCGGATGTAGCCCAACTCATCGTAGAGATCGTTGATGTCGATCAGGTACTCGAAGTTGGCGAGCCGCAGCTTCATCATCGGGAGCAGACTGTGACCGCCGGCCACCAGCCGGGCCGTGTCACCCAGCCGGTCGAGGAGCCCGATGGCGTGATCGACGCTGGTGGCGCGTTCGTACTCGAAAGGGGCGGGAACCTGCATCAGCGATCCCTCTCTTGTGGCGCCCTCGCCACAGCCGCTTGCCGGCCCCCGTCGACGCCGTCATTTGGCTGCACGAGGTGCGGAAAGTCAACAGCGAATTAAGGTGTCGCTTAGGTCCCCGGAAGAGCCTCGGGAACGAACGCGAGCGCGCCGCGCACGGCTTAAGCGAACGCTGAAGTCTCCTTTGACAGCACCGGCCCCGGGCCCCAGGCTGCGCCGAAAGCTCGGAGGGAGCACAGGTGCGGGACATCGCCGGATCCATCGCCGCATGGCAGGCCGCAGGGGTGCGCTTCGCCCTGGCCACCGTCGTAGGGACCTGGAATTCGGCGCCGCGCGGCCCCGGCGCGTCGATGGCCGTCGCGGAGGACGGCGAGGTGGTCGGCAGCGTCTCGGGCGGCTGTGTCGAGGGCGCGGTGTACGAGGTCGCGCGGGAGGTTCTGGCCACCGGCGAGGCCCAGCTCAAGACGTACGGGATCAGCGACGGCGACGCGCTGGAGGCGGGGCTGACCTGCGGCGGAATCGTGGACATCCTGGTCAGGCCGGCCGACGCCACGCACTTCCCCGGGCTGCCGGAGGTGCTGGAGCGCATCGCGGCGGGACTCCCGGTGGCGGTGGCGTCGGTACTCTCCGCCGATCCGGGCGCGTACGGGGTCCACGGGACACCGGGGACCGCTGAGGCTCCGGTGCCGGGCGGGAACCTACTCGTGCGCCCGGCGGCGGACGTCACGGAGACCCCCGCGGAGACCGCCCCGTTTCCCTCCCCGTGTCCCTCTCCGGTACGGGGCACCCTCGGCGGCGCCCGGCTGGACGCGGCGGTCACCGAGCAGGCGCGCGGCATGCTCGCGCAGGGCCACACCGGCGTCGTCCGCATCGGGCGCCACGGCGAGCAGCGCATGGACGAACTGACGGTCTTCGTCCAGTCCTTCGCGCCGCCGCCCCGGATGCTGGTGTTCGGCGCGATCGACTTCGCGGGCGCGGTCGCGCGGATGGGGAAGTTCCTCGGCTACCACGTCACGGTCTGCGACGCCCGCCCGGTCTTCGCCACCCGGCGGCGCTTCCCCGACGCGGACGAACTGGTCGTCCAGTGGCCGCACCGCTTCCTGGAGGAGCATCCGGTGGACGCGTCCACGGTGATCTGCGTACTGACGCACGACCCGAAGTTCGACGTCCCCCTGCTGGAACGCGCCCTGCGCACCCCCGCCCGCTACATCGGCGCCATGGGCAGCCGCCGCACCCACGAGGACCGCCTCGCCCGGCTGCGCGAGGCCGGCCTGAGCGAACGCGAACTGGCCCGCCTCTCCTCCCCCATAGGGCTCGACCTGGGCGCCCGTACGCCCGAGGAGACGGCGGTGGCGATCATGGCGGAGATCATCGCGCTGCGCTGGGGCGGCACGGGCGAACGGCTGACGCGTACGGAACTCCCCATCCACCACGGTCAGCCGGTGAGATAGCCGCCCGGGACATCCACGCCGGTGCCGGTCGGACCCCGCGTCCGCTCGGTCGAGGGCCCCTCAGTCGAGACAGAACTCGTTGCCCTCGACGTCCTCCATCCAGAGGCACGACTCGTTCTCGTCGTCCGCGAGCAGCAGCCGCACCCGTACCGCGCCGAGCGCGACCAGCCGCGCGCTTTCGGCCTCCAGCGCGGCCACACGCTCCTCACCCACGAGTCCGGTGCCGACCCGCACGTCGAGATGGACCCGGTTCTTGACGACCTTGCTCTCGGGAACGCGCTGGAAGTACATCCGCGGGCCCACACCTGAGGGATCACCGCAGACGAACGACGCGCCCCGGCGCTCGGGCGGCAGCGTCCGGTCGTAGTCGTCCCAAGTGGCAAACCCCTCCGGCGGAGGCGGTACGACGTACCCCAGCACCTCGCACCAGAACCGGGCGACGCGCTCGGGTTCCGCGCAGTCGAAGGTGATCTGGACCTGCTTGATCGACGCCATCGCCCCATCGTAGAGGCGGGGTCCGGCGAGGTACGACGGGGTTTTCGCAGCCTCAGCGGAAGGGCCCCCGACCGGTCTCGGTCGGGGGCCCTTTCACCTACTGGTTACCGCTGGTGGGCGCGGACGGTTTCGAACCGCCGACATCTGCTTTGTAAGAGCAGCGCTCTACCCCTGAGCTACGCACCCGTGGATGAGGCAACAGCGTACATGGCACACGGGGCCGGGCCGCAAACCCGGGTCATGACGCCGAGGGGGCGCGGCTCTCGTCCGGGGGTGGGTACGGGGGGTAACCCCACCCCGGGACGGTGGGCGGCCGGATCGGACGGGTGAGGGATCGTTCGTACCGTGGAGGGCACACCACTTCGGGCCGCCGGAGCGGGCCGTGCATCGGGCATCGCGGACCGGGGAGCCGGCCGGCGGCAGGACCTTTGGGGGACGATCATCGTGGCCGTACGCCGTCAGCACACCCGTACGCTCATCGCCGCGGGCGGAGCCGCGCTGCTCGCCCTGACGGTCGGTGGGTGCGGCACGGACGCATCCGGGGCGCCCGTCGAGGAGAAGGCGTTCCCGTTCAGCGGGAAGACGCTGAGGATCGACGCCGGGAACTCCGCCGTCGAGCTGACCACCGGCGAGGTGCGGGATGTCGAGGTGACCCGGCAGGTCGACGGCTGGGCGTTCCTGGGGAGCGGGCCGCGCCCCGTCTGGAAGATGGAGGGCGACACCCTGACCCTCAAGGTGAAGTGCCGGGCGCTCGTGAGCGACTGCGAGTCCCGGCACCGGGTGACGGTGCCGCGCGGCGTCGCCGTCACGCTCGACGGGGACAACGGGAAGGTGACCGCCACCGGGTTCGACACCGCGCTCAAGCTCGCCACCGACAACGGCGCGATCTCCGTACGGGACTCCTCCGGGCCGCTCGACCTGAAGACCGAGAACGGGAAGATCACCTCGGAGAACACCTCCGCCCCGTCCGTGGCCGCGCGGACCAGCAACGGTGCCATCCGGCTCGCGCTCCGCACGGCGCCCGGCACGGTGAAGGCCGTCACCGACAACGGGAAGATCCAGATCGACCTGCCCGCCGCGTCGGCGCCGTACGCGGTGACGGCGAAGAGCGACAACGGAAAGATCGACGTGTCCGTGCCGACCAGCGAGAACAGCGCCCACGTGGTGAAGGCGCGCACCGACAACGGGAAGATCACGGTACGAAGCGCGAACTAACCGGCCCGCGTGTTCGTCATTACCTGGTGGGAGAATGAACCAGGGCAGGGCGAACTCGGCACGGGAGAGTGATGTGACGGCGACACACGCGCGGCCGTACGCAGGAGCCGGCGCACGTGCCGTCGGTGGCGCCCCGGCGGGTGCGGGCCGCGGGCTCGCGGGCCTCCGGGACGTGCTGGCGCTGGTCCTGCTGCCGGTGCCGCTGCTGGTGGCCGCCGTGCCCGGCGCCTTCGCGGGCGGGGGGACGCGGCGCTGGTTCGGCGGTCGCGGCGAGAGCCTGCGGGCGGACGCGCAGGCCGCCAAGGACGCCGCCGCGGCCTCCTTCTACGAGCTGGACACGGCCCAGCGCGACCTGCGGATCTCCATAGAGACGATCACGGCGGTGGACAGCTCGCCGGGCGCCCGCAAAGCAGTCGCCGACTTCGCCGCGCTGGGGCAGCGGATCGACGAGGTGAGCCACGGCTACATCAGCGCCGTGGACGCCCACGACCTGGACAAGGACGATCTGGAGCCGTCGGCCGCCTCGAAGGCGCGCGCCGACCTCACCAAGGCCAAGCAGGAGCTGGACCGGGTCAAGGGCGATCTCGACCGGTTCGAGCAGGGGCTCGGACCGCTGCTCGACAAGGCCGAGACGCAGCTCGCACGGCTGGCGCCCGCCGTGGAGCGGGCCCGGCAGGCGCTGCTGGCCGCGAGCGACGCGCTCGACGCGGTACGCGCCGCCGGGCTGCGCGCCGACGACCTGGCGGCCCGCCTCGCCGCGCTCGCCCCCGAGCTCACCAAGCTCAACCAGGGCGCGGGCCGGCACGGCGTCGCGGAGACCCTCCAGCGCGCGGACCGCGTCAAGCGGGACGCCGAGTCCGTACGGGCGGAGGCCGAGCGGCTGCCCGAGCGGGCCCGGGAGATCGACCGGCGGCTGGTCTCGCTGCGTACCCGCGCGCAGGCCCTCACCACCCGCGCCGGGACGGTCGAGCCCGTGCTCAGCGAGTTGCGCAGACGCTTCACCGCGGCGTGCTGGCAGGACCTCCAGCAGGTCCCCGACCATGCGGCGGGCAGCGTACGGCAGGCGGAGGAGAAGCTCGCGGAGGCGGCGAAGGCGCGCGAGGAGCAGCGGTGGCCGGACGCGACCTCCCTGCTGAGTACGGCGCGGGCGCTGCTCAACGGCACGGACGAGGCGGTGTCCGCCGCCGGTGACCGCCTCCAGCGGCTCAACGCGGTGGCGAAGGACCCGCAGCAGGAGATCGACCGCACGCGGTTCGCGATACGGGACGCGCAGCGCCTGGCCATGTCCGGCCGGACCACCCCCGAGCCCCGGCACGCCCGCCCGCTGGACGACTCGGTGGGACGGCTGGACCGGGCGGTGTCCTCGCTGGAGGGCCGCCACCCCGACTACTGGCACTTCCTGACCGAGACCGAGGCGGTACGGCGGCGGGTGGCCCAGGTGGTCGCGGAGATCCGCGAGGAGCGCGGGGCCGGGCAGTAGGGCCCGGTCGCGTGGCCAGCCCCCGGTCGAGTTGTCGGTCCGTCCCGGTGGGCGGATCCTGAGGATGCGTACGGGTACGTACGGGTGCGTGCCCGTACGTAGGTGTACGCACCCGTAGCAGGCCACCGTCCGAAGGAGGCCGCCCATGGCCAGCCCAGCGATCCGCCCCTCCCCCGGCACCGTCCGCGGCCACCGGGGCGCCGGACGGCGAAATGGCCCACGCCGGCACGTCACGCTCGATGAGCACCTTCCGCTGGACCACCGGCTCAACAAGGTCTACCGCGTCGGCGCCGGGCTGATGGGGCTGGCCCTGATCGCCTTCGGGATCCTCGGTCTGATGGACCGGATCGGCTTCTTCGGCACGGGCGGCCAGCAGGTCGCGGGACTCAACGCCAACGGCACACTGAGCGTGCTGTCCATCTGCGTCGGAGTGCTGCTGCTGGCCGGCATGGTGATCGGCGGGAACACCGCGTCGACGATCAACATGGTCCTCGGGGTCCTCTTCATCATCAGCGGGTTCGTCAACCTGGCGCTGCTGGACACGAGTTACAACTTCCTCGCCTTCCACCTCCAGAACGTGCTCTTCAGCTTCGTCGTCGGGGTGCTGCTGATGTTCTTCGGCATGTTCGGCAGGGTCAGCGGCAGCCTGCCGCACGACAATCCGTACTGGCGGGCCCGCCACCCGGAGCAGGCGGAGCGTGAGCTGCGGCAGCGCAGGAAGGCCCTGGGCGGCCCCGCGGGCGAGAGCCACCAGAGGGAGACGGGCGTCGGATAATCTGAGGCGTATGCCTCGCTACGAGTACCGCTGCCGCTCCTGTGGTGACACCTTCGAACTCAGCCGCCCGATGGCGGAGTCCGCCGCCCCGGCGTCCTGCCCCGAGGGGCACGACGACACGGTGAAGCTGCTCTCCACCGTCGCGGTCGGCTCCGGCGCCAAGGGCGGCGCCCGCGGCGCCCCGGCCCCCGCCGCGGGTGGCGGCGGGGGCTGCTGTGGAGGCGGCTGCTGCGGCTAGCGGTTTGCAGCGGCGTCCAGCAGACGGCGCAGGATCTCCTCGCCCGCCGCGACACCCGTGTGCGGGAGTACGTCGACGTGCGGGGCGCGCCACCGCTCGTCGGCCAGTTCGCCGTGGCCGGGCCGGAACGCCCGGTCGGCGGCGAGCAGCAGGTCCGCGTCGAGCAGCGAGTCACCGGCGGCCAGAGTGAGTCCGGCGCCGGTCCTGCGGGCCACCTCCCGCATGGCCGCGCTCTTGGTGAGCGGCCGCGGCACGGCGTAGATCTTGCGGCCCTGGAGCGAGACGGTCCAGCCACGCTCCCCCGCCCAGTCGGCCAGTTCCTTGACCCAGCCGTCGGGCAGCAGCGCGCGGTCGACCACCAGATAGGCGAACAGGTCCTCGGCGACCCGTTCCTTGAGGAGCCACGCCGGATCGGCGGTCGCGCTCAGATGCGCGCGGACCTCGGCGAGCGGCGCGCACTCGGCGGCCAGCCGCGCGGCCACCCGGGCCTGCCAGTCGGGGTCCGACTCGCCGTCGACCAGCAGGTGGCCGCCGTTGGCGCAGATCGCGAACTCCGGTGCGGGGCCCGGCAGACGGATCCGGCCGTACTGCTCGCGGGTGCGGGTCGTCGTCGGCACGAAGACGGTCGTGCGGGCGATCCGGTCGAGGAGCGCCGCGGCCGTCTCCGTCAGATAGGACAGCGGCTTGCTCTCGTACACCTCGACGCAGAGGAGTCGCGGCGCCAGCGCGTCGGGCATGTGCAGGTGCAGGGCGGCGGCGGAGTAGATGAGGGTGCGGTCCAGGTCGCTCGCGACCAGGACCGGGGCCGTACCGGAGTCCGTGCTCACGCCGTGGCCACCGCCTTGCCGTCGGCGCCGGTCGCGCCCCGGGTGTACCGGGGGTGGATCAGCCCGACGCAGGTGTACGGAAGGCCGTCGACCTCCTCCACGGGCACCCCGCGCTGCTCGGCCAGCAGCCGCACATGGTCGAGATCGGCCCCCGCGCCGCGCTGGGCGAGGATCTTCCAGGGGACGCGGCGCAGCAGGACGCGGGTGGTCTCGCCGACGCCCGGCTTGACCAGGTTCACGTCATGGATGCCGTACTCCTCGCTGATCCGCTCGACGGCCGCCCACCCCTCCCAGGTGGGGGCGCGGTCGGCGGCGAGGAGTTCCCCGGCCTCCTTGGACACCGCGTCGGCGACCTCGTCGAAGCGGGCCGCGACGGTGTCGAGGAAGTGCTGCGAGACATCGGCCCCGGCCAGCTCCCGGTAGTGCTTCGCGCCGTGGAAGTCGTCCGGGCCGACCAGGTCGGCGCGGAGGACCGTACGGGAGATCAGTCCGGAGACCGTGGAGTTGAGGCAGGCGGAGGGGATGAGGAAGTCCTCGCGGGTGCCGTACGTCCGGACACAGCCGCCCGGGTCGGCGAGGACCGCGATCTCCGGGTCGAAGCCGTCGAACCCGGCCAGCGCCTCGGCCAGTTCGCGGGTGATGGCGCCCTTGCCGGTCCAGCCGTCGACGAAGACCACGTCGGCCGGGTCGTGGTGGGCGGCGAGCCAGCGCAGGGCGTTGGCGTCGATGCCCCGGCCGCGCACGATGGAGACGGCGTAGTGCGGCAGGTCCAGGCCGTGGCGGTGCTGGGCCCAGCGGCGCATCAGCACACCGACGGGGGTGCCGGCGCGGGCCAGCGAGACCAGCACGGGGCGGGGTGAGCGCTCGGCGAGCACCGTCTCGGTGACCGTGCCGACGGCTCGGGCGACCCGGGCCGCCGAGGTCTCCAGGGCGGCGGCGAACAGCTTCTGGTACCGCTCGCTCGGCTGGTACTCGACGGGCAGGGACTCCGCGTAGTGCGCGCCACCGCTCTGGATGGCCTCCTCGCGCTCCTCCGTCGGGGCCTCCAGCTCGACGTTCGAGAGGTCCTGGAGGAGCCAGCCCACGTCCTGCGGGGCGTAGGAGGAGAAGGCGGGGCCCCGGAGGGGGTCGGGGAGCATGGCGGGTTCCTGCCGTTCTGGGCCGTACGTGGGGGTTGCGGTGGGGGCGGGCGCGGGGGTGTACGAGGGGATCACGGCGAGGAGCACGCGGGGCGTGTGCTCGGCGAGGCGGGCGAGGAGGCCGCCGGGGGCGTGCAGCGCGGGGGTGTCGGCGACGGAGTCGACCACCGCGACGACGGCGTCGAAACCGCCGCCCGCGACGTTGTACGCGTACCGGTCGCCGCCGTCCTCCGCCGTGACGGTGTCGTGGGCGGGGAAGACGAGGCGGCTGCGTATCGCGTATCCGGGGTCGTCCACGGCCAGCACGGGCGAGCGCGTCGTGGTCGAGTAGCGCACCTCCGGGGCCGCGCCACCATGCCCGGCCTCGCTCTCGGCCGCGGTCTCGCTCCCGTACGTACGCTCCAGCTCCCCGGCCAGCCGGAGCGGCGCGTACATCAGCTCCTCGAAGCCGAGGACGAGTACGCGCCGGACGTCGCCCAGTTCGGTGGCGACGGCGCGCGCCAGCGCGGGCAGCGC
Organism: Streptomyces sp. NPDC088124; assembly: GCF_040685895.1. Lineage (NCBI taxonomy): Bacteria > Bacillati > Actinomycetota > Actinomycetes > Kitasatosporales > Streptomycetaceae > Streptomyces > Streptomyces sp. NPDC088124. The sequence continues at coordinate 60,226 of NZ_JBFBJB010000023.1, read as the reverse complement.
CGTCTCCAGGCCCGCCCGGTGGGCGGGGGTGAAGCCGTGCCGGCCGCCGTCCGGGACTCCGTCCGGCCACTCCAGGGCGACCCGGGACGTCCGGGAGGCGCTCTCCGGGGCGTCCGACGCCGCGCGCCGCCCCGGGACCGGCACCGGCGCCTCGTGCCGGGCCACCAGCGCCTGGCCCTTCTCCAGCACGCCGTCCGGGAGCCGGACCGTACCGGAGGCCAGGGTCACCAGGTCGACGCGCGCCCCGATCTCACCGGCGAACTCGGCGAGCCGCCCCTGGTCGGCCGCCGACCGCATGTCGACCAGGGCGACGATCACGTACCAACGCCGGGGGTAGCGGTCGTGCAGGGCCCGGATCGTGTTCAGGACGGTGTTGCCGGTGGAGAACTCGTCGTCGACGAGGACCAGCGGCCCTTCCGAGGCCAGCAGCCCGGGGTCCTCCGGCAGCAGCAGGTGGGAGGTGGCGTGCGAGTGCGACTCCTCGAAGCCGCCCGCGGTCGCCACGCCCGCGACCGCCCGGCGCGTGGAGTGCAGATACGTCGCGTCCCGCACCCCGTCGGCGACCGCGTGGCCGAGGCCGGTCGCGGTCTCCGCGTAACCGAGCACCACGGTCCGTCCGGCCTCCGCGCCCAGCAGCTCCCGTACGCGCTCGCCGAGCCGGACGCCCGTGCCGTGGACGACGGCCGGGCTCTGCGGCACGTGCTTGCCGAGCACGTTCGAGACGAGGAGATGGGCGCGCCGGGGGTTGCGGCGCAGGGCGAGGCCGAGCAGTCCGCGCAGCCCGTCGTCGCCGGTCAGCTCGACGCCCAGCCGCTCGGCGACCCATGTGCCGGACCAGACCATGCCGGTGTTCTCCTCCGTGTCGGTGATCGTCGCCGTGTCCGTGACCCTCGCCGTGCCCGTGTCAGCGGTTCCCGTGGCGTTCCGTCCCGGGCCGCTCATTCCGCGAGTCCGGCCGTCAGCAGCTCCACGAAGCCGACGTCCTCGCGGGCGACGCCGAAGACCTCGGCCCGCCGGAGCGTGCGTTCGGCCCAGGCGCGGTGCGGCTTCACCTCGTTCATCTTGTTCGTGTACGCCGACCGCAGCACCCCGCCGCCGCCCCGCTCGGGGCGCAGGATGTCCTGGGCGTCGCTGAACTCCTCATGGCTGACGACCGACAGCGCGTGCACGGGCGGCACATGCGACGGGTGGATGCAGGTCTTGCCCAGGAGCCCGTTGGCGCGGTCGAGTTCGATCTCGCGCAGCAGGCCGTCGAGGTCGTGCTCGATCAGGGCCGTACGCAGCTCCTCGGCGCGCCCTTCGAGGAAGGGGCTGCGGCGGAGCTGCGGCTTGAACATGCGCTCCTGGAGCCGGAAGTACTCCCAGACGGGGCCCGTGATCGTGAAGCCGGTGCCGTCGGCGCGCCCCAGGACGTTGACGACGTCCGCGATGACCCCGGCGACGATCCGTACGTCGTACGCCGTCATGTCGGGTGAGCGGCGCAGCCCGTACGCCGAGCAGAAGTCGGTGACGCCGAGGCGGAGCGCGAGCACCCGCTCGCGGTATTTGTCGACGGCGTTGGCGATGCCGGTGAGCGTCTCGGTCCTGGTCTCCAGGTGGAGGAGTTCGGGCGATTCGAGGACGGGCATCGCGTAGAGCGTGCGTCCGCAGGCGGCCTCCGCCTCGGCGAGGGCCTCCAGGAAGGGGGTGCCGCGTTCCTCGGTGAACTTGGGGAGTACGAATCCGGACAGCAGGCGGACGGAGGTGCCCATGCGCCGGACGAGGTCGGGGATCTGGTCCGGTTCGCGGACGCGGATGAAGAGCAGCGGTGTCTCGGTGCCCCGCTCGGCGAGGTCGGCGAGCTCGGCGAACTGGCGTACCAGGTTGGCCTCGGCGCCCTCGACCTCGGCGTCGTGGATGGAATCCTCCAGGCAGAGCACCATGGAGACGACGCCGCGTCCGGCCTGCTTCACTACGTCGTCGGCGAGCCGGGGCCGGGTCGCGGGGCTGTAGAGGGTGGCCCCGAGGGCGACGGAGAGCAGCCCGGCGGGGGATCCGTCGGTGAACTCGCATGGTTCCCGGTGGAACAGGCCCTGCCGGGCAGCGGGCGGGATATGCCCGAAATGACGCATGTGAATCCCCCGTACTGCCGCTTCGGCCCGTTGGCCTCGTGGCCGGTAATAGTACGTATGGCCGGGTGTCAAGAGTTCCCCGGGCGCATGAAATCCTGGTAACTCGTCTGCTTCTCGGTGGTTCCACCGGCGTACCGGTCGTACGGCCGGCGGCGCGGACCGTGGAGGAGCGGCCTCCACGTTGTCCCGGCGGGCGCTGGGAAGGCAGGATGGCCGGTATGACGCACGCGATGCTCAAGGGCTCGAACGTCCCCCTCGACGCCATGGCCGTACGAGCCGTGCTGCGCTGGTCGCCCGGCGCCGGGGTGCCCGATGTGGACGCCTCGGCGCTGCTGCTGGGCTCCGGCGGCCGGGTCAGGTCCGACGAGGACTTCGTCTTCTACAACCAGCCGAGGCATCCCTCCGGGGTGGTGCGCCGGCTGCCCAAGAAGCAGGTCGGTGAGTGGCTGACCGACTCCGTCGAGGCGGATCTCGCCGCGCTCGACCCTTCGGTCGAGCAGGTCATGCTGGCCGCCTCCTCGGACGGCGCGAGCTTCCAGCACGTGAGCGATCTGCGGATCATGCTGTACGACGCGGGCGCGGCCGACGGGGAGCCGCTGGCCGTCTTCGACGTGCAGCCGGAGACCGGCGAGGAGACCGCGATCATCTGCGGCGAGCTGTACCGGCGCGGGGACGGCTGGAAGTTCCGTGCCGTGGGGCAGGGATATCCGACCGGGCTGATCGGGCTCGCCACCGCGTTCGGCATCTCCGTCGACGACACGGAGGAGGCCGCCGGGGCGGACGGTCCCGAGGAGGGCGCGGCCACCGCGGACGACGACGCCACGGTGTTCCACGGCGGTCCGGACGCCACGTCCCACCCCGGGGGCCGTCCGGTGGGCGGGACCGCGGTCACGCAGCCCGCTGCCCAGCTCCCGCCGCCCCCGGCGGGGCCTCCCGGGTACGGCTACCCGCAGCCCGCCCTGCCCACGACCCAGCCGCCGTACGGCTATCCGCAGCCCGTCGCGGCGCCGGGGCCCCAGCCCGCGTACGGCTATCCGCAGCCGGCCCCCGCCGCGGCGCCCGCCCCGGACCCGCACTTCCGGCTGCCCCCGATGGGCCCGCAGTTCGCCCGCCAGTAGCCCGCGCGCCGGTGGTGCGCCCCGGCGTACGGGGCCGCACCGGCCGTTGCGACCCCTCAAGGCCGGCTCTCAGGTCTTCGCCTTGTAGCCGCGGCCCCACTGGAGGCCCCAGCCGTACAGCCGGTCCAGCTCGGCCTGGAAGCCGTACACGTACTTCACCTCGCGGCGGACGACCAGGTCGCCCTTGACGTTCTGCAGCGAGAACACCGCGCAGGACCTCGCCTGCGGCTCGTCGTCGTCGAGGTCGATCTCGATCCGCGGGCCGTTGCTCGGGTAGAGCGTCACATGCGCGTGCGTTCGGTTGAACGCGGGCGTCTGGTCGTAGATGTACACGAAGAACAGCAGGCGCTTGATCTCGTCGCGGTTGTCGAGGTTGACGTACACGGTCTCCCCCGAGCCCGCGCCGAACCGGTCGTCGCCGCTGAGCTTCACGTACGGCGGGTCGTTCAGGTCCCCGAGGAAGTTGCCGAGGGGCTGTACGACGCCTTTGCTGCCGTCCTTCAGCTCGTACATGCAGCCGAGGTCCAGGTCGACGTTGACCACGCCCTGCGTGTGGGCCTGGACGACCTCGGGCTTGAAGAGCTTGAGCGGGTTGCCCAGGATCTTGCCGCTCTGGCGTGAGCGCCCCCCGATGTCGGAGGTGCGCATCTGCCAGGAGAGGTTGACCCGGAGGTTCCCGGTCGCCGCGCCCTGCTTGGAGAGCGAGATCGTCGGGCGCCGCTTGGTCAGTTCGATGGAGTTGGACGCGCTGCCCGAATCGAATTGCGATGCCCTTTGCCCTTGCCACAGGTTGTCCCAGAAGGCCATGCCCCCCACCCCGCTCCTGTCATCTGCTCGTCGTCTGCTTGCCAACGAATGGTCATATCGGCACGGAACAACGGGGCGGCCGGTAGGCTCCCGCCTTCTGGCCGCCCCGTTCACAGGGTTCCCTGGATCCGCTCCGTGTCACACCCCTGAGCACCGGCTCACGAGAGGGCTCACCGGAGCATGCGCTCAGACCTGGAGCGCCGTCTTGTCCCCGTCGGGGTCCTTGTCGCCGCCTTCCGCTTCGAGCGCCTTGTTACGGCGCACGGAGGACCAGAAGGAGGCGGCGATGAGAATCACGCCGACCAGACCCGTGACGATCTCGTTGATGGAGTGCTGGATGGTGATGAGCAGGATCGCGGCCAGCGCACCGATCGCATAGTGTGCGCCGTGCTCCAGGTAGACATAGTCGTCCAGCGTTCCCTGGCGGACCAGGTACACCGTCAGCGAGCGGACGTACATCGCGCCGATGCCGAGACCCAGCGCCATCCAGAAGATGTGGTTCGTGATGGCGAAGGCACCGATCACGCCGTCGAAGGAGAAGGACGCGTCCAGGACCTCCAGGTAGAGGAAGAGGAAGAACGCCGCCTTGCCGGCCAGGCCGACCGCGGAGACCTGCTTGCCCTCGGCCTTGGCCTTCTCCTCCTCTTCCTGCTCGCGCTCCTCCTCCTCTTCGAGCTTGTCCTCGAAGTAGCCCGAGAGACCGCCCACGACGAGGTACGTGATCAGACCGGCGATCCCCGCCAGCAGCACGGTGGCCGACTTGTCCGCGTACCCGGTGCTGGTGTGCGCGTTGGTCGCGAAGGTCATCGCCGTGACCAGCAGGACGATCAGCGCGACGCAGACCGACAGCATGTCGACCTTGCCGAGCTTGGCCAGCGGGCGCTCCAGCCAGCCGAGCCACTTGATGTCCCGGTCCTCGAAGATGAAGTCCAGGAAGATCATCAGCAGGAACATGCCACCGAAGGCGGCGATCGCCGGGTGGGCGTCGGTGACCAGGTCCTCGTAACGACCGGGGTCGTCCATCGCCAGTTGGACGGCCTCGATCGGCCCGACCTTGGCGCTGATGGCGACGATCACGACGGGGAAGACCAGTCGCATACCGAACACGGCGATGAGGATGCCGATGGTGAGGAAGATCTTCTGCCAGAAGGCATTCATCTTCTTCAGGATCCCGGCGTTGACGACCGCGTTGTCGAAGGAGAGCGAGATCTCAAGGATGGAGAGGATCAGTACGATCCCGAACGCCTCCCACCCCCACTGCCAGGCCGCGAAGGCCAGGCCGATCGCCGTGATGGCGAACGACCAGCCGAAGGTTTTCAGGATCACTGCCTACCCCATCTGGTGATTAACGGGTTTTCCCCCGCGCAGCGTACTGCTTTACGAAACGTTGACCCCAAAGTCTAGAGCGATGCCCCTGAGGCCCGACGCGTACCCCTGACCAACTGCACGGAACTTCCACTCACCGCCATAGCGGTACAGCTCGCCGAAGATCATCGCGGTCTCCGTGGAGGCGTCCTCGCTGAGGTCGTAGCGTGCGAGTTCCTGGCCGTCGGCCTGGTTGACGACCCGGATGAAGGCATTGGCGACCTGGCCGAAGGTCTGGCCCCGGTTGTCGGCGTCATGGATCGAGACCGGAAAAACGATCTTGTCGCAATGGGCCGGGACCTGGGAGAGATCGACGATCAGCGATTCGTCGTCGCCCTCGCCCTCACCCGTCAGATTGTCGCCGGTGTGCTGGACCGAGCCTTCGGGGCTCGTCAGGTTGTTGTAGAAGATGAAGAACTCGTCGCCGAGCACCCGTCCTGACTGGCAGAGCAGTGCGCTGGCGTCGAGGTCGAAATCGGCTCCGGTGGTGGAACGTGCGTCCCAGCCGAGCCCGACCAACACCTGGGTGAGGTTGGGTGCGGCTTTGGAGAGGGAGACATTGCCTCCCTTGGCGAGTGTGACGCCCATGATGGTGAGTCCTCCCCGAGGTGGTGTTCGTGCCGTCTGACAGGCGGGACGCGCCTGACGTCCTGCCCGCTCCGTTCCCGATACATGCGATTCGTACCCGTACCGAGATCATGCCGTTCCCGCCCGTGCTCGCGCACCTACTCCGCGGGACCGGTACGAACCCGGGACGCGTCCGGCGCCGCACAGAAATGTGCGGCGCCGGAGACGGGGCCTGGTGAACGACGAACGGCTCAGACGTTGACGCCGAAGTCCTGGGCGATGCCGCGCAGACCGGAGGCGTACCCCTGGCCGATGGCGCGGAACTTCCACTCCGCGCCGTTGCGGTACAGCTCGCCGAAGACCATCGCGGTCTCCGTCGAGGCGTCCTCGCTCAGGTCGTACCGCGCCAGCTCGTTGTTGTCGGCCTGGTTGACCACGCGGATGAACGCGTTGCGGACCTGGCCGAAGGACTGCTGGCGGCTCTCCGCCTCGTAGATCGAGACAGGGAAGACGATCTTCTCGACGTCGGCGGGGACCGTGGCCAGATTGACCTTGATCGCCTCGTCGTCGCCCTCGCCCTCGCCGGTGAGGTTGTCCCCGGTGTGCTCGACGGAGCCGTCGGGGCTCTTCAGGTTGTTGAAGAAGATGAAGTTGCCGTCGACGGCGACCTTGCCCTCGGCGTTCGTCAGCAGGGCGCTGGCGTCGAGGTCGAAGTCGGCTCCGGTGGTGGAACGTGCGTCCCAGCCCAGACCCACGGTGACCGCGGTCAGGTTGGGCGCGGCCTTGGTCAGCGAGACGTTTCCGCCCTTGCTGAGGCTGACTCCCACGAGTCCTCCCTATGTTTGAAGCGTTGGCATCCGATCAACGACTGGATCCTAGTGACCGGTTCCCGGCCATCGTGCGATTTCGACGGCCGGTATCGGATGTCGCGTCAGAGCGACGCGAGCGCCTTGACGTACTCGCCGAGGTCCCGGGCGTCGGGCAGCGCGTTGACGACGGTCCAGCGCACGATGCCCTCCTTGTCGATGATGAAGGTGCCGCGTACGGCGCACCCCTTCTCCTCGTCGAAGACGCCGTAGGCGCGCGAGACCTCGCCGTGCGGCCAGAAGTCCGACAGCAGCGGGTACTCCAGGCCCTCCTGCTCGGCGAAGACGCGCAGGGTGTGGGCGGAGTCGTTGGAGACGGCGAGCAGCTGGGTGTCGTCGTTGACGAACGTGGGCAGCTCGTCGCGCAGGGCGCAGAGCTCGCCCGTGCACACGCCGGTGAAGGCGAAGGGGTAGAAGAGCAGCACCACGTTCTTGGCGCCGCCGGCCGCGTCGGCCTTGCGGTAGTCGGACAGCCGCACGGTCCGCCCGTGGTTGTCCTTCAGCTCGAAGTCCGGGGCAGGGGTGCCGACCTCGATCGCCATGGATGCACGTCCTTTCGAAGGGCTCGGCGGATCGGTCCTGACGCCAGGGGCGGCGTCAGGACCACGCGCCTGTGTGCCCCCGAGCCTACGCAAGGGCCCCCCGCCGATGAGATCGGCGGGGGGCCTTCCACGCTGCTCCGCCGGGGCGGGCGGCTCCTCCGGGGGCCGCGTGCGCGCCCGGGCGGCGCCAAGGGGTGACGAGCGCCGGCTCGTCAGCGCTTGCTCTTGGCCGCCTTGGGCGTGACAAGCCGGCTGCCGGTCCAGTCCTTGCCCGCGTTGACGCTCCTGGTCTGGGACAGGCCCGCGGTCTGGGCCGCCTCGTTGACGTCGCTCGGTTCGACGTAGCCGTCACGGCCGGTCTTCGGCGTCAGCAGCCAGATCACGCCGCCGTCCTCGATCAGACCGATGGCGTCCACCAGCGCGTCCGTAAGGTCGCCGTCCTCGTCCCGGAACCACAGGACGACGGCGTCGGCCACGTCGTCGTAGTCCTCGTCGACAAGGTCCTGGCCGGTGATGGCCTCGATGGACTCGCGGAGATCCTGGTCGACGTCGTCGTCGTAGCCGATCTCCTGGACCACCTGTCCGGGCTCGAACCCAAGCCGTACGGCAAGGTTGGTCCGCTCCTCCGCGTGGTCCGCGGTCGCGCTCACGGATTGCCTCCTGATCATGTTTCGATTAAACGCTTCGGGCCGCGCGCGTACGCGGGGCATTGGCCGTAGTCCACACGGGCGGGGCGGATCGCGCAAGTACCCGGCCGCCGAGACCGCCGAAACGGTGACGTTCCGGGCGCCTTCGTCGCATCTCCCGTCACTTCGACCCCACCGTGCGTGACCCGGGCCACGCGTTTCCTCCTTCTTTGCCATGGTATGCCGTTTCGGTGCGCCAATCCGGCCCGAACGACCGAACGGAACGCTTGGACGGGATGGGCGTAAGGTTGCGATTTGATCGTCGCGGGAACCGGCCCCGAGCGGCCCCGCAGCCAGGAATTTCCTGGAGAATTGGGGTTACCGCTCGGTAGAGATGACGTTTCCGTCGTCGCGGTAGCACGATGGATGCGGCGTACGTACCCCCGCGCAGCAGTATCCCGACCGCGTGCACCGCATCGTCCGTGTGCAGGGCACGACACGACCGACCAAAGCGAAGGACAAGCGTGGCTTCCGGATCCGATCGCAATCCGATCATCATTGGCGGCCTTCCCAGCCAGGTCCCGGACTTCGATCCCGAAGAGACCCAGGAGTGGCTCGACTCACTCGACGCCGCCGTCGACGAGCGAGGCCGTGAGCGTGCCCGGTATCTGATGCTCCGGCTGATCGAGCGGGCGCGCGAGAAGCGCGTGGCCGTACCCGAGATGCGCAGTACGGACTACGTCAACACCATCGCCACCAAGGACGAGCCGTTCTTCCCCGGCAACGAGGAGATCGAGCGCAAGATCCTCAACGCGACCCGCTGGAACGCCGCGGTCATGGTCTCGCGCGCCCAGCGCCCGGGGATCGGGGTCGGCGGCCACATCGCCACCTTCGCCTCCTCCGCCTCCCTGTACGACGTGGGCTTCAACCACTTCTTCCGCGGCAAGGACGGCGGCGACGGCGGCGACCAGATCTTCTTCCAGGGCCATGCCTCCCCCGGCATCTACGCCCGCGCCTTCCTGCTGGACCGCCTCAGCGAGAGCCGGCTCGACGCGTTCCGCCAGGAGAAGTCGAAGGCGCCGTACGGGCTGTCCAGCTATCCGCACCCGCGTCTGATGCCGGACTTCTGGGAGTTCCCCACCGTCTCGATGGGGCTCGGCCCGCTCGGCGCGATCTACCAGGCCCGGATGAACCGCTATATGGCGGCGCGCGGGATCGCCGACACCTCCGCCTCCCATGTGTGGGCCTATCTCGGCGACGGCGAGATGGACGAGCCCGAATCGCTGGGCCAGCTCTCCATCGCCGCCCGTGAGGGCCTGGACAACCTGACCTTCGTCGTGAACTGCAACCTCCAGCGCCTGGACGGTCCGGTACGCGGCAACGGCAAGATCATCCAGGAGCTGGAGTCGCAGTTCCGCGGGGCCGGCTGGAACGTCATCAAGCTGGTCTGGGACCGCTCGTGGGACCCGCTGCTGGCGCAGGACCGCGACGGTGTGCTGGTCAACCGGCTGAACACCACACCGGACGGGCAGTTCCAGACGTACGCTACCGAGACCGGCGCGTACATCCGCGACCACTTCTTCGGCGACGACCAGCGGCTGCGCGCCATGGTCGAGAACATGACCGACGACCAGATCCTGCACCTCGGACGCGGCGGCCACGACCACCGGAAGGTGTACGCGGCGTACGCGGCGGCCAAGGCGCACCAGGGCCAGCCGACGGTGATCCTCGCGCAGACCGTCAAGGGCTGGACGCTCGGACCGAACTTCGAGGGCCGCAACGCGACCCACCAGATGAAGAAGCTCACCGTCGCGGACCTCAAGGGCTTCCGGGACCGGCTGCACCTGCCGATCACGGACCGGCAACTGGAGGACGGGCTGCCGCCCTACTACCACCCGGGCAGGGACTCGGAGGAGATCCAGTACATGCACGACCGGCGCAAGTCGCTGGGCGGGTACGTACCGACCCGGGTCGTCCGGGCGAAGCCGCTGACGCTCCCCGGCGACAAGACCTACGCGGCGGTGCGGAAGGGCTCCGGACAGCAGTCGATCGCCACCACCATGGCGTTCGTCCGGCTGCTCAAGGACCTGATGCGGGACAAGGAGATCGGCAGGCGCTTCGTGCTGATCGCGCCCGACGAGTACCGCACGTTCGGGATGGACTCGTTCTTCCCGAGCGCCAAGATCTACAACCCGATGGGCCAGCAGTACGAGTCCGTCGACCGTGAGCTGCTGCTCGCGTACAAGGAGTCGCCGACCGGGCAGCTGCTGCACGACGGTATCTCCGAGGCGGGGTGCACGGCGTCGCTGATCGCGGCGGGCTCCGCGTACGCCACGCACGGCGAGCCGCTGATCCCGGTGTACGTCTTCTACTCGATGTTCGGTTTCCAGCGGACCGGTGACCAGTTCTGGCAGATGGCCGACCAGCTCGCACGCGGTTTCGTACTGGGCGCGACCGCCGGCCGTACGACGCTGACCGGCGAGGGGCTCCAGCACGCCGACGGCCACTCGCATCTGCTGGCCTCGACCAACCCGGGCTGTGTCGCCTACGACCCGGCGTTCGGCTTCGAGATCGCGCACATCGTGCGGGACGGTCTGCGCAGGATGTACGGGCCCGAGAGCGAGGACATCTTCTACTACCTCACGGTCTACAACGAGCCGGTCCGGCACCCCGCCGAGCCCGCCGACGTGGACGTCGACGGCATCCTCAAGGGCATCCACCGCTACCGGCCGGCCGAGCGGGGCGAGATCCCGGCGCAGATCATGGCGTCCGGTGTGGCCGTGCCGTGGGCGGTCGAGGCACAGCGGATCCTCGCCGAGGAGTGGAACGTCAGGGCGGACGTCTGGTCGGCGACGTCCTGGAACGAGCTGCGCCGTGAGGCCGTCGAGGTGGAGCGGCACAACCTGCTGCACCCGGAGGAGGAGCAGCGCGTCCCGTACGTGACGCGGAAGCTCTCCGGCGCGCGGGGCCCGTTCGTGGCGGTCTCGGACTGGATGCGCTCCGTGCCGGACCAGATCGCGCGCTGGGTGCCCGGTACGTACCAGTCGCTGGGCGCGGACGGTTTCGGCTTCGCGGACACGCGCGGCGCGGCCCGTCGTTTCTTCCACATCGACGCGGAGTCGATCGTGCTCGGGGTGCTGACCGAGCTGGCCAGGGAGGGCAAGGTGGACCGGTCCGCGCTGAAGCAGGCGGTGGACCGCTACCAGCTCCTGGACGCGTCGGCGGCGGACCCGGGGGCGGCGGGCGGCGACGCCTGACCGCGGGGAGTACCGCGGGCGCTGCCGCGGAGGATCAACAGGCCGCGGAAGATCAGCAGTACGTCGTGAGGGCGGCGGTGCCGGAACGGTGCCGCCGCCCTCCGGCGTACGGTGCCGGCCGGTCATCGCTCCCAGATCTTGAAGGCCCTCACCCGGTACGGGGAGCTGGGCAGCCAGGTGCCGGTGCCGGGGTACGTCTCGAACTCGCCGGTTTCCCCGCAGGTGGCGGACTGGTACGTGGTCACGGGGCGGCCGGTGCGGTTGGCCAGGGAGTGGGCGGTGGTGCCGGCGGGGAGCGGCACACAGCTGTCGATGTCGGTCCCGGAGAGTTCATGGGTCTGCCGGGCGCCCTTGAAGTCGTCCTTCTCCCAGAGGCACAGCTCGCCCGCCGCGCACGTCCCGAGGCGCGGCGGAACGGCCCGCTCCGCCGCCGGCGCGGCGGTGCCGGTCCCGGGGAGCAGGGCGGCGAGGGTGAGCGCCCCGACGGCGGCGCCGACGGTCCCGGCCGTACGGCGGAAGGCCGCCGTACGGGGAGCGGTGCTGCGGATGGTGGTCGTGGTGGTGGTGCGCTGCTCGGTCATCTCGTTCGGCCCCCGTGTCATGTGTCGTGCGGTCTCGTGTCGCGCGGTCAGTGCCCGCGCGGTCACATGTCGTATGTCGTCCGTGTGTCGCGTGTCGTGTGCTGCCGGGACCGCGTGCCGCGCTCTCGGCCGTCACCACTCTGACCTGCGACTGAGCACCGCCGGAAGGGGGCGGGGCCGCCCTCCACCCGGATAGGCGACAGCCCCGCCGGAACCTTCCGGCGGGGCTGTCATGGGCGTGATGTTGACGTCGGGTCACCCGGAGGCTGACGTCAGATGTGAACTCCTCCGCCCGCGGCGTCCGCGTTGTCGCCGCGCTTCGTCAGCAGGGCGACGAAGACCGCCACGACGGCGACACCGGCCGCGACGAGGCAGGCCAGCCCCATGCCGGACATGAAGGTGTCGTGGGCGACGGCCGTGATCTGCTGGGCGACCGCGGGCGGCATGTCGGGGGTCACCGGCGCCATCCCGACCTGGACGGCCTCGGTCGCCTGGCCGGACTGGGCGGCGGTGAGCGGGGGCAGCCCGGCCTCCGTCCAGTTGCCCGGCAGGTCGTTGGAGACCTTCGAGGCCATCACGGCGCCGAGCACGGCCGTACCGAGGCTGCCGCCGATCTGCATGGCGGACTGCTGGATGCCGCCGGCCACCCCGGAGAGCTCCAGCGGCGCGTTGCCGACGATGACCTCGGTCGCGCCGACCATCACGGGGGCGAGACCGAAGCCGAGCATCGCGAACCAGACGGACATGGTGAGACCGCTGGTGTCCGTGCCCAGGGTGGACATGCCGAACATGGCCGCGGCGGTGAACGCCATACCGCCGGCCAGCGGGATCCGCGGCCCCACCTTGGTGATGAGCACCCCGGCCAGCGGCGATCCCACGATCATCATCCCGGTGAGCGGCAGGAGATGGAGACCGGCGTCGATCGGGCTCATGCCGTGCACGTTCTGAAGGTAGAAGGTGACGAAGAAAAGCCCGCCCAGGAAGGCGATGGCCATCAGCACCATCAGCACCACACCGGCGGAGAGCGGTACGGAGCGGAAGAGCGCCAGCGGGACCAGCGGCTCCGCGACCCTCGTCTCCCAGTAGGCGAAGCCGCCGAAGCAGGCCAGCGCCCCGACGATGAACAGCCAGGTCGTGCCGGACCCCCAGCCCCACTCGGGAGCCTTGATGATCGCCCACACCAGGGCGAACATGGCGGCGGAGAGCAGCACGATGCCGAGGATGTCGAAGGACCTCGGGGCGTTCTCCGCGCGGTGGTCCAGCAGGATCAGCATGCCGAGGACGAGGGCGGCCACCCCCACCGGCACGTTGATGAAGAAGACGGACTGCCAGCTCACGTGCTCGACCAGCACACCGCCGAGGATCGGCCCTCCGGCGGTCGAGGCACCGATGACCATGCCCCAGATGCCGATGGCCATGTTGAGCTTCTCGGCCGGGAAGGTGGCCCGCAGCAGACCGAGCGCGGCCGGCATCAGCAGCGCACCGAAGAGCCCCTGGAGCACCCGGAAGGTGATCACGAGGGAGATGCTGTGGGAGAGCCCGATGGCCCCGGAGGCTGCGGCGAAGCCGGTGACACCGATGAGGAAGGTCTGCCGGTGACCGAAGCGGTCACCCAGCTTGCCCGCGGTGATCAGCGCCACGGCGAGCGCCAGGAAGTAGCCGTTGGTGATCCACTGGACATCGGCGAAGGACGCGCCGAGGTCGGTTTTGATGGCCGGATTGGCGATGGCGACAATGGTGCCGTCGAGCGCCACCATCATGACGCCTATCGCCACGGAGAAGAGAGTCAGCCAAGGGTGGCCGCGTCGCCCCTTGGACGGCGTCTTTTCCGGGGGTTCCGGGGTCGGAGGCGCCTTGTCGACAGTGGTCTGACTAGTCATACCGGGAACGGTAGTGTCAGTCACTGACAGTTGACAAACCAATTCACACGTCAGTAACTGTCATTTTGCTCCCCAGTAAGGAAAGCGGTGAGAGTGAGGTTTCCGAAGGTGAGGTTTCCGCGGTGACCGGACTGCGCGCGCGCAAGAAGCAGCGCACCCGGGAGTGCCTGCTCCGGGTGGCACTCGAACTGTTCACCACCCAGGGGTACGAGCGGACCACCGTCGACGAGATCGCGGACGCGGTGGAGGTCTCCCAGCGGACGTTCTTCCGCTACTTCGCCAGCAAGGAGGAGGCCGCCTTCGCCATGGTCGATCTGGTGGAGTCGAAGTTCGTCGAGGCGCTGCGCGCCCGGCCCGCCGCGGAGGGCCCGTTCGAGGCGATGCGCCACGCCGTGTCGTCCGTCTGGGAGAGCGTGGGCGACACGATCGAGTCCGTCGTGACGGTGGAGCTGTACATGGACTCGTACCGGATGATCGAGTCGACCCCGGTCCTGCTCGCCGCCCATCTGCGCCGCTCCTCCGATCTGGAGGAAGGGGTCGCCCGGCTCATCGCGGACCGCGAGAGCCTCGACGTCGACACCGACCCGAGACCCCGGGTGGCGGTCGCCGCGTTCACGGGTGTGATGCGGGCGTCCGGCCGGATGTGGGGCCGCGGCGAGGATTCCGGCGTGGCGGGTCTCGGCCGGCTGACCGAGGCGTATCTCGACCAGCTCACCCCGCGGCTCCTGGTGGACGACTGGGACTGACGGCCGACACCTCGGACCGACGCCTCCCCTGCCGCCCCGCCGTCCCGACACCCCCTGCCGTCCCGGCCGCACCGGCGCGCTCACATCGCCGCGCGTCACGTCAGGGCCATTCGGGGGAAAATGCGGAGAAATGACAGAGAAGCCGCGCGGGAGGGCCGGAGATTTCCCGCAGGAACGGCGCCCGCCGCTCACCGCCGCGCGGAACTCACTCCCCGCGCACTCCCCTACGCGCTCCTATGCGCCGGAGCGTGCACTCCCGCTGCACGTTCGGTGAGGTTACCGATGGTTCAATCCTCCGCCGCCGGTGACGTGTCTCACGCTCGTCGCGAGGCCCCCCGCGCGCGCTCTATGGTGAGAAGCAGTGACTTCCTTCGACTCCACCCCCACCCTGAGCGTGTGGCGCGCCCTGCTCGCCCTCGCCGTCGTCTTCCTGATGCTGGCGACCACCGGATGGACCGCCGTGCAGCATCAGCGCGGCCCCGGCGAGCCCCTGACCGCCGCCTTCAACGCCTGGGAGCGGGGCCGGATCGGCGCTCGTCACCTGCCTGACCCGACCGGGCCCGCCAAGACCCTGTCCGCGTTCTTCGCCTCCCTCGACACCGCTCAGCAGTCCCGGCTCGCGGACAGATATCCGCTCGCCGTCGGCAATCTCAACGGTGCCCCGGCCGCCCTGCGCTACCGGGCCAACCGGATCGCGCTGGCGCAGGCGCGGACGGTCGAGGAACACCGGATGCACGACAGCAGGCTCTCCGGCGACGGCCGTCAACTCGCGGGCCGCCGCATGCACCGGTACGAGTCACTCCTTGGCGGCGACCGGCAGATCCTCGCCTTCGATCCGTCGGGCCCGGGCCGGGTGGCCGAGGTCCTGGGCGATCTCGACCGGGCCCAGCGCGTCTCGGTCGTGGTGCCCGGAGTCGACACCAACCTCCTGACCTTCGAGCGCGAGAACCGCAGGTACGCGGCGCCCGTGGGCATGGCCGAGTCCCTCTACTCCGCCGAACGCCGGGCCGCCCCCGGCACCCGTACCGCCGTCATCGCCTGGGCCGACTACACCTCCCCCGCCGGCCTCGGCGTGGACGCGGCCATCGGGAAGCTCGCGGAGGACGGCGCCGTACGGCTCACCGCGCTCACCGCCGCGCTGCCCGGGCGGTCGAAGGTCTCGCTCTTCTGCCACAGCTACGGCTCCGTGGTGTGCGGGGTCGCCGCGCGCACCCTGCCCGCCCGGGTCACGGACGTCGCCGTCGCGGGCAGCCCCGGCATGCGCGTGGAGAACGCGGCGCAGCTCAGCACCGGCGCGCGGGTGTGGGCGATGCGGGACCGCGACGACTGGATCCAGGACGTGCCGTATCTCGCCGTCGGCGGGCTCGGCCACGGCGCCGACCCGGTGACGCGGGCGTTCGGCGCCCGGGTGCTCTCGGCCGCGGGCGCGCTCGGGCACGCCGGTTACTTCGAGCCGGGTACGGAGAGCCTGCACAACTTCGCGGACATCGGAGTCGGCTCGTACCGCGCCGTGACATGCGCGGACGGCGCCGGGTCGTGCCGGAGCGGCATCGTCTACGACGGCGAGACGATGGCCGGATAGGCAGCGGCCGTAGGCCACCCGCTCCCGGGAGCACGAGGGCCCCGCGCGGCCTGACGCGCGTAGAATTCCCCCTCTTCGGCAGGCGACGCCGGAGCGCGCGACGCCTACGATGAGGCACATGGGTGATGTGCTTGCGGGGATTCATGCCACCTGGGAGTTCGACAGCGACAGCGTGCACATCCGCTTCGAACGGGGGATACGGACGCCGAAGCTCCTCTCGGCGCTGGGCGAACGCCGTATCCCTCACGAGGCGTTGTCATCGGTGACGCTCGCTCCGGGCAAGCGGGGGACGGTCGTCCTGCGCGCCGTGCCGAGACCGGGCGCCGACCCGCTCACGGAGGCCGCGGCCGGCCAGCTCAGGGAGAGCGGCGATCCGTACCGGCTGGTGCTGCCCGCCGAGTCCGAGACCCTCGCCGAGTACTACGCCGACGAGCTGCGCGCCGCGCTCACCGCCGCGCGGCTGCGGCGCGGGGACCGGGGAGAGGCGCCCGACGAGCCCGCGGAACGCTATCTGGTGGCCGCGCCCGCGGCGCCGCTGCACTTCAAGGCGTACGACGGCAAGGCGTCTTTCGACGGTACGACGGTCTCGTTCCGGTGGTTCTGGACGGGCGCCTCCTCCACGAAGTGGAAGGCGGGTGACCAGCGCCTGGCCGTCGCGGAGCTGGAGGGCGTCGAGTGGCGCTCCCCCGAGCTCTTCGACGGATACCTGCGCCTGCTCCCGCGCGACGGACACGGCACGGCGGGCTCCGGATCGGGCGAGGCCGACCACGACCCGGCCGCGGTCGTCTTCGGGCTCGGCTACGGCCCGGTGCACGAGTCGCTGCCGTTCGCGGCGGCCGTCCTCGCCGCGGTCCGCGGCGCGGCGGCGAAGCGGGTGCCGGCCCCGGCCCTCGCGATGGCCCCGGCGGGCCGCCGCGACCCGGCGGACGTCGCGGACCGGATCAGGCACCTCGGGGAGCTGCACCAGGCGGGCCTGGTGACGGACGAGGAGTTCACGGCGAAGAAGACGGAGCTGCTGGCGGAGCTGTGAGCGTACGGGGAGCGGAGGGCGGACGGATGGCCGGGCGGAGGGGCGGACGGATGTCCGGGCGGACCAGTGGCCGGGCGGACCAGTGGCCGGGCGGAGCAGTGGCCGGGCGGACGAGCCGATGAGCCGACGGGTCGACAGCGGAGGGGCTGTGGCCGACGTGTGCCGTGGGGTGTCTCCGCGCCCCGGGTCATACCTGGGTATGAGGCACGGACCGGCTCTCCGGTATGACGCGGGCCGTCCGGCCGCTACCTAGGCTGACCAGGTCATGAGTACCGTTCCCCCGCCTCCGCCGGCCGCGCCGCCCCCGCCTTCCTCGCCCCCGCCGTCCCCCGCGCGCCCCGCCCCGCCGCGCGGGAGCCTGCGGGCGACCGCGCGGTCGCTCGCCGACGCGCTGCGGACCCCCTCGGACTCCACCGAACCGCTTCTCTCCACCGCGCCCAGGCGGTGGCAGCGGCGCGCCCCGTACGTGCTCGTCCTCGGCTTCACCGTCTCCCTGCTGCCCGTCACCACCACCGTCCTCAGCCAGGACTACCGGCTCGGCGGCGGCTGGTCGGGGGCGCTGGCCACCGCGCAGACCGCGCCGCTGCTGCTCGCCGTGACCCGGCCGCTCCAGGCGTGGTGGATCATCTTCGCCGCCGATGTCGTCGGCGGGATCCTGCTCCAGAGCGCCGACGGCGCCGGCGGGCGGCCATGGCCCTGGACACCCATGGTGATCGTGGGCTACCTGGTGCTGATGATCTGCCTGGGGCTGCGCGAGTCGCGCCGTACCCTGCTCGCCGTCTGGCTGGCCACCGGCCTCGCCGGGCTCTTCTTCGAGCTGATCTCGCAGAGCAGCAGCGACGGCACCCATCTGCTGCTGTTCGTCCTCAGCGGGCTCTTCCTGGTCCTCAGCGCCGCGCTGCGCGAACGCGGCGACGCGCAGCGCCGACTGGTCGAGCAGGAGACGATCAGCGAGGCGGAACGGGCCCGCAGGACCCTGCTGGAGGAGCGCGCCCGGATCGCCCGTGAGCTGCACGACGTGGTGGCCCACCACATGTCGGTGATCACCGTGCAGGCGGACTCGGCGCCGTACCGGATCGAGGGGCTGCCGGACGCCGCGCGCGAGGAGTTCTCCACGATCGCCACCGGGGCCCGGGAGTCCCTGGCGGAGATGCGGCGACTGCTCTCGGTGCTCCGCAGCGACGGCACGGAGGGCGAGCGGGCGCCGCAGCCGGGGCTCGACCGGGTGCAGCAGCTCGTGGAGGCGACCGTACGGGCGGGGGTCCCCGCCGAGCTGTCGCTGCCCGCGGGGGTCGGGACCGTGCCGCCCGCCGTGGACCTCTCCGCGTACCGCATCGTGCAGGAGGCACTGGCCAACGTCGTGCGCCACGCGCCCGGCGCCCGGACGCAGGTCTCGGTGGTCGCCCACGGGGACCGGCTGACCGTCCTGGTGGTCAACGGCCCGGCGGCCGGGCGGACTTCGCCGCTGGAGACCACCGGCACGGGTCACGGACTGGTCGGCATGCGCGAACGCGTACGGTTGACCGGCGGCACGCTGGACACCGGGCCGCTGCCGGACGGCGGCTTCCGGGTCGCGGCCCGTCTCCCCCTGGCCGCCGGCCCGGGCGGCGACCCGGCCGACGACGCGGGCGCCGCACCGACCGCCGACCGGACCACCGCACCGACCGCCGCACCGACCGCCGACCGGACCGACCGTCCGACGCACGTCCCGAAGAACCCGGCCCCCGAGGACACCCCTTGACCATCCGCGTGATCATCGTCGACGACCAGGCCATGGTGCGCGCGGGGTTCGCCGCCCTGCTCTCCGCGCAGTCCGACATCGACGTGGTCGGCGAGGCGCCGGACGGCCGCAAGGGCGTGGAGGTCAGCCGCACCGTCCACCCGGACGTGGTGCTGATGGACGTCCGCATGCCGGAGATGGACGGACTGGCCGCCGCCCGCGAGCTGTTGAACCCGCCGGCCGGCGTGATCCACCTCCCGAAGGTGCTGATGCTGACCACCTTCGACGTGGACGACTACGTGTACGAGGCGCTGCGCGCCGGCGCCTCCGGCTTCCTCCTCAAGGACGCGCCCCCGGCCGATCTGATCGCGGCCGTACGGATCGTCGCGTCCGGCGAGGCGCTGCTCGCGCCCTCCGTGACCCGCCGGCTGATCGCGGACTTCGCCCAGCAGCGGCCCGCCCCGCGCCGGGACCGCGCCCAGCGGCTGCGGGGGCTGACGCCCCGGGAGACCGAGGTGCTCGAACTGATCGCGCGCGGGCTCTCCAATCCGGAGATCGCCGAACGGCTGGTGGTGGCCGAGCAGACGGTGAAGACCCATATCGGCCGGGTGCTCTCCAAGCTCGGGCTGCGGGACCGCGCGCAAGCCGTGATCTTCGCGTACGAGTCGGGCCTGGTCACCCCGGGCGACACCCCCGCCTGAGCCGCGCGCCGCCCCGCCGCCCCGCCGCCCCGATACGCCACACCACCGGACCACCGCACCGGACCCTTACGGGACCGACCCCCAGTACCCCCACTACCCAGGTATGACCTGGTAGTTGGCTCCCGGGTGTGATGTCCGCCCATACACCTTCTTCCTACTTTCCCCCTCGCCACCTCGATGGACGAGAGCGGGAAGAGGGAGACGTACATGCGCCGCTACAAGAGGACTCTGGTCGCCGCCGCGCTGGCGACGACCATGGTCGGGGGCACGGCGGGCTGGGCCTCCGGCAGTGCGCAGCAGGCCGTGACCGGGCCGCCGCCCGGGAGCGCGGCCTGGCGGGCCGACGGTTCGCTGGGGCGGGCGCTGCCCGACCCGGGGTCGGCGAGCCCGTACGAAGTCGCCTCGTTCTTCCGGGCGCTGACGCCCGGACAGCGCGCGGACCTCACCCGCCGCCACCCCTCGGTCGTCGGCAATCTCGACGGGGTGCCCGTGGCGCTGCGCTACGAGGCCAACGCGCTCACGATCCGGGCCGCGCACGACCCCCGCTACGGGCGTCTCGCGGCGCCCGGCCGGCGGATCCTCGCCTTCGACCCGCGGGGCCGGGGCCTGGTGGCCGAGGTGTACGGGGATCTCACGGCGGCCCGCCATGTCGCCGTCGTGGTGCCGGGCTCGGACATCGACGCGGGGAGCTTCGACCGGGCGGAGGACCCGTACGGCACGCCCGCCGGGATGGCGGCGTCCCTGCGGAGGGCGACGCGGGACCGTACCGCCGTCGTCGCGTGGGCGGGCTACACCACCCCCGTGGGGGTCGGGCTCGACGCGGCCACCGGCGACCTCGCCGAGGCGGGGGCCCGGCGGCTGGCGCGGTTCACCCAGGGGCTGGCGGCGGCCGGGACTGCGAAGCCATCGCTCTTCTGCCACAGCTACGGCTCGGTGGTGTGCGGGCTCGCCGCCCATGAGGTGAACGCCACCGACATCGTGGTGCTCGGCTCGCCCGGGATGCGCGCCGACGACGTCGCGGACCTCCGTACGGAGGCGCGCGTCTGGGCGGCGAAGGATCCGTCCGACTGGATCTCCAAGGTTCCGAACGTCGAGTTCGCCGGGCTCGGCCACGGCCCCGACCCGGCCGCCGCGGAGTTCGGCGCCCGCCGGGTGCCGGCCGCCACGGCCGAGGGCCACACCGGCTACTTCGTCCCCGGCACGGACTCGCTCCGCGCCTTCGCCGCCATCGCGCAGGGCAGCGCCACGCAGGGCCGTACGACGGGAGAGGGCCGATGATCGCCGGGACCGTGGCGAAGATCGAGGCGCGCACCCCCGCCTCCCGCGACCGCGCGATCGACGGGCTCCGCGCCCTCGCGCTGCTCGCCGTGCCGACCGGGCACTGGCTGCTCGGCGGCTTCACCCTCGACTCCGGGGGCGCGCTGCACAACGCGAGCCCGCTCAGCACCTTCGGCGGTTTCGCGCCGGTGAGCTGGGTGCTCCAGATGCTGGGCATCTTCTTCCTGGTCGGCGGGTACGCGTCGGTCCTCTCGTACCGGAGGCGGCCCGGCACGACGGCCGCCTGGCTGCGCGGCCGTGTGGTGCGTCTGGGCCGGCCGGTCCTCGGGGTGACGGCCGTCTGGGCGGTGCTGCTGCCGGTGCTGTACGGGCTCGGCGTGCCCGGCACGACGCTGCGGACCGCGTCGACGCTGGTGATCCAGCCGCTCTGGTTCGTGGGGATCTACGTGATCGTCACCGCGCTGACCCCGTACTGCGTCGCCGCCGCGCGCCGGCTCGGCGGCTGGGCCGCCGCCCCGCTGCTGGTCTCCGTCGCCGCCGTCGACCTGCTGCGGTACGGGCCGTACGCGGACGCCGTGCCGTCCTGGCTGAGCGTGCTCAACATCCTGCCCGGCTGGCTCTTCGCGTACCAGCTCGGTGTGGCGTGGGGCGAGGGGCGGATCGGGCGGCGCGGGGCGCGGTTCCTGCTCGCCGGGGGCGTGCTGCTCTTCGCCGCGCTGCTGCTGGTCTTCGACTACCCGGCGTCGATGGTCGGGGTCCCCGGCGAGGTCCGCACCAACTCGCATCCGCCGTCGCTGCTGGTGCTCGCCCTCGCCGCCGCGCAGAGCGGCGCCGCGATCCTGGTCAGGGACCGGCTGGGGCGGCTGCTGGCGCGGCCCGCGCTGTGGGCCCCGGTGGTGATCGTGAACCTCTCCGCGATGACGATCCTGTGCTGGCACCAGACGGCGATGCTCGCGGTCGCCGTACCCGGTTCCTTCGCCGGTCCGCTGACCGGTCTGACGACCTCGCCGGACACGCTCGGGTGGATCGTGGCCCGGCTGACCTGGCTGCCGCTCTTCGCGACGCTGCTGGTGGTCATCGGCCGGTACGCGCGCGGCTTCGACGCGCCGTGGGAGACCGGGACACGGGGCGCGAAGGCCCGCCGCGCGGCGGCGGGGCTCCTCGCGGCGGGCTTCGCGGTGTTCGCGCTGGGGCTGGCGTGAGCCGGGAGAAGCTACTCCCGGGCGGCCGACGTGAAGGTCATGTCGGCGTACCGGCCGCCCGCCACCCGCGCCGCGATCGGCTCCAGCAGGCTCAGCTCGCTCTCGGTGAGGATGAGATGCGTCGCGGCGGTGTTCTCCTCGATCCGGCCGCGCCTGCGGGTGCCGGGGATCGGCACGACGGCCAGGCCGTGCAGCGGCGCCCGCTGCTGCACCCAGGCGAGGGCGACCTGGCCGGGGGTGGCGCCCCGCCCCTCGGCGATCTTGCGGACCGGCTCCAGCAGCGCGGCGTTCGCGGCGGCGTTGTCCCCGGTGAAACGCGGCTGCTGGCGGCGGAAGTCGTCGGCGCTCAGCTCGTGCTCGGCGTGGACGAACGAGCCGGTCAGGAAGCCGCGGCCGAGCGGGGAGTACGGCACGAGCCCGACACCCAGTTCGGCGGCGGCCGGCACGGCGGTCTTCTCGATGTCGCGGCTGAAGAGCGACCACTCCGACTGGAGCGCGGTGATGGGATGCACGGCGTGGGCCGCGCGCAGCTCCGCGCCGGTGACCTCGCTCAGCCCGAGGTAGCTGACCTTGCCCTCGTCGACCAGCTCGGCCATGGCGCCGACCGTCTCCTCGATGGGGACGTTCACATCGCGCCGGTGCATGTAGTAGAGGTCGATCCGCTCCACGCCGAGCCGCCGCAGGCTGCCCTCCACACAGTGCCGCAGATAGGCCCGGTCGTTGCGGATGGTCCGGCGGCCGGGGTCGGCGGGATCGATCCCGAGGGCGAACTTGGTGGCCAGGACGATCTCGTCGCGGTGCGCCCGGACGAACGGCGCGAGGAACTTCTCGTTCTCGCCGTCGCCGTACACGTCCGCCGTGTCGTACAGCGTCACCCCCAGCTCCAGGGCGCGCTCCAGCGTGGCGCGCGCCTCGTCGGCGTCCGTGGGCCCGTACGCGAAGCTCATGCCCATGCAGCCGAGCCCCTGGGAGCCCACCTCCGGGCCGCCGGTGCCCAGGCGTACCTTCTCGATCCTGCCGTCGTGCGCGCTCCGGCTCTTCTTGTCGCTCATCGGGGGTCGAACCTCTCCGACGCCGTGCGGGCGTCCGCGTAGAAGCTGATCTTGTGGTCGAGCACGGACACCGTGTCCTGAAGCTCCGTGATCCTGCGGAGCACGTCGCGGCGGGTCCGTTCCAGCAGCTCCTGCCGCTCCTCGAACGTCTCGTCTCCTACCCGGATGAGCTCGGCGTACCGGACCATGTCCGCGACGGGCATCCCGGTCAGCCGCAGCTTGGTGACGAAGACGAGCCAGTCCAGGTCCTTGTTGCGGAAGCGCCGCTGCCCGGTGTGCGACCGGTCGATGTGCGGCATGAGGCCGATCCGTTCGTACCAGCGCAGGGTGTGCGCGGTGAGCCCGGTGAAGGCGGCGACCTCGCTGATCGTGTAGCGGTCCTCGCCGTGGGGCCGCGGATGGGCCGACGGCGCGGTGGCGCAGATGTCGACGGGGGCCGTCCGTACGGGGCTGCTCTGGATCAGCGTCATACCGTCAACGCTAGAACCTTCGAGTGCACTCGAAGCAAGTGGAAAAGGAGATGATTCTGCCGAACGGAGTGACAGAATCGCACTCCATGAGCCTCGCACGCCGCGCGACCCCGGCGGACGCCGGAGAGCTGGTCCGTCTCCGCGCGATCATGCTCGACTCGGTTCACGGGCCGGATCCGGACGCGGACTGGCAGCCGCCCGCGACCGAGACACTGCGCATCAGGCTCGCGGACCCGGACGGCGATCTCGCCGCCTTCGTCGTGGACCGGCCGGGGGACGGAACGCCGGGGAACGGAACGGCTACCGGTACGGGCCTGGCGGCCTGCGCGATCGGGGTCATCGAGCAACGCCTCGGCAGCCCCGGCAACCCGCTGGGGCTCGTCGGCCATGTCTTCAGCGTCGCCACCGACATCGACATGCGGCGCCGCGGCTACTCGCGGGCCTGCATGGAGGCGCTGCTCGACTGGTACCGGAGCCGCGGCGTCCGGAAGATCGGTCTGCACGCGTCGGAGGAGGGCGAGCCGCTCTACGCCTCGCTGGGCTTCGTCCGTAACCCCGCCCCCGCCATGCGGCTGACCCATCAGGGCCGCGCACGGGGTGTCACCCCTGCCCAGTAGGCTCATCCGCATGCAGAGCCTGGCGATGATCGAGAACTGGCCCGTGCCGCACGCCGCGGCCGTCGTGGTGCGCGCCGACGGGAGTGTCGCCGGGTCGTACGGACCCACCGCGCGGCGGTTCCCGCTCGCCTCCGTGACCAAGCCGCTCGCCGCGTACGCGGTGCTCGTGGCGTACGAGGAGGGTGCCGTCGAGCTGGACGAGCCGGCCGGGCCCGACGGGGCCACCGTGCGCCATCTGCTCGCGCACACCAGCGGGCTCGCCTTCGACGAGCACCGGGCGGCCGCCGCGCCCGGCACCCGCCGGCTCTACTCCAACGCGGGCTTCGAGGTGCTGGGCGACCATGTCGCCAAGGCCACCGACATCCCCTTCGCCGACTACCTCCGCGAGGCCGTGCTCGAACCGCTCGGCATGGCCGACACCTCCCTGCCGGCCGGCGGTTCACCGGCGCGGGACGGCGTGTCGACCGCCGACGACCTGGCGCGCTTCGCCGCCGAGGTGCAGGCGCCCCGGCTGCTCGACCCGCGTACGGTGCTGGAGGCGACGGGCGTCGTCCACCCGGGGCTCTCCGGGGTGCTGCCCGGCTACGGCAACCAGAAGAACAACGACTGGGGGCTCGGCTTCGAGATCCGTGACGGCAAGTCCCCGCACTGGACGGGGAGTTCGTCGTCGCCGCGCACTTTCGGCCACTTCGGGCAGTCCGGTACGTTCCTGTGGGTCGACCCGGACGCGGGGGCGGCCTGTGTGGCGCTGGCGGACCGGGACTTCGGGCCGTGGGCGATATCGGCGTGGCCGCCCTTCACGGACGCGGTGCTGGCGGAGCTGGGGTAGGGCCCTCGCCCGGATCGGCCCGGCATCTCCCACCGGATCGGCCCGGCATCTCCCAGAGGATCAGCCCGGCATCTCCCAGAGGAGCACTTCCGCCGCCGCTCCCCCGCCCGCGGTCCCGGGCCCGGCGACCAGTTCCAGCCCCCGCGCGTCGGTGATCCGCGCCGAGTCGCCGGGGGCGAGTTCACCCGTACCGCCGGCGCCCTCGGTCCGTTCGGGCCCCTCCAGCCGTACCGCGCCCCGCACCACGTGCGCGTAGACCGCGGGCGCGTCCGGCACGGCGGAGCGCTCGCCGGCCCGCAGGCGGCGCACGTGCAGCAGCGCGCCCGCCCGGGGCAGGGCGTACGGGGTGGCGTCGGCGATGCCCCGTACGACCTCGTACGCGGGCTCGCCGCCCGGCTCCAGCGGTGTCAGCCACATCTGGACGAAGACCAGCGGGTCCGGTCCGTCGTTGCGCTCCACATGGCGCACCCCGCCCGCGGAACTGAGCCGCTGGAGGTCGCCGGGGCGGACGACCGTGGCGTGCCCGGCCGAGTCGCGGTGGGTCAGCTCGCCCTCGACGACCCAGGTGACGATCTCCGTGTCGCGGTGGGGGTGTTCGCCGAAGCCCGCGCCGGGCGCCAGCCGTTCCTCGTTGCAGGCGAGGAGCGCGCCGAAGCGGAGGTTGTCCGGGTCGTAGAAAGGTCCGAAGGAGAAGGCGTGCAGCGACTCGATGCCCACCGTGGCGTCGCCGCCCGCGTAACGCTCCGCTGCGTACCGTACGAGAATCACGTCACCACCGTAGCCCCGGCACCACGAGCACCCGAGCCGATAAGGCAGTCTTGTCCCGTGCCTGAACCATCGAACGAACCCCATCCGCATCCCGCGACGCTGCGGCGGTTGGAGCAGTCCTCGGGACGGCTCGCCGCGAACGCCATCGCCCGCATGGACGAGACGCTGCCGTGGTACCGCGCGATGCCCCCGGAGAACCGTTCGTGGATCGGGCTGGTGGCACAGGCGGGCATCGCGGCGTTCACCGAGTGGTTCCGTCACCCGGAGACCCCGCAGGCCATCTCCACCGATGTCTTCGGCACGGCGCCGCGGGAGCTGACCCGGGCGATCACCCTGCGCCAGACCGTCGAGATGGTGCGGACCACGATCGAGGTCATGGAGGCGGCGATCGGAGAGGTCGCCGCTCCCGGCGACGAGTCCGCGCTGCGCGAGGCGCTGCTCGTCTACGCGCGGGAGATCGCCTTCGCCACCGCGCAGGTGTACGCCCAGGCCGCCGAGGCGCGCGGCGCGTGGGACGCGCGGCTGGAGTCGCTCGTCGTCAACGCGGTGCTCTCGGGCGAGGCCGACGAGGGCGCCATCTCGCGGGCGGCGGCGCTGGGCTGGAACTCCCCCGAGCATGTCTGTGTGCTCCTCGGTACCGCCCCGGACGAGGACAGCGAGCTGACCGTGGAGGCGATCCGGCGGGCCGCGCGCCACGCCAAGCTCCAGGTGCTGACCGGGGTGCTCGGCGACCGGCTCGTGGTGATCGCGGGCGGCAGCGACGATCCGCTGAAGGTGGCGAAGGCGCTGATCGGCCCGTACGCGGCGGGCGCGGTCGTCGCGGGCCCGGTGGTGCCCGATCTGCTGGCCGCCACGAAGTCCGCGCAGGCGGCCGCGGCCGGGCTCAAGGCGTGTTTCGCCTGGCAGGACGCCCCGCGCCCGGTGCTGGCGGACGATCTGCTGCCGGAGCGCGCGATCGCCTCCGATCCGGCGGCCCGCGAGCAGTTGGTGGAGGAGATCTACAGACCGCTCGAAGAGGCGGGCTCGGCGCTGCTGGAGACTCTGAGTGTCTATCTGGAGCAGGCGAGCAGTCTGGAGGGCGCCGCGCGGATGCTCTTCGTCCACCCCAACACCGTGCGCTACCGGCTGCGACGTGTGACTGACGTCACCGGATGGTCACCCTCCGACGTCAGGTCGGCGTTTACGCTGCGGATTGCGCTGATCCTCGGGCGTCTGGCCGACGGGGATCCCCAGTCCTAGGCTTTTGTCGTACTCCAACAATTCCCCTCACGGTTCTTCGTTCCTGTCCTCACGGGCGGTGAGGACCGTACACAAGAGAGAGTGTGAGTGTGCTCGTACTCGTCGCTCCCGGCCAAGGCGCTCAGACGCCCGGCTTCCTGACTCCCTGGCTCGATCTCCCCGGCGCCGAAGACCGGCTGCGGGCCTGGTCGGCCGCCATCGACCTGGATCTGGTCCACTACGGCACGAAGGCCGACGCGGACGAGATCCGCGACACCGCCGTCGCGCAGCCGCTGCTGGTGGCCGCGGCGCTGCTCTCGGCCCGGCAGCTCTTCCCCACCACCGCCGACCTGGTGCCGCGTGTCGGCGCGGTCGCGGGCCACAGCGTCGGTGAGCTGGCCGCCTCGGCGCTCGCCGGGGTCTTCGCGGACGACGTCGCCATGAGCCTCGTACGGGCCCGCGGGCTGGCGATGGCCGAGGCCGCCGCCGTCACCGAGACCGGCATGTCCGCACTGCTCGGCGGCGACCCGGAGACCACGCTCGCCCACCTCGACCGGCTCGGCCTGACGCCGGCGAACGTGAACGGCGCCGGCCAGATCGTGGCCGCGGGCACGGCCGAGCAGCTCGCCGCGCTGGCGGAGGACAAGCCCGAGGGCGTACGGCGCGTGGTGCCGCTGAAGGTCGCCGGGGCGTTCCACACGCACCACATGGCGCCCGCCGTCGAGAAGCTGTCGGCCGCCGCCGCCTCCGTCGACGCCGCCGACCCGGCCGTTCCGTACGTCTCGAACAGCGACGGCGGCGCCGTCGCCACCGGCTCCGAGGTGGTGGCGCGGCTGATCGGTCAGGTCGCCAACCCGGTGCGCTGGGACCTGTGCATGGAGACGTTCCAGGAGCGGGGCGTGACCGCGCTGATCGAGCTGTGCCCCGGCGGCACCCTGACCGGGATCGCGAAGCGCGCCCTGCCCGGTGTGCGGACCCTGCCGCTGAAGACCCCCGACGACCTGGACGCGGCCCGCGAACTCATCGCCGGGTCCGCGCCGTCCTCGCACTCCTCCGCGGCTGAATAAGGAGCAGAGAGCATGTCGAAGATCAAGCCCAGCAAGGGCGCCCCGTACGCGCGGATCATGGGCGTGGGCGGTTACCGCCCGGTCCGGGTCGTGCCGAACGAGGTGATCCTCGAAACGATCGACTCGTCCGACGAGTGGATCCGCTCCCGCTCCGGTATCGCCACCCGCCACTGGGCCTCGCCCGAGGAGACCGTCGCCGCGATGTCCGTCGAGGCGGCGGGCAAGGCCATCGCCGACGCCGGGATCACCCCCGAGCAGATCGACGCCGTGGTCGTCTCCACCGTCTCGCACTTCAAGCAGACCCCGGCCATCGCGACGGAGATCGCGGACCGGATCGGCGCGGGCCGGCCCGCCGCCTTCGACATCTCGGCGGCGTGCGCCGGCTTCGTGTACGGACTGACCCTGGCCAAGGGCATGGTCGTCGAGGGCTCGGCCGGACATGTGCTGGTCATCGGCGTGGAGCGGCTCTCGGACCTGACCGACCTGGAGGACCGCGCGACGGCCTTCCTCTTCGGTGACGGCGCGGGCGCCGTCGTCGTCGGCCCCGCGCAGGAGCCGATGATCGGCGCGACGGTGTGGGGCTCCGAGGGCGACAAGTCCGACACCATCCGGCAGACCGTGCCGTGGGACGATTTCCACGCCGGTGTCACGCGGGCCGGTGCCACGGACAAGTTCCCGGCCATCACCCAGGAGGGCCAGGCGGTCTTCCGCTGGGCCGTCTTCGAGATGGCGAAGGTCGCCCAGCAGGCGCTGGACGCCGCGGGCATCACCGCGGATGATTTGGACGTCTTCATTCCGCATCAGGCCAACATGCGGATCATCGACTCGATGGTGAAGACTCTGAAACTGCCGGAGAGCGTCACGGTCGCGCGTGACGTCGAAACCACCGGCAACACCTCGGCCGCCTCGATCCCGCTCGCGATGGAGCGGATCCTGGCGACCGGTCAGGCGAAGAGCGGCGACACCGCGCTCGTCATCGGATTCGGGGCGGGTCTCGTGTACGCGGCGACGGTCGTTACCCTCCCCTAGGCACTCCGGATCTTTCCGGAGCGTCTTCCGTAAATCCTCAGCTCAAATCCGCTCAATATTGCTCAACATCGAAGGAGATCGCCCACCATGGCCTTCACCCAGGAAGAGATCGTCAA
Source organism: Streptomyces sp. NPDC088124 (assembly GCF_040685895.1). Classification (NCBI taxonomy): domain Bacteria; kingdom Bacillati; phylum Actinomycetota; class Actinomycetes; order Kitasatosporales; family Streptomycetaceae; genus Streptomyces; species Streptomyces sp. NPDC088124. Next base: position 31,081 of record NZ_JBFBJB010000023.1, on the reverse strand, counting down.
GGGTCTCGCCGAGATCGTGAACGAGATCGCCGGGATCCCGGAGGAGGACGTCCAGCTGGACAAGTCCTTCACCGACGACCTGGACGTCGACTCGCTGTCCATGGTCGAGGTCGTCGTCGCCGCCGAAGAGCGCTTCGACGTGAAGATCCCGGACGACGACGTCAAGAACCTGAAGACGGTCGGCGACGCCGCCGACTACATCACGAAGCACCAGGCCGCCTGACCACTCGGAGCCTGACCGCTCAGGGCCTGACCGCCTGACCCGTAACATCGCGCGGCAAACGCCACCCGGTGGTGGCGCCGTAACAATTCAGCACCCTCTACACGTGGAGAAGAATTCCAGTGAGCCAGACCAATCGCACCGTGGTCGTCACCGGTATCGGCGCAACCACACCACTGGGTGGCGACAGCGCATCGACCTGGGATGGTCTGCTCGCCGGCCGCTCGGGAGTACGGCCCCTTGAGGGCGAGCGCTTCGCCGACCTGCCGGTCCGGATCGCCGCGACCGCCGCCGTCGACCCGGGCGACGTCCTGCCCCGGCCGCTCGCCCGCAAGCTGGACCGCTCGGCGCAGTTCGCGCTGATCGCGGCCAGGGAGGCGTGGGCGGACGCCGGTTACACCGACAAGGCGGGGGACGACCCCCAGGTCGACCCCGACCGGCTCGGCACCGTGATCGCCTCCGGCATCGGCGGCGTCACGACCCTGCTCGACCAGTACGACGTGCTCAAGGAGCGCGGCGTACGCCGGGTCTCCCCGCACACCGTGCCGATGCTGATGCCCAACAGCCCGTCCGCCAACGTCAGCCTGGAGGTGGGCGCCCGCGCGGGCGTGCACACCCCGGTCTCCGCCTGCGCCTCGGGCGCCGAGGCCGTCGGCTACGCGGTGGAGATGATCCGCACGGGCCGGGCCGACGTGGTCGTGGCCGGCGGTACGGAAGCGGCCATCCACCCGCTGCCCATCGCGGCGTTCGCCAACATGATGGCGATGTCCAAGAACAACGACGAGCCCACCAGGGCCTCCCGCCCGTACGACACGGCCCGGGACGGCTTCGTCCTCGGCGAGGGCGCGGGCGTCGTCGTCCTGGAGTCGGCCGAGCACGCGGCCCGGCGTGGCGCGCGCGTCTACTGCGAGGTGCTGGGCCAGGGCCTCTCCTCGGACGCCCACCACATCGCGCAGCCCGAGCCGACCGGCCGTGGCATCGCCAAGGCCATGCACAACCTGCTCGACAACTCGGACCTGAAGCCGTCCGAGATCGCGCACCTCAACGCACACGCCACGTCCACCCCGCAGGGTGACATCGCCGAGATCAAGGCGCTGCGCCAGGTCCTCGGCGACGACCTGGACCATGTCGCGATCTCCGCGACGAAGTCGATGACCGGCCACCTGCTGGGTGGCGCGGGCGGTATCGAGACGGTGGCCACGGCCCTCGCGCTGTACCACCGCACGGCCCCGCCGACGATCAACATCGACACCCTCGACGAGGAGGTCGACGCGGACGTGGTGCGCGGGGAGCCCCGCCCCCTGCCGAGCGGCACGATCGCGGCGATCAACAACTCGTTCGGCTTCGGCGGCCACAACGTGGTGCTGGCGCTCCGTACGGTCTGACGACCGGTACGGTCCGTCACCCGGTGCGGTCCGGCGTGCCCGGCTCCGGGTCCCGGCCGTCCCCGGGGCTCAGCCGCCCGATCCGCCGAAGCTGGCGAAGTACGTCGCCGCCATGTCGTCGTCGCCGTGGCCCTGCTCCGCGGCGCGGCGGAAACGTTCCGCTCCCGCCGCGGCGAGGTCCAGCCGTACACCTTCCGCCGCGCCCGCCGCGACGATGAGGCGCGCGTCCTTGGCAGCGGTGGTGACGGAGAAGTTCGGGGTGTAGTCGTCGGCCAGGATCGCCTGGGACTTGGCCCGGAGGTAGCCGCAGTCCAGCGGACCGCCGCCGACGGCCTCCAGGAAACCGGCCGGGTCCACGCCGAGCCCCTTGGCCAGGGAGAGCGCCTCGGCCGTGGCGTGGGTGAGGGCCAGGACCCAGCTGTTGCAGACGAGCTTGAGACGGGTGGCGGCGGCCGTGCCGCCCTCGTCGCCCAGCCAGACCGTACGGCTGCCCACCGCGTCCAGGACCGGTGCGAGCGGCTCCCTGGCCCGGGGCGGACCCGCGGCGAGCACCAGGAGCTGTCCGCTCTCCGCGGGGGCCCGGGTGCCGAGGACCGGGCCGTCGACGAAGACCAGCCCCCGCTCCGCCGCGAATTCCGCCAGCGGGGTGACGGCCTCGACCCCCACCGTCGTCGACTGGAGCCAGACGGTGCCGGGGCGCAGGCCCGGCGCCGCGGCCTCCATCGCCGCCACCACCGCGGGCCCGTCGTACAGCATGGTGAGGACGACATCCGCGCCGCCCACCGCCTCGGCGGGGGTCGCGGCGACGCGCGCACCGTCCGCGGCCAGTGCCTCGGCCTTGGCGGGGGTGCGGTTCCAGACCCGGACGTCGAGTCCGGCGCGGCAGAGGTTACGGGCCATCCCGGCGCCCATGATGCCGGTGCCGAGGACGGCTACTGCGAGTGTGTCAGCCATACGGCCACCGTAGGTCCTCCCGTTCGGATCACGGCGGAGCGCCGCTCAGACCACCTGGTGCAGCCAGCGCACCGGGGCGCCCTCGCCCGCGTGGCGGAACGGCTCCAGCTCGTCGTCCCACGGCTTGCCCAGCAGGGTGGCGAGCTCCACCGCCAACTGGGTCTCGCCCCGCTGCGCGCGGGCGAGGGCGGCCCGCAGCCGGTCCTCAGGGACCAGGATGTCGCCGTGCAGACCGGTGACCGCGTGGAAGATGCCCAGGTCGGGGGTGGCGCTGTAGCGCTCGCCCTCCGCCGTGGGACAGGGTTCAGCGGTGACCTCGAAGCGGAGCATCTGCCAGCCGCGCAGCGCGGAGGCGAGTTTGGACGCGGTGCCCGCGCGGCCCTTCCAGGAGACCTCGGCCCGCCAGGTACCGGGCGAGGCCGGCTGCCTGATCCAGTCGAGCTGGACCCGTACCCCCAGTACTCCGGCCACCGCCCATTCGACATGCGGGCACATCGCGCGGGGTGCGGAGTGAACGTACAGAACTCCACGTGTCGTCACCGGGACCTCCAGTGTGGGACGAGGTTCGCCTTTCCCAGCGGCCTCAGTAAACAGCATCGGGAGTGAAACTCCGCAAAAGGGACAGCTTGTGACGTGATGTAATTTACCGGAGCCAAGCGATCAGGCGCCTCTGTTTCGACGTGGGAAAAGCTATCGTGCGGTGAGGGGCCCGGGGTGACGTACCGTCGGTCCCAGGACGGATATACGCGAAGCTTTCACCGGCGGACGCCCGCAGCGGACGCCGATCGGGAGGACTCATGCGAGGAGAGAGCCCGCGGAGCCGCCGCGGGCCCGGCCGGGTCCGTACCGCGTCCGCCGCCGTGGCCGCCGCCGTCCTCGCCGGGACCGGGGCGCTCGCCGGATGCACCTCCTCCGACTCCGCCTCCCCCGGCTCCGCCACCAAGGCCGCCGGCCCCTCCCCGCGCCCCACTCCGGTCTGGGACCGCAGCCCGGGCTCCGTCGCCGCCGTCGGTGACTCGATAACGCGTGGCTTCGACGCCTGCGGGGTGCTCGTGGACTGCCCCGAGGTGTCCTGGTCGACCGGCACGGACAGCGGCGTGCGGAGCCTCGCCTACCGGCTGCTCGGCGGGCCGGCGGCCGAGGGACCGCCGGCCGCGCGGCTGGCGGAGAACTCCTGGAACCTCGCCGAGACCGGCGCCCGGATGGCCGATCTGCCGGACCAGATGGCGCGGGCGGCGCGGTACGGGCCCGAGCTGGTCACGGTCATGGTGGGCGCCAACGACGCGTGCCGGCGCTCGGCCGCGCAGATGACCCCGGTCGCCGCCTTCAAGGCATCCTTCGAGGAGTCGCTGCGGCTGCTCCGCGCGGGCGCGCCCAAGGCGCAGGTGTACGTGTCGAGCGTGCCGGACCTCAAGCGCCTCTGGTCGACCGGACGCGGCAATCCGCTGGGCCGGCAGGTCTGGAAGCTGGGCATCTGCGCCACGATGCTGGGCGACGCGCAGGACGACAGCAAGGGCGCCCAGAAGCGGCGGAACATGGTGTACGACCGGGTCGTGGCGTACAACGACACGCTGAAGGGCGTGTGCGCGAAGGACGTGCGCTGCCGGTACGACGGCGGCGAGGTCTTCGACTTCCGGTTCACCGGCAAACAGCTCAGCCACTGGGACTGGTTCCACCCCAGCAAGAACGGGCAGAGCAGGCTGGCGGAGATCGCGTACCGCAATGTCACGGCGGCGGAGCCACCCGCGTAGGGTCGTGATCGTGACTGTCATGAACACGGAGCGCGTCGGCGCCACGCCCGAGGGTACGCCGGTCGACCGCTGGACCCTGGAGCGGGCCGGTACCCGGATACGGCTGCTGACGTACGGCGGCATCCTGCAGTCGGTGGAGGTTCCCGACCGGAACGGGAGCGTCGCCGACGTCGTCCTCGGCTTCCCCGGCCTCCCCGGCTATCTGGAGCACCGGGGGCCGTACTTCGGGGCGCTCGTCGGCCGGTACGCGAACCGTATCGCGGGCGCCGCCTTCACCCTGGACGGGGTGACGCACCGGGTCACGCCCAACGAGGGGCCGAACTGTCTGCACGGCGGGGCGCACGGCTTCGACCGGCGGGTGTGGGACGCGGAGCCCGTCGGCCCGGGCGGGGAGGGGGCGGGACCGTCGGGGGTCCGGCTGTCGCGGGTCAGCCCGGACGGCGAGGAGGGGTTCCCCGGCCGTCTGGAGGTCTCGGCGTCGTACACGCTGGACGGGGACGGGGCGCTGCGGATCGCGTACCGCGCGGTGACGGACGCGCCGACGCATGTCACGCTGACCAATCACACGTACTGGAATCTGGGTGGCGCGGACGGCGGCCCGGCGACGTCCGGGCACGAGCTGCGGATCGCGGGCGGCCGGATCACGCCGGTGGACGGGTCGATGCTGCCGACCGGGGAGCTGGCGCCGGTGGACGGCACGCGCTTCGACTTCCGCGCGTCCCGCCCGGTGGGCCCCGGCTACGACCACAACTACGTCCTGGACGGCGGGCCGGAGGGCGCCCCCGCCGCCGAGCTGTACGACCCCGTGTCCGGCCGGGCGCTCACGATCACCACCACGGAGCCGGGGCTCCAGCTCTACACCGGTGACCACTTCGACGGGAAGCCGTTCGGTCCCGGCGCCGGCATCGCGCTGGAGACGCAGCACTTCCCGGACTCACCGAACCGGCCGGCCTTCCCGAGCACGGTGCTGCGGCCGGGTGAGGTGTACGAGTCGGCCACGGTCTACCGGTTCACGACGCGCTGACGCCACCGGTCCGCGACGCGCCGACGGCTGTCCGTCCGGACGGGTGCGGCCCCGGGGCGGTGTCAGGTTCCGCCCCGGGGCCGCACGTCTTCAGACCCTATCCCGTCGCCTCCACCAGCGCGGACAGTCGGCGGTCGCTGACGGAGCGGCCCGCCTGGATCTCATAGGAACCGGCCACGTACGACCAGGAGTTGGCCGCCTCGTCCCAGATCTCGAACGCCCGGCGGCGCAGCGGGACCGTCACCTCGACGCTCTCGCCGGGGGCCGCCTCGACGGAGGCGAAGCCGGCCAGCCAGCGCGCGGGGCGCTCCACCGCGCCGGCGTCCGCGCCGGGGACCGGGGCGAGGTAGACCTGGACGACCTCGCGGCCCGTACGGGTACCGGAGTTGCGCACCCGCACCCGCGCCCCGGCCGGGGTGGCCTCGATCGACTCGTACTCCCAGTCGGTGTAGCCGAGGCCGTGGCCGAAGGGGTACGCGGGGGTCGCGCCTGCCCGTTCCCAGGCCCGGTAGCCGATGAACACGCCTTCGGTGTAGGGGAGTTCTCCGTTGTCCGGGGCGGTCTTCGAGACGGGCGCGTCCGCGAGGGCGGCGGGCCAGGTGGTGGGGAGCCGCCCGGCCGGCTCCGCGCCGCCGAGCAGGACGTCGGCGAGCGCGGCGCCGCCCTCCTGGCCGGGGAACCAGGTGAGCAGCACCGCCGCCACGTCCTCGCGCCAGGGCAGCTCCACCGGGGAGCCGGTGTTGACGACCACGACCGTGCGGGGGTTGACGGCGGCGACCGCGCGCACGAGGTCGTCCTGGCGGCCGGGGAGCCGCAGGTCCGCGCGGTCGAAGCCCTCGGACTCGACGCGCTCGGTCGTGGCGACCACGACGACGGCGGTGGCGGCGGTACGGGCGGCCTCGACGGCCTCGGCGATCAGCTCGTCGGGGTCGTGGCGCGGGCCGAGGTGAAGCAGGGAGACGGCGACGGCGTTGAGCGGGGCGTCCGGCAGCTTGAACACGGTGTGCAGGAGGGAGACTTCGACCTGCTCCCCCTCGGTGAGGACGGCGCGGGCGCGCTCCACGGGCTCGCCGAAGAACGCCTCGAAGGGGTCGGAGGCGGAGCCGAGGTCCTGGCTGCCGTCGAAGAGGACCTCCCCGCCGACGGTCAGCGTGAAGCCGCCGAGGCCGCGGGTGCCGAAGGCGTGCTCGCCGCTCTCCCGGGGCGTGAAGGTGCCGGTCAGCTCGACGGAGTGGAGCGTCTCGTGGGTGACCCCGTCGGGCAGGTCGGCGCCCAGCCACTGCAACCGGCCGCCCGGGACGGAGCCGGTGCCGAGGATCCGCCCGGAGTCGTCCCGGCAGACGGCGGTCAGCTCGAACCCCTGGTCGGCGTCCTGGAGTTCGTCGCTGGGGTCGGCGCCGATCGCGTAGCTGAGGCGGCCCGGCGGGAGCGCGGCGGTGAGGCCGTCCAGCGGGGAGACGACGTGGTCGGGGAAGACGGTGGCGGAGCCGCCGCCGAGGACCCGGGCGTCGCGGGCGGCGGCGCCGCTGAGCGCGATCGTCCCGTCCGCGGGGTCGAGCGGCAGCGCGGGACGGCCGGATCGCTCCTCGTTCCGTACGAGGACGAAGGAGCGGCGGGCGATCTCGCGGGCCAGCGCCTCGCCGTCGAGCGGCGCGGGCGGGGTGGTGACGGCGGCGGGCGCGCCGTCGAGGGCCCCGGTCCTGGCGGCGAGCAGCAGGACCCGGCGCACGGCGTCGTCGACGGCGGACTCGGGCACCTCCCCGGCCCGTACGGCGGCGGCCAGCGCCTCGCCGTAGACCGTGCGGGGCCCCGGCATCGCGACGTCCAGACCGCCGAGAAGCGCGCCGACGGTGGAGCGCGCGGCCAGCCAGTCGGAGACGATGTAGCCGTCGAAGCCCCATTCGCCGCGCAGCACATCGTTCTGGAGGTAGCGGTGCTCGGTCATCGTGGAGCCGTTGACCTGGTTGTACGCGGCCATGATGCCCCACGGGTGGGCGCCCGCCACGATGGCCTCGAAGGGCGCGAGATACAGCTCGCGCAGGGCGCGGGGGGCGACGAGGTTGTCGACGGTGAAGCGGTCGGTCTCGGCGTCGTTGGCGACGAAGTGCTTGACCGTCGTGCCGACGCCGCCGTCCTGGACGCCGAGCACATAGCCGGTGCCGATCTCGCCGGTGAGGTACGGGTCCTCGCTGTACGCCTCGAAGTGCCGGCCGCCGAGGGGCGAGCGGTGCAGGTTGACGGTCGGCGCGAGCAGGACGTGCACGCCCTTGCGGCGGGCCTCCTGGGCGAGCAGCCGCCCCGCCCGGCGGGCCAGCTCCGGGTCCCAGGAGGCGGCGAGGGCGGTCGGGGACGGGAGGGCCACGGACGGGTCGTCGGCGGTCCAGCGGACGCCGCGGACGCCGATGGGCCCGTCGGACATGACGAGCGACGCGAGACCGATCCCGGGCAGTTCGGGCAGGGACCACATGTCCTGGCCGGCCAGGAGCCGGGCCTTGTCGTCCAGGTCGAGCTTGCCGAGCGCCGCGGCGACCGCGGCGTCACGTGCCTGATCGGCCCGGGTGGTGGGTGCGTCGGCCACGGCCGTACCTCCTCGTCGACGTACTGACGGTCGAATGGTTACATGGTGAAGGCCAAATCTGTAGAGCGGTAAGTTTGGTTATTCTTTCGTTATCTCCGAGGGAGGGGACGGCCGATGACGAGGGCCAGGACCGAGGAGCGGCGCGCGGACATCCTCCGCGCCGCCCTCGAAGTGATCGCGGAGCGCGGCTACCGGGGCGCGACCCTGGGCGCGGTCGCCGAGCGCGCCGGTCTGACCCAGCAGGGGCTGCTGCACTACTTCCCCTCCAAGGAGGCGCTGCTCGTCGCCGTCCTGGAGGAGCGGGACCAGTGGGACACCGGCGGGCGCCGCGACGGCCGCCGCGGCTGGCGGCTCGATCTGCTGGACTCCCTGGTGGAGTACAACGCGATGCGCCCCGGGATCGTCCAGACCTTCTCGGCGCTGCTCGGCGAGAGCGTCACGGAGGCCCATCCGGCCAGGGAGTTCTTCACCCGCCGCTACACGCAGGTGCGGGGCGAGATGGCGGAGGTCCTGCGCGCCGAGTTCGGCGACCGCCTCCCGGGCGGGCTGACACCGGAACAGGCGGCGCCGCTGCTGACGGCGGTGCTGGACGGGCTCCAGTACCAGTGGCTGCTGGACCCGGAGGCGGTGGACATGACGGCGGCGTTCCGCGACTTCCTGACGCTGCTGCGGGCGGGGGCCTAGGGTCTGTGCGTCCGCGTCCGTCCGCGTCCGTCCGCCTTCGTCCGCCGCTGTTCGGACCGGGCCTGCCCCCGGGTGCCCATGGTCAACAGGGCGGTCCGGAGGCGATACTTCCGCCACCCGACGGAAGGACTCCCGTGAGACTCACGCCTGTACGTCCGCCACGCGTTCGCCCGCGCGTACGGCCCGATCGGCTCGGGCTCGTACTGCTCACCACCGCCGCGCTCGCCCTCGCCGTACCGCCGCCGGCCGCCGGCGCGGCGGCCCCCGTTCCGACGACCTCCGCGCCCACCGTCGAGGAGCAGCGGCTCGACCGGGCCGTGCCGCAGGAGATCCTGCGGCTCAGCGGGTTCGACCAGGTGGCGCCCGGGTTCGTACGGGCGCTGAACGGCGCGGGGTCCTACCGGGCGGCCGAGCGGACCGTCGAGCGGCAGGGCGCGCGGCTGTGGCAGCGGGCCGTGGACCGGGCGCAGGGCCGGGGCCCGGCGCGCGGCGATCTGAGCCGGGACGACGACCGGCCGCTGTACTGGGCGCGGCTGGCGATGAGCCGGGAACTGCGGCAGTGGCAGCCGGAGTTCGGACTCTCGGAGGCAGCGCGTGCCCGGCTGCTCGGGGCGCTGGAACGCACCTCGCGGGGGCAGGACTCCATGACGTTCCCCGGCAAGAACGGCAAGGACGACAAGGACCGCAAGGACGGCGCGGGCACCAAGGCGGGCACGAGCACCGCGGCGGGCAAGGGCGTCAAGCGGATCGTCGTGACCGGGTTCGACCCGTTCACCCTCGACCGTGACATCCGGATCAGCAACCCCTCGGGGGCGACCGCGCTCGCCCTTGACGGCACGGTCGTCGAGACCGCCCGGGGACCGGCCAGGATCGAGGCCGCCGTCTTCCCCGTCCGCTGGCAGGACTTCGCCGACGGCACGGTGGAGCGGGCGCTGCGCAAGCCGCTGGCGCGGGCCGACCTCTTCACCACGGTCAGCCAGGGCCGGGTCGGCCGGATCGACGTCGAGCGCTTCAACGGCGCCTGGCGGGGCGGGTTCGGGGACAACCAGAACGTCTCCGAGACCGGCCTCGTCCCGGTCCGCGACCCGGCCTCGCAGCCGCAGTGGACGGCGACCAGCCTGCCGTACCCCGCGATCGTCGCGGCGGACACCGGCCGCTTCCCGGTGTACGACAACACGTCCGTGACCGAGATACCGGCGGGCTCCACCGCCGCGGTGGTGCGCCCCGACGGACCGACCCCCGGCTCGGCGGCCCGCGCCGGGGGCGGCGGGGACTATCTCTCCAACGAGATCGCCTACCGGGCGACCCTGCTGCGCGACCGGCTCGGCCTGGACGTCCCCGGCGGCCATGTGCACACGCCGGTGCTCCAGTTCGGGGCGGGCAACACGAACCCGGCGACGGGGACCGTGACCGACCCGGAGTTCGTGCGGAACCGGCTGGACATCATCGCGCAGCTCCGGTCGATCATCACCGTGGCCGCCGACGCCTCTCCCGACCGGCTCTGAGCCACCGCCGCCCGCGCGGACGCCGCGGCGCGCCCGGCTACTTCTCCAGGGTGAGCGGTACGCCGGGCCGCCCGGCCCCCGCGCCGTCCCCGGGGGCGGTCGCCGGGCCGGCCGCCGTGTCGTCCGTCTCCGGCTCGCGCTCGGCCGTCAGATCGCGGACCAGCAGCGTCGCCCCGGCCACCGCCCCCGGCATCAGGAAGACCGCCACCACCGGGACGAGGAAGGCGAGCCCGATCGGGACGCCGAAGCCGAGCGTGAGCATCCGCCGGCCGCGCAGCAGCGCGAGGCGCTCCTTCAGCTCGACGCCCCGGCGCTGGAGCGCCACCGCCGTCAGCTCCTCCGCCAGGAAATAGCCGGTGACGCAGAAGCCGAGCACCGGCACGACGGTCTGCCCGACGACCGGGACGAAGCCGAGCGCGAAGAGCAGGATCCCGTAGAGCGTCACCCGGACCAGGATGCGGGCGCTGTCCCGGGCGGAGACCCACAGGTCGCGCCAGAACGGCAGCCCCGACTGCGGGACCTCGCCGCCCTCCGCGCGGTCGACCTCCTCGGACAGCGACTCGTAGAAGGGCTGTCCGACCAGGAGCGTCACCGCGGTGAAGGTGATCACCGCGAGAAAGAGCCCGAAAACGAAGAGGAGCACGGTCAGGAAACCGCGGAAGAGCCCGGCCCAGGTCGCGGACCAGTCGTCGGCGAACGGCGTCGCCCAGGCGATCACGTCATCGGCCCCGTAGGCGAGTCCGACGAGCGCGCCCGCGTACAGCACCAGGGTGACCAGACCGGGCAGCAGCCCGAACCCCAGCCACCGGCCATGACCGGCGACCCAGCGCTGGCCCTTCATCACATAGCCGAAACCCGACCCCAGATCACGCATGGGGCCAGCCTACCGGCGGGGCGGGGGCCCTTGCCGTGACGGGGACACAGCCTGTAGACCGCTGCGTACCGATCAGCGTCGATCACCTCCCCCGTCCACCTCACTGGAGGAACCCACCGCATGGGGATACCCCGACCGCTCCTGCTGACCACCGCCGTCACGGCCGGTGCCCTGCTGCTCGCGCCGCTGCCCGCCTCCGCCGCCCCCGTACGGGAGGACGCGCCGCGGCCCCATCCCGTACGGGAGAGCGGGCCGCGCGAGAGCGGCCCGCGGGTGAGCGCCGCCTCCGGCGCCCGTACGGACCCGGCGGCCACCGGCAGGGACACCGCCGCGCTCCCGGACGGCCGGGGCTATCCGCGCCGTACCGTCCTGGACACCCCGCCCGAGAACCCGGCCGACAAGTCGGTCAAGCTGGGCCTCGCCCCGTACCACTCGCTCGCGCCCCGGCTCAACGCCCTCCAGAAGCTGGGCGACCGGGTGAGCGTGGAGGTGGCGGGGCGCTCGGCCGGCGGGCACGAGCTGTATCTCGTCACCGTCACCGCGCCCGAGAGCGCCCGGCAGGCGCGTGAGCAGCGACAGATGCGTGAACTGATCGAGAGCGCCCCGGCGGTCGCCGCCAAGGACCGCCGTATCAAGTCCTCCTACAAGACGCCGGTGTTCATCAACAACAACATCCATGGCAACGAGTGGGAGGGCACGGACGCCGCCCTCGATCTCATCGAGGAGCTGGCGAAGGCCAAGGACGGCGCGACGGCCGGGCTGCTCTCCTCGAACCGTATCTATCTCAACGTCACCGCCAACCCGGACGGCCGGATCGCCGGGACCCGCGCCAACTCCAACGGCTTCGACCTGAACCGGGACTTCATCACCGGCTCGCAGCCGGAGTCCCGCGCGGTGCGGCGGATCGCCGTCGCCAAGCAGCCCGCCGTCATGCTCGATCTGCACGGCTACGTCAACGGCACACTGATCGAGCCGACGACGCCGCCGCACGGCGAGAACTACGAGTACGACCTCTTCCTGAAGAACGCCTACGCCAACGCCCTCGGCATGGAGAAGGCGGTGAACGGGCTCGGTTACACGCCGGAGAAGGACGGCGTGGAGCCGGCCGTCATCCCCTTCCGCGACCAGCAGGAGGGCTGGGACGACTGGCCGCCGATCTTCACCCCGCAGTACATGGCGTTCCAGGGCGCGGTGGCCTCGCACACCGTCGAGTTCCCGATGCGGGTCAACAACAGCTCGTACGACTCCCTCCCGGTCGCCGAGCTGCGCCGGCGCTCCGCGATCAACACGGACATCGCCGGGGCGGTGATGCGCGCCACGCTCGAATGGACCGTCCGGAACCGGACGTCGATCGTCGCGGACCAGATAGAAACGTTTCGGCGGGGCGCCGCCGGTGAGGCGCAGCGCCCGGTGTCCGAGGAGACCGTGCCGGGGGTGCCGGGCATCGGTCCCGAGGACGTCTACACCACCGACTTCCCCCGCGCGTATGTGATCCCGGCGGGCGCCGGGCAGCGCTCGGCGACGGCGGCGGCCCGGCTGGTCGACCATCTCGTGGCGAACGACGTACGGGTGCGGCGCGCGAGCACCGGCTTCCGGCTGGCGGGGACGTGGTATCCGGCGGGTTCGTACGTGGTCGACATGCACCAGGCCAAGCGCGGTCTCGCCAATGTGATCCTGGACGCGGGCCGGGACATCAGCGCGGACGTCTCCACGATGTACGACATATCGGGGTGGAGCCTCGGGCTGCTGTGGGGCGCGAGCGTCGACAAGGTGCAGCGGCTCGGGGGCGGTTCGGCCGCCCTGGCCCAGGTACGGGGGCGTACGGTCGAGGCCGCCCCGCCCGCCGGGTCGGTGAGCCCGCGGGGTGATCTGCGGCTGGCGCTGGACGACCCGCGGGAGCTGGCGGCGGTCAACTCCCTGCTCGCGCAGGGCGTACGGGTCCAGCGGGCGGCGGACGGCGCGGCGATCGTGCCGTCGTCGGCCCGGCAGCGGGCGGCCGTTCTCGCGGACCGTCACGGGGTGGCCTTCACGGCGACGAAGGAGAAGGGCACGGGGGCGCTGCACCGGGCGCGGGTGGCCGCGGCGGTGACGCCGGGTGAGCTGTTCGCGCTGCGGGAGATGGGCTTCGACGTGGTGCCGGTGTCGACGGCGACGCTGAACGCGGGCTTCGACTGGTCGGCGGTGGACGTGCTGTACGTCTCGACCGGCCTGCGGTACGAGGCGCTGGACGCGGCGGCCCGTACCGCCCTGGACGCGTTCCTCGGTGCGGAGGCGCGCGGCGGCTCGGGGGCGCGCGGCGGTCTGGTCGCTCTCGGCGCGGGCGGCGCCGCCTTCAACGCCGCCGCCGGGCTGCTGCCCGCCACCGCGGTCGCGGGCAACGGCGACGCCAACGGGGTGGTCCGGGTGGTGAACGCGGGCGGTACGGTCACGGGCGGCGCCCCGGCGCACTCGTTCGTCTACTCGCCGCTGTGGTTCACGGGCCTCGGCGCCGGGGTGCGCGTCGACCAGTCGTACGGGACCGGCAACCCGCTGGTGTCGGGCCACTGGCGCGCGAAGGAGGACGGCACGGGGGCCCCGCGCGACGCGGCGGGCCGGGCGTCGGTGGTCAGCGGGACATCGGCGGCGGGCGCGCGGGTGACGCTGTTCGGTACGGAGCCGCTCTTCCGCGACCACCCGAAGGGCCTGTTCTCCCAGGTGGGCCGCGCGCTGCTGGCGGCGGCGGGGTGACAGGGCCGGGATCCTGAGGGACCCGACGGACCCGACGGACCGATGGACCCGACGGACCGATGGACCCGACGGACCGATGGACCAGGGGCTGTTCCTCCCCGGCTCGCGCGGAGGAACAGCCCCCTGCCGTACGCGTATCCGATGTCGCCCGTCAGGCGGGTCCGATCTGCCACTGCTGGCAGGTGTTGCTCAGCCAGGACCACTGGCGTACGTCCGCCCCGTCGGCCGTGGAGCAGTTGGCGACGTCCGCGACCTTGCCGCTGCGCGCGTTCACGATCCGTACCCAGCCGCCCTGTTCGGTGACGACGAGCCGGAACGCCTGGCACAGGTTGTTCAGCCAGGACCACTGGCGCAGATCGGCGCCGTCGGCGACGGAGCAGTCCGCCGTGTCCAGGACCTTGCCGGTGGCGGCGTTGACGAGTCTGCTGGTGTCGTTGCCGAGGTCCTCGAACCGCCAGCGCTGCTGGGCGCCGCCGTTGCAGGTCCACTGCCGTACATTGGCGCCGTCCGCCGTCGAACCGCCTTCCACCTCAAGGCACTTGCCGCTGTTGCGGTTGACGACGGTGTACGCCCCGGGGGTGGCCGCGCTCTCCCCTGAGGGTCCGGCGAGGGTGGTACCGAGCGCGACGGGGGTGCCGAGGTTCGGGGTGCCGTCGGCGTTCCAGGTGAACTTCTGGGCGCGGGTGGTGCGGCCGTTGTCGCAGCCGTCGCCCGCCGCGTCGTTGGCGTGGTAGACGATCCAGCTCTCGGTGCCGTCGGGTGAGTTGAAGAACCCGTTGTGGCCGGGGCCGTACACCCCAGCCTGGTCGTTGCGGCTGAAGACGGGTGTCGGCTTCTTCGTCCAGGACGAGGCGCTGAGCGGATCGGTCCCGGTGTAGGTGAGCTGGCCGAGCTTGTAGTCGGCCGTCCAGCAGCCGCTCGCCGAGTAGACGATGAAGGTCTTCCCGCCGCGCTGGAGCACCTCGGGCCCCTCGTTGACCGTACCGCCGGACCGCTCCCAGGCGAGGGTCGGCGTGGAGATGGTCGAGAAGGGGCCGCTCAGCGTGTACGGGTTGCTCATCGGGGCGATGACGAGGTTCTGCGTGCCGCCGCCCTGCGCACTGCCCAGCAGGTACAGCGAGCCGCCCAGGGTGAGCAGGCTGGCGTCGAGCATCCAGCCGGAGCCGAGCTGGTTGCGGTAGGTGTACGGGCCCATGGGGTCGGCGCCCGCGCTCTCCAGGACGTGGACGCGCTGGGTGGGGTTGTAGTCGGCGATGCCCTGGCCGGCCACGTAGTACAGGTACCAGCGGCCGTTCCGGAAGTGCATCTCGGGCGCCCACATGTTGCAGCAGCGCGAGGCGGTGGAGTCCGACCACACCTGGACGCTGGGCGCGGTGGAGAGCCCCGCCAGGGTGGGCGACCTGCGCATGGTCAGTTCGGACGTCCAGGACGTCGTGACGAGGTAGTAGTTGCCGTCGTGGTACTGGATCCAGGGGTCGGCGCCCTTCTGCGACTTGACCGGGTTGGTGTACGGGCGGCCCTCGGCGGCGCCGGCGGCCCCGGAGAGCTGGGCGGCGAGCGCGGCGAGGAGCAGGGCCAGGAGGAGGACCAGGGCGCGGTGGGCTCCTCTGGTGCCCGTGGCGCGGGCGGCGTGTGTCATGTGACCGGCCCCCGTCAGTACGCCGTCGGCCAGCCGCCGGACCAGCTCAGCAGGTTGACGCCGAGCTTGGGTGTGCCGTTGTCCTGGCCGTCGTAGTAGTGGTAGACGAGCAGGTCGCCGTCGCTGTCCGGCATGATCGACTGGCCGCCGGGGCCGATGTGGCGGCCGTGGCTCTCCAGCACGAGCGAGCCGCCGTTGTTCATCATGTTCACGCCGTTCTTGTCGACGTAGGGCCCGGTGACGCTGGTGGCCCGGCCGACCTTGATCCTGTACGTGGAGCCGGTCCCGGCGCAGCACGTGTCGTACGAGGCGAACAGGTAGTAGTAGCCGTTCCGCTTGACCACGACGGGCGCCTCGACCGCCTTGGTGCCGGTCGGCCGCGAGGCCAGCGAGCGGCGCGCGGTGTCGCCCGCGTACTGCTTGCCGGTGGCGGGGTCGATCCTGATCATCTTGATGCCGGTCCACCAGGAGCCGAAGGAGAGCCACCACGTGCCGTCGTCGTCGACGAAGAGGTTGGGGTCGATGGCGTTGTAGTCGCTGTTGGCGTTGGAGGTGTAGACGATGCCGTAGTCGCTCCAGCTCCCGGGCTGCCCGGTGGTGGAACCGGCCAGCCCGATGGCGGAGGTGCTGGAGCCGAAGGACGAGACGGCGTAGTACATCAGGTACTTCCCGCCGTGGTACGAGATGTCGGGTGCCCAGGGGTCCTTGGCCGGGGAGTACGTGGACCACCAGCTCGGCGGGGTGGTGAAGGCGGAGCGGTTGCGGCTGAAGGCGATCCGGTCGGTGGAGGTACGGGCCTGGAGGCCGTCGCCGGTGGAGTAGAGCAGGTACTGGCCCGACGAGGTGCGCAGCATGGTCGGGTCGTGGACGACGATGTCGCCGGTGACCCGGCCGGGGTTGGGGTAGGCGGCGGCGCTGCCCGGGACGAGGGCGAGAAGGACGGCGGCGGGCAGCGCGAGGAGCGTGGCCCTGCGCGACGTACGGGATATACGGGATGTACGGGACCTGCGTGGGGTGTGGGGGGTGCGGGGGTCCCTGGGGGTACCGGGGATACGGAAGGTGCGGCTCACGCGAATTCTCCTTACGGCGTGCGGGGAAACCGTTCGGACCGTTCGGCATCTCGAACTTCGCTCGGAACTTCGGACGGGAAGCTAGAGTCGAAGCGCTTCCGCGTCAACGGTTCGCGCAGACTTCGTCACGCGCCCCACGGTGCGCGGCCGCCACCCGCACAGCACGCGGCCCCCGGTGGAGCGCCAGGGGTCGACGCTCCACCGGGGGCCGGGGTCGGGCGCCGGCGGTCAGCGCAGCCGGATCACGTTCCAGGACAGCGGCTCCAGCGTCGCGGTCAGCGCGCCGTCGGCGAGCGCGGTGCCCTCCCCGGCGTGCGGGGTGACCCGCTCCTGGTCCGCCAGTGTGTTCCTGGCCTCGGGGTCGGCGTCGGCGAGCACGGAGTGCTCCACCACCTCGGTGAGGCCGAGGCCGGCCAGCGCGACCTCCAGCGGCAGCGGCTCCGTCTGGCCGCGGTTGACCGCGAAGACGGTGACGGAGCCGTCGTCGGCCCGTACGGCGGTGGCGTGGAGCAGATCCGTCTCGCCGTACTTCTTCGTCTTGTGCGAGGGCGAGTCGACCCGTACGTCGAGGACCGTGCCCCGGCCGTACTTCGCCGCCTGCGCGAACGGGAAGAAGGTGGTCTGCCGCCAGGCGGGCCCGCCCGGCTCGGTCATGATCGGCGCGATCACGTTGACCAGCTGGGCGAGGCAGGCCACGGTGACCCGGTCCGCGTGGCGGAGCAGGGCGATGAGCAGGGAGCCGAAGACGACGGCGTCCGTCACCGAGTAGACGTCCTCCAGGAGGCGGGGGGCCTCCTCCCACTCCGCGACCTCGTGCGGGTTGGGGGTGTCCATGTACCAGACGTTCCACTCGTCGAAGGAGAGGTTGATCTTCTTCTCCGACTTGAGCTTGGCCCCGACGTGGTCGCAGGTCGCGACGACCTTCTCGATGAAGGTCTCCATGTCGACCGCGGAGGCCAGGAAGGAGTCGCGGTCGCCCTCCTTCTCCCAGTAGTAGGCGTGCACGGAGACGTAGTCGACGAGGTCGTACGTCTCGGCGAGTACGGTCGCCTCCCACTCCGCGAAGGTGTCCATGCCGGAACCGGAGGAGCCGCAGGCGACCAGCTCGATGTCCGGGTCGATCTGGCGCATCGCCCGCGCGGTCTCGGCGGCGAGCCGCCCGTACTCCTCCGCGGTCTTGTGGCCGGTCTGCCAGGGCCCGTCCATCTCGTTGCCGAGGCACCAGAGCTTGATGCCGTACGGGTCCTTGTCGCCGTGCGCCCGGCGCCGCTCGGCGAGCTCCGTGCCGGCCGGGTGGTTGGCGTACTCCTGGAGCTCGATGGCCTCGGCGACGCCGCGCGTACCGAGGTTGACGGCCATCATCGGCTCGGCCTCGGGGCCCGCCTTGCGGACGAAGTCGATGAACTCGGAGAGCCCGAAGCGGTTGGACTCGGTGCTCTTCCAGGCCAGGTCGAGCCGGCGGGGCCGCTCGTCCACCGGGCCGACGCTGTCCTCCCAGCGGAAGCCGGAGACGAAGTTGCCGCCGGGGTAGCGGATCGCCGTCGGGCCCAGCTCCCTGACCAGGTCGAGGACGTCCCCGCGGAGCCCCGCCTCGTCGGCGGTCGGGTGGCCCGGCTCGTGGAGACCGGTGTAGACGCAGCGGCCCAGGTGCTCGACGAAGGAGCCGAAGAGACGGGGGTTCACCTCACCGACGGTGAAGTCGGGGTGCAGGGTGAAGCGTGCGGAACGGGTCATGACTTCCTCAACTGACGATGGAACGGCGGGATCTGTGGAGGTGGCTGTGTCACTACGTGAGTACACGTACGAGAGAACGGGGCCTCGGGGCAACAGGGGGTAACGCACGTAACAGCGGGACGCGGGGCGGCACGGAAGCGCTTCGACAGGTGCTTCGACCGGCGGTTCGACTCATGCTCCGACCGGCGCTTCGGCCGGTACGTGGCCTCACTGGCCCGCCAGTCCGGTGTGCGCCACGCCGCTGACGATCCGCCGCTGGAAGAAGACGAAGACGATCACGAGGGGCAGGCCCGCCATCAGCCCGCCGGCCATCAGCTGCGCCCACTGGATGCCGCAGGAGTTCATGACGGTGGCGATGCCGTTCGGCATGGTCATCAGATCGGGGTTCGCTACTGCGGAACGTGTAGGACGATTTAGCCCCGGTTGGCACGATAGGGTGAATGATCCGGCAGTGGGCGTAGTGGTCGAGTCGAGGGTGCGTAGTGTGAGCCGTGCGATCTGGGATGCCGGATGTGGTGTCAGCGCGCGGGGCCCCCGCTCCACCAGCGAGATGGTTCGGGGCCTCCCCGTCGCCTCTGGCCACACCCACATGACCAGGTCGTACAGGGAACTGGCCTCCCGGGACCGGACCACGTGCAGGATGCGTGTCACCGCCCCGGGGTATGTTGGCGCCGTCGCCGCCGCTGAAGAGATTCCAGTAGCGGACGCGGGCGTCCGTGGTCGAGGTGAGCGCGGAGGCGCCCGTCCCGCCGGCGGCCGGACCGAAGCTGCCGGCGACGGCGAGTGCGCCCAGTCCGCCGAGCACGCCGCGGCGGCTCGGTAGCGAGGGAGGCATGACGGCTCGATTCTGTCGTCCCCACGGCCCCGCCCCGTATCGTCCGAAATACCGAACAGCAGCCGTAACTTCGAACCGGAAACTATGGTCGAAGAGCGAACGAGTCAATCCCTCGCGCAGGAAAAGCCCCCGCGCGGGAAACCCTCCGCACTGGAAACCTCCGCGCCGGAAAAGACCGAGGACCGCACCCTGGCGGGGATGCGGCCCTCGGTGGCACGGGGCGCGGGAGCCCGGCCGGTCAGTCGCCGAGCGAGACGATCATCTTGCCGGTGTTGTCGCCGCGCAGCACGCCGAGGAAGGCGTCGAAACCGTTCTCGATGCCTTCCACGACGGTCTCGTTGTACTTCAGCTCGCCGGAGGCGAGCCAGCCCGCGACATCCTTCACGAACCGCGGCTGGAGCCCGAGGTGGTCGGAGACGAGCATGCCCTGGATCCGCAGCCGCTTGCCGATCACGAGGGCGAGGTTGCGCGGCGCGGGCGTCGGCTCGGTGCTGTTGTACTGCGCGATCATGCCGCAGACGGTGATGCGGCCGTGCAGGTTGAGCGAGCTGATGGCGGCTTCGAGGTGCTCGCCGCCGACGTTGTCGAAGTAGACGTCGATCCCGTCGGGCGCCGCCTCCTTGAGCAGGTCCCTGACCGGCCCGCTCTTGTAGTTGAAGGCCGCGTCGAAGCCGTACTCCTCCAGGAGGAGCTTGACCTTCTCGTCGGAGCCGGCGGAACCGATGACCCGCGAGGCGCCCTTGAGCCGGGCGAACTGGCCGACCTGGCTGCCGACGGCGCCGGCCGCGCCGGAGACGAAGACGGTGTCGCCCTCCTTGAAGGAGGCGCTCTCGAACAGGCCCGCGTACGCGGTCAGACCCGTCGTCCCGAGCACGCCCAGGTAGGCGGAGAGCGGGGCGACCGACGGGTCGACCTTGACGGCCTTGTCCGCCGGGAACTCGGCGTACTCCCGCCAGCCCAGACCGTGCAGCACGTGGTCGCCGACCGCGAACCCTTCGGCGCGCGAGGCGATGACCTCGCCGATCGCGCCGCCGTCCATCGGACGGTCGAGCTCGAACGGGGCCACGTACGACTTCACGTCGTTCATCCGGCCCCGCATGTAGGGGTCGACCGAGAAGTACCGGTTACGGACGAGGATCCGGCCCTCGCCCGGCTCGGTCACCGGGACATCGCGCAGGGCGACGTCGCCGGGCTCGGGCCAGCCGTGGGGGCGGGCGACGAGATGCCAGGCGCGGCCGGACGCGGGAAGTGCGGTCATGATGCGGGTCCTCCTCGGGGAATTCTGCGGTGGTGAGCCGGGCGGTCCGGATGAGCCGGACGCCACGGAAAAGATTCACCACCTGAAACAACCATGCTCCTTAATATTTCATGTTGTCAAACAAATGGGTACCCTGGTGCGCATGGCCACCACCGCGCGCAGAGACCCGCTGACCGTCGAAGTCGTCGAACTCATCGGCAGCGTCGTCGCGCGCTACTACGAGGAGTACGACCAGGCCGCCGCCGAGCACTCCCTCACGGGGGCGCAGGCACGCGTCCTGGGACTCCTCTCCTCGGAACCTATGCCCATGCGCCGGATCGCGCAGAAGTTGAAGTGCGAGCCGTCCAACGTCACCGGCATCGTGGACCGGCTGGAAGCCCGGGGCCTGGTGGAGCGCCGCCCGGACCCGGACGACCGGCGGGTGAAGCTCGCCGCGCCGACGGAGAAGGGAAGGGCGACGGCCGCGCGGCTGCGGGACTCACTGGACTTCGCCCGCGAGCCGCTCGCCGGGCTCTCCGAGGAGGAGCGGACGACGCTGCGCGACCTGCTGAAGCGGATGCTGGGCCAGGGCGCGGTCTGACACCGCCCGCCCCGGAAGGCCCCGGAAGCGCCGACCTTTCCCGGCCCACGCGCTCAGGAGCACCACCACAGGAACCACGTACAGGTCTCGGACGGCTCGGGCTCCGGTTCGGGCGCGGGCGGCGGCGGGGCCGCCGAGGTCGACGCGCCCCCGGTGGGCCTGCCCGTGGGGTCACCCGCCGGGTCACCGGGACCCGTCGTGCCCGTCGCGCCGGACGGGCCCGGCTCGGGGGCGCCGGAGCCCGGCGCCTCCGGGTCCGTACCGTCGTCGCCCGGCGCGCCGGAGGCGGGGCCGGACGCGTCGGACGACGCGCCGGACGCCTCGCCCGGGGACCGGTCCGTACCCGGTTCGCCGCTGCCGCGCGGGGCGGCCGATCCGTCGACGGTCTTCCCCGTACCCGGGCCGGTGGCGGACGCGGCGCCCGGGGACGCGGGCGGCCCCGGGTCGTCGGGCGCGGCCGGACGGTCGGTGTCGAGGGAGCCGCCGTCCGGGACGACGGACGTGTCCTCCCTGACCGAGGACGCGTGGTCCCGGCCGGGCGTCTCGAACGCGAGCTGCGCCAGGCTGAGGATGCCGGCCGCGAGCACCACGCCGACCACGCCGATCAGCACCCGGCGCCCGCGCCGGTCACGGCCGCGCCGGCCCTGTGAAGGCGCCTTGCGCGGGCCCCGGCGGGACGTCCTGGCGGCGGGGTCCCGGCCGGAGGGGCCGGCGTCGCGCTCCGGCGCGGCACGGTTCGCGGCCTCACGGCTCGGCGTCGCGCGACTCGGCGTCTCAGCGCTCGATGTCTCACCGCTCGATGTCTTACGGCTCGATGTCTTACGGCTCGGCGCTTTACGGCGGGAAGCCGCGCGGGAGGCGGAACGCGGAGCAGGACGGGGATCATGGCCGATCAGACCTATATCACCGTCGATCACGGGTTCGAACTCTCCGTGACCGTCCGCGCCCTGGCCGCCTGAGCCGTCCCGCTCCGGGTGTCCGTACCGCAGCTCCTCGGCGGGGGTGCCGCATCCGGCGCAGGTCAGTGCGCCGTTGAGGTGCCGTCGGCACTGATGGCAGTAGTCCATGGCGACCCGAAGATTATGCGGCGCCAGGGCAGCGCTGATGTCGGGTCTGTGAGGGTCCTGTGTGGAACGGCGGTTCCGCTGGTGTGCCAGGATCGGGCTCCATGACGTCCAACGGGCCGTTCGGGCCGCTCGACTTCCAGCTCGTACTGCTGCGCAGGATGGCCGACCACCAGCCCGAACTGGTCGACGACGCCCGCCGCGAGCTGGGCGTCTCCCTGGCCGGGATGCGCGAGGCCAACCGCCGCTGGCAGGCCATGGTGCGCTCGCCGCGCTCCCGCTCGGCGGTGGCCCGCTACCGCTCCGTGCTCGGCGAGCCGGAGAGCGTCATCCGGCGCCGGGTCGGCGATCTGGAGTGCGACGCGCTGCTCTGGCCGGTGCCGCTCTGGCCCGGTCTGCGCTTCGAGGTGATGACCGCGCCGGGCGGCGCGGTGTGGAACGAGTGGCTGGTTCGCGCGCCGGGCGAGGCCGGACCTGAGCTGCGTACGGCGGCGGACCTGCGGCCCTGGTCGTGCACGGTGGACGAGGTGGCGCGGGCGTTCCCGCCGGCCCGGCCACTGCCGGGGACGGCGCCGACCAGGACGGGACTGCGTTTCACGCTCCCCGACGGCGGCGTCCGGGTCGCGGAGTTCACCTGGGGCCTGTTGCAGCGCATGACGGACTGACGCACCGACAGGCACGTCACCGGCGCCCCGCCGGCGCCCGGGTCGCCGCCCGGCCGGCGACCCGCCGATGTCGTACGCCGCCCGGGTGACGCCCGACCGGAGCAGCCCGGCGGGCGCGGCGCGCCCCGGGGCAGCACGATGCCAACAAGGGCCGGCGCCGCCGGTGCTCCACCCCCGCGCTCCCGGGAGAACCTGCCGTGACCGTCAGCCTTGAGCAGTTGCGCCGTTGCCACATCGCCGTCGACCTGGGGGCCGCGAGAACGAGGGTGTTCGTGAAGGGGGCCGGGCTCGTCGTCGACGAGCCGAGCGTCGCCGCCGTGAACACCCGTACGGGCGCGCTCATCGCCGTCGGCACGCTCGCCGAGCGGATGACGGGCCGCACCCCCGACTACATCCGGGTCGCCCGGCCCGTCACCGGCGGCACGGTCGTCGACATCGAGATGGCCCAGCGGATGCTGCGCCACCTCATCGGCGACAAGCTCCGCAGGCAGTTGCGGCGCAAGCCCCGGCTGCGCGCCGCCGCGTCCACCCCGCACGACGCCGACCCGCTGGCCCAGCGCGCCGCCGTGGAGACCCTGGTCGGCCTCGGCGCCCGCCGCGTCGAGCTGGTCGACACGCTGATCGCGGCGGCCGTGGGCTGCGGGCTTCCCGTGGAGCAGCCGACCGCGACCATGATCATGGTGTGCGGGGCGGCGACCACCCAGGTCGCGGTGCTCTCGCTCGGCTCGATCGTGACCGCGCAGCGGATCCCGGTCGGCGGCAACGCGATCGACCACGCGGTGATCCAGCACCTGCGCCACCAGCACGCGCTGATGCTGCCGAGCCAGTCCGTACGCCCGCTGCAACTGGCGCTCAGCGGCAACGGCCTGACCCCGGACGGGCCGACGAAGACCGAGATCCACGGCCGGGACGTGGCCACCGGCGTCGCCCGTTCCGTGCTGGTCGACACCGCCGCCGTACGCGAGGCGATCTACACACCGCTGACCGGGGTCCTCGACGGCATCGGCAAGGTGCTGCGCGACTGCCCGCCGGACCTGGTGGCCGATCTCGCGGACCGCGGGATCATGATGGTCGGCGGAAGCGCGCTGCTGCCGGGGCTCGACGAGATGCTGCGCAAGGCGACGGGGATGCCGGTGGCCATCGCGGAGCGCCCGGACGTCTGCGCCGTGCTCGGCCTCGGGGCGATGCTGGAGGGCAAGATCCAGCCGATGGTCCTGAACCCGCTGGCCGGCGCCCGCTGAGTGCCCCGCGGTCCGGGCCGCCCACGCCGCTGGAGGACGTCCTCGGCATCGGCGACGACCTCGAACTGCGCGCCACGCTCCAGCACATCGTGGACAGCGCCACCGAACTCGCGGGCGCGCGGTACGGCGCCCTCGGGGTGGTCGATCCCGAACGGGGCGGGCTGACCGAGCTGTTCACCGCCGGGATGAGCGACGCGGACCGGCAGCGCGTCGGCCGGCTTCCCGACGGCCGCGGCGGAGTGCTCGGGCTGCTCCTGAGGGACCCCCGGCCGGTGCGGCTGGACGATCTGACGGCCGACCCCCGGTCGGTGGGGGTGCCGCCGGGCCATCCCCCGATGCGCTCCTTCGTCGGGGTGCCGCTCCAGCTCGACCGGGAGATCCTCGGCAACCTCTATCTGACGGAGAAGCGGGCGGGCTCCTTCACCGAGCAGGACCAGAACCTGCTGCGGGTGCTGGCCTCGCAGGCGGCCATCGCGATCGGCAACGCCCGGCTGTACGGCACGGCACGGCAGCGCGAGCGGTGGATCACCGGGGCCGCCGCCGTGACCAACGCGCTGCTGACCGGCGTGAACGCGACGGACGCGCTGATGACGGTGGCCGAGTCGGCCCGCGCCCTCGCCGACGCCTTCGCGGGGGTGGTGCTCCAGCCGACCGAGGAGGGCGGGATGGAGATCGTCGCCGCGTCCACGTCCGAGGACCCGGGGGACATCGTCGGCACCACCATCGCCCCCGGCTCCCCGGTGCTGGTCCAACTGCTGGGCGGGGAGCCGGTGTTCATCGAGGACTCGTCGACCGATCCCCGGATGACCACGCATGTACGGGCGCGCTTCGGGCCGAGCATGATGCTGCCGCTGCAGAGCGGCGGCAAGCTGATCGGGACGCTGGCCCTGCCGCGCCGGCGCGGTGGCAGGCCGTACCGCGCGGTCGACCGGCTGCTGGCCACGCAGTTCGCCTCGCAGGCGGCGCTGGCGCTGGTACTGGCGGACTCCCAGCACGACCGGGAGCGGCTGGCGGTGTACGAGGACCGCGACCGGATCGCCCGCGATCTGCACGATCTGGTCGTGCAGCGGCTGTTCGCCACGGAGATGATGCTGGAGTCGACCCGGCGGCGGGTGGCCGAACCGTCCCTGGACGGGCTGCTGGGACGCGCGGTGGACGAGCTGGACTCGACCATCCAGGAGGTGCGGACCACGATCTTCGCGCTCCAGCAGCCGCCCGCCGACGGGCCGACGGGCGTCCGGGGCACGGTTCTGCGCGAGACGGGCGGCGCGGCGGTCCTGCTGGGCTTCCGGCCGTCCGTACGGTTCAGTGGCGCCGTGGACACGCTGGTGAGCCCGCGGGTCGCCCGGGAGCTGCTGGCCGCGCTGCGCGACGCGCTGGCCGCCGCGCACCGGCGCGGCGGGGCGACGGCGGTCGAGGTGGAGGTCGACGCCACGGCCAGCTCGGCGGACGGCACGGGCGTGGTCCGGCTGACGGTGACGGACAACGGGCGGCGCGAGGACGGCGGTACCGGGGGCACGACAGTGACCTGGGAGGCCCCCCGGTGACCGCCGCACCCGTCGTCCCCGTACCGGAACGTCCCGTACCGAAGCGCCCCGTGCCACGGCGTCCCGTACCGAGGCGCCCTGTACCGAAGCGCTCCGTTCCGCGGCGCTACGGCTTGCGGCCCACGGCGCCGTACGCGTCGACCTCCAGCGGCGTGGTGTCCGCCTCCGGGCGCCACCGCGTGACCTGCTCGACGCCGGGCTCCACCAGGTCGAGGCCGTCGAAGAAGCCGCCGATCTCCTCGACACTGCGCACGTAGTAGGGGACGGCCCCGCTCTTGTTGTACGCGTCCGACGCGGCGATCATGCCCGCGCTGGTGGCGGTGGAGTCGCTGATGACCAGGTAGCTGCCCGAGGGCAGGCCCGCCATCAGCCGCGCGACGAGCGAACGGGCCTCCTCGTACTCGGCGACATGCCCGAGCGTGTTGAGGATCATCAGCGCGACCGGCTGCGAGAGGTCCAGCGTGCCCCCGGCCGCCTTGAGGATCTCCGCAGGCTCGTGGAGATTGGCGTCGAGGTAGTCGGTCCTCCCCTCGGGCGTGCTGGTCAGCAGGGCGCGCGCGTGGGCCAGCACCAGCGGGTCGTTGTCGACGTAGACGATCCGGGCGTCCGGGGCGACGCGCTGGGCGACCTGGTGGGTGTTGTCGGCGGTCGGCAGGCCGGTCCCGATGTCGAGGAACTGGCGTACGCCCTGCTCCACCGCGAGGTGCCGGACGGCACGGCCGAGGAAGTGACGGCTCGTCCGGGCCACGTCGACCAGGCCGGGGAAGATCTCCTTGATGTGATCGCCCACCGCGCGGTCGACCTCGTAGTTGTCCTTACCGCCCACGAAGTAGTTCCAGAAGCGCGCGGAGTGCGGCGTGCCGGTGTCGATCCGCGCCCGGACGGCGGCGGTGGACTCGAAGCGGGGATCACGGTCGGACACGGGAGAAGCGCCTCCTCGGCGGGCACTGCAGCGGGTCAGGGAGCACCAACCTAGACGAACGCGCACCCGAGCGGCACCTTTCGATCACCCCAACTCCACATGACCGCCGCCTGTTTGGCACCTGCGGGGCCGCGGCATCCCCGGACGGCGGGCCACCCGCCGCCTGCCGACCGCCGCCTGCCGACCGCCGCCCGCCGTGCCGCCCGCTCGGACGCGTCAGACGAGGTTGTGTCCGGGGCTGACCGTGGAGCCGCTCCAGTCGAGCACCGGGGCGCCGTCGGTCACGGCGAGGGCGGCGGCGGCCGTCCACCCGTTGCCCGTCAGGTCGTTGCCCGCGATGACGCAGCCGGTGGCGGTCGCGGCGGCCGAGACCCCGTTGACGGTGGTGCCGCCGTCCCTCCTGACCTGGTTGGCGGTGACGAGGCAGCCCGGGGAGGTCAGCCGGATGCCGGCCGACGAGGCGGCGCGGATCGTGTTGCCGGACACGGTGGCGTTCCCGCCGGGCGCGGTGGCGGCGCCGACCATGATCCCGTGGTTGGCGGCGGTGCCGTCGACCAGGTTGTTCGCCACGACGGCGCCCGCGCACCCCGCGATGTTGATCCCGTTCGAACCGGCCGCCGTGACCGAGTTGCCGGTGACGGTGACACGGTCGCCGCGCTGCGCGAGGATGCCGCCCCCGCCGGTGCCGGTGGTGCGGTTGCCCTCGATGACGGTGCCGGTGGCGTAGTCGGTCCGTACGCCGTAACCGCCGCCCCCGCGGACCGTGTTGCCCCGGACGATCACATCGCTCCAGAGGGCGTTGGCCAGGCCCGCGACCCGGATCCCGGCGTCGCTGCCGGGCCCGTCGACGATGTTGTCGCTGATGGTGAGGGCGCCGCAGCGCTGCGGCGGGGCGGCGGCGGTGGCCGCGCGGATGCCCGCCCCGCCGGTGCCGGAGACCCGGTTGCCGGAGATGACGGAGTCCCGCCAGTACAGGGCGAGGATCCCCGTGTCGTAGGCGCCGGTGATCTCGCAGTCCCGGACGGTGATCCGGTCGAAGTACGAGCCGGCCACGGCGGCGTGCGTACCGACGGCGCGCCCCCAGTCGCCGAGCCGGGCGGACGGGCCGAACCAGCAGCCGGTGATCTGGATGTCCCGGCAGGCCGTGCCGTCGAACTCGCCGATGGCGCTGGACCCGCTCTTGGCGATGTCGAGCTGGACGGCCTCCGAGGTCCGTCTGCTCCCGTCCGGGGTGTTGTCGACGAACCCCTCGAAGCGGCAGTCCACGATCCGGCACCCGCTAACGGCGTTGACCTCGATGCCGTGCGCGCCCGAACAGTCGCGGAAGACGGCGTCCTTGACGAGGATGTCCGAGCAGTGGATGAACGTCATGATGTTGGTGGTGCCGGTGACGATGCCACTGCCGTCGGCGGCCCGGTAGGCGTTGCCGTCCCAGGTGCCGCCGTACACACGGATGTGCGAGTGCCCGCCGTACGCGGGGAAGGAGTCGTCCCCGTAGAAGTTGCGGAAGCAGCCGGTCGTGGCGTGGATGGAGCGGATGGTCGCGCCGTGGGCGACGACCGTGGTGTTCGCCCGGCAGACGACGAACGTGAACACGTTGTACGTGCCGCCGGGCGGGAAGAGGACGATTCCGCCGCCGGCCTCGTAGGCGGCGTCCAGGGCCGCCTGGACGGCCGCGGTGTCATCGGCGACGCCGTCCCCGAGGGCGCCGAACTGCATCGGGTTGAAGACCCGCTGCCCGGACAGGTCGACCGGTGTGCTCAGCGACGGGACGGCCCGCTCGACCGCGGCCTCCCTCGCGGTGCGGTACCGCCGTACGAGACGGCCGGCGGCGTCGGGGTACTCGTACTCGATGGCCGGGACGTCCGCCACCAGGAACGTGCGCAGGGCCCCGGGGGCCGCGGTGCCCGCGCCGTTGCTGAGCAGCACGTCGATCGGTGTCGTGCCGTCGGCCTCGAAGACGCCGCCGGTCACCTCACCGCCCCCGCCGGCGACACGGAGGGTGACCGGGCAGTCGGGCAGAGCCTCGCCGCCCGCTGTGGTGAGGATGTCGGAAGACGTCCCGCCGTAGGTGTAGAGCGCCATCGGATCGGCCCTTCTTCGCCGCGGATCCAGTAACTCCTTCTGCTGTTTACCCAGATACGGCCGGCGGCTCTACGGTTCCGATTCCCTTGTTGTCGTGATGATATGACGAACAGTCAGTCGAACAGTCGGCCCCGTGCTCGGCAGCGACTAGCCGAGCAGATACGCCTTCACGATGGTGACGTCGAACGTGTTGCCGTTCTTGTCCGTGAGCTTCGCCTTGAACGAGACGGAGGTGGCGTTCTTCGGGTGGCTCAGGGAGAGTGTCCGCTCCCCCTTCTTGGTGGTGACCGGCGCCTTGGACCACTTCTTGCCGCCGTCGTAGGACACCTGCACGGAGAGGGACTTGAAGCCCTTCGCCGCCGGGCCCTGGACGGTCAGCGGCACCGTGGACTTCCTGCCCGCCGGGGCGGTGCTCGCCGGGCTGAGCTTCGGCGCGAAGCGGACTGTGGAGAGCGGAAGCGTCGAGACGTCGTCACCGGAGGGCTTCTTGGAGGTGACGCTCCAGGCGGCGGCGAGGCGGGTGGTGACGCCCGCGACCTTGGTGGAACGGGTGGCCTCGGTGCTGATCCGGTAGACGGCGGACTTCGCGGGCAGCCCGTCGATCTCCTCGCAGAGCGGAGCCTTGGCGTCGACGAGCTTCTTGCCGCCGGCGGAGATCACCATGCGCTGCTTCGTCGTCACCGAATTGCCGGTGTGCCCGGCACCGTCCGTGAACTCCGGTACGCAGAAGTTCAGTTCGTTCCCCTGTCGCCAAGCCCCGTTGGAGGAGTCGACCTTCGGACTGAACACACCGACGTTGAAGGTCCGTTCGTACGACTTCTTCGGCAGGTACAAGCGGGGAGCGCTCTCCTCAAGGAGGACATCCAGGTCCGGTCCGCCGCCGCTGCTCTACCCGACGTTGAACCACCACGCGACCCCCTTGGGCGCGGAGAGGTATGTCTTCGCCGTGGCGGGCAGGGCGAACGGCCTGGTGACCGTCTGGTACCCGTCTCCCGACTCCATCTCCCAGGTCGGGCTGATCAGGCCCTTGCGGTTCTTGGCGGAGGCGCCGATCTTCAGGTTCACCTGGGCCAGTTCGCCCTTGACGACCTTGTGGGTGAAGCCGGTGTGGAGCGAACCGGTGCGCGCGTAGAGGAGGTTGTAGCTGGTGCTGCCCTTCTGCCAGGTGCCGCCCACCTGTGAGCCGAACTGCCCCGCCGGCAGCGCGGGGCCGACCTGGCCGATGCGGAAGCCCTCGAAGGAACCGAGCGTCAGGGCGTTGGCGTAGAGGTGGTCCGGCGTGTTCAGGTGGTAGCGCGCGTACACCTCGGTGCTCGTGGCCGACTCCGGCACGGTGATCTTCACCGGCTTCGCCTTACGGGCGTCGAAAGTCACCGTGGAGTTCTTGGTCACCGAGATCTTCGGCCGCACCATCAGCGCGACGTCGGGATCGGCCTTCGTCCCCTTGGGGGTCTCGACCGGAGCCTCGATCAGATACGTGCCCTTCGGCACCCGCTTCCTGATGACGCCGTCGCCGTCGGTGTCGTACCCGTCCTCCCAGAAGTCGAGGTCGTGGCCGAAGACCGTGGCACCCGACTGCGAGGGCCTGCCCTTGGTGTCGAGGAACCTCAGGGTCAGGTCGTACGCCTCCGCCTCGCGCAGGACGGCGAAGGTGGTACGGACGCGCTGTCCGCCCGAGGTGGCCTTGGCGACCAGGACGCCCGTGTACGTGCCGTTCAGGCTCCCGCCGATCCGGGTGTCCGCGGTGAGGCCGACGCGCGCGGTGCCGCCCGCGGGGACGGTGACCCGGCCGGTGCCCGTGGTGAAGAAGCCGGCGGGGGCGGGCTTGCCCCGGGGGCCGGTGGTCTCCAGCGACAGGTCGAGGGTGACCGCCTTGGTACCGGTGTTGCGGTAGGTGACCTGCCTGGTCACCGGCTTGTCGTCGGCATGCGGCCACTGCTGGAGACCGAAGTTCACCGACGTCTGCTCGCTCACCACACTCTGCGTGATCGCCTTGGCGACATCCGCGCGGCCGGTGCCCTGCTGGAACGGCGTCAGGCCGGTGCCCGGCTTCGCGGAGGCGGTCAGCGCCTGCTTGATCCGCTGCCCGCTCCAGTCGGGGTGCTGCTGCGCGAGGATCGCGGCGGCCCCCGCCACATGCGGGGTCGCCATCGACGTACCCGACATCGACACGTATCCGTCGGCGGCCGGATCACCGAACTGGCCCTGCGCCGCCTTTGCCGCCACGATGTCCACACCGGGGGCCGTGATGTCGGGCTTGAGCGACCCGTCGGCCGTCGGCCCCACACTGGAGAAGTCGGCGATCGCGTCCGTGCGGTCGACCGCCCCGACCGTGAGCGCGGAGGCCGCGCTGCCCGGCGAGCCGATGGTCTCGTCCAGCGGGCCCTCGTTGCCCGCGGCGACGACGAAGAGGATGTTCTTCTCGGCGGAGAGCCGGTCGACCGCCGCCTCCAGCGGATCGTGCTCCACCGTGTCCGGGCCGCCGAGGCTGAGGTTGGCGATCCTCGCACCCTGGTCGGCGGCCCACTCCATGCCCGCGATGATGCCGGAGTCCTCGCCGGACCCCTCGTCGTCGAGCACCTTGGCATCGAGGATCTTCGCGCCGGGCGCCACGCCCTTGTACTTCCCGCCGGACTTGGCTCCCGAGCCCGCGGCGGTCGACGCCACGTGCGTGCCGTGCCCGACGTGGTCGACGGTGTTGCCCGACCCGGAGAAGTCCTTCTGCGCGACCTCGACACC